>JAZQPB010000287.1:0-12761 GCA_045628165.1 Bacteroidales bacterium | reverse complement strand
GATACGAATAGATTTTTTTGTTGCTGTCCGAGAAAACATTTTTTTCGACCCAAAAAAGCTATCTCAATTAAGAGATAGCCTTTTTTGTAATAATATCTTTCTTATTTTTCTTCTACCCAAAAAAAGGATTTATTCTGATTACATTTCCTCAATAAACTTCTCAATTGTTCTGGTTTCTGACGATAGACTAATACAAAATTTAATTATTACACTACCATCGTTCTTGAATTTAACATCATAATTACATTCGTGAATTTGTTTCATAGCTTCTTCGGCTGATTTGTAGAGTTTAAATTCAAAGATATAAATGTTTGTTTTGGTATATATCACCATTTCCATACGTCCAATGGCTGTGCTAACTTCCACTTGTGTAAATTCAAAAATAATTAAAACAGATAACTAAAGATATATTTCCACAACCATCCCCAACGTATTGCAATACGTTATTAAGATATCACAAATATAGTATTTATATTATATAAAAAAACCGAACACTCACCCGTCGATGAACGTTCGGCCAACAACTTTAAATTTTAAGAATTTGAGAAGTGGGAATTACAGGATTCGAACCTATGACCCTCTGCTTGTAAGGCAGATGCTCTGAACCAACTGAGCTAAACTCCCAATGGGGTTGCTTTTCTAAAGCGATACAAAAGTAGATACTTTATTCGGTTTGTCCAAATTTTTACAAGAGATTTTTCTGAAAAATTTTCAATATTTTAATAATCAACCTTTTATAAAGTATCTACTTCTATAAAATCAACTACTTAATCTTTCCTGATTCCTTCATAAACTGTCCGGTGTAGGATTCTTTGCACTTGATGAGCTGTTCGGGTGTGCCCTCAAAGAGGATTTCGCCTCCCTTTTTGCCACCTTCCTTGCCGAGGTCGATTATGTAATCGGCGCACTTGATAATCTCAGGATCGTGCTCGATGATTACGGCAGTGTTTCCCCTGTCTATCAATGCGTTGATGGCCTTGAGCAGTTTCTTGATATCGTGGAAATGCAGACCGGTGGTCGGCTCGTCGAAGATGAACATTGTATGCTGTCCGCTCTTCTCGGAAAGCAGGAACGACGCAAGTTTAATTCGCTGATTCTCACCGCCAGATAGTGTGGACGATGGCTGACCGAGTTTTATGTAGCCAAGGCCGACGTCGGAGAGCACACGGAGTTTGTGCGCAATCTTGGCGGTGAGGTTGCTCTTGTCGTCCTCGAAGAACGAAAGTGCCTCATCTATCGACATTTCGAGCACATCGTAAACGTTCTTGCCACGGTAGCGGACCTCCAAGGTCTCGTCCTTGAAGCGCTTGCCCTGACAACTCTCGCATACCAGGGTGACGTCGGCCATAAACTGCATCTCTACCTTGATTACGCCGTCGCCCTGACATTCCTGGCAACGTCCGCCCTCGGTATTGAAGGAGAATGTGCCGGCAGTGTAGCCCATCTGCTTGCTAAGAGGCTGATCAGCAAAGAGTTTGCGGATATCGTCGTAAGCCTTTATGTAACTTACGGGGTTGCTTCTCGACGAGGTTCCGATGGGGTTCTGGTCCACAATCTCCACTCCGTTGAGCAGTTTGACATCGCCTACAATGCCGTCGTGCTCGCCCGGACGCTCGCCGAGGTCGAGTATCTGCTGAGCAAGCGCGGGATATAGGATTCCCTTTATCAGTGAGGATTTTCCGCTTCCTGATACTCCCGTTACCACGGTCATAATGCGGAGCGGAATGGTGACGTCGAGGTTTTTGAGGTTGTTCATACGGGCGCCCTTGATGGTGATTCCAGCGCCAGATTTTGGGTCCCACTTGCGACGTTTTGGAATCTCGATCTTGTCGGTGCCTGTCAGGTAACGCGCTGTAAGGCAATGCTGTGCGTCTTTCAGTTCGCTGAAAGTGCCCTGGAACATCACCTCGCCGCCAAAGACTCCAGCCTCAGGGCCAATGTCGATAATCTGGTCGGCGGCGCGGATTATCTCCTCGTCGTGCTCCACCACGATTACCGTGTTGCCGAGGTTGCGGAGTTTCTTCAAGACGCCTATAAGTCGGTGAGTATCACGCGGATGCAGACCGATGGAAGGCTCGTCGAGAATATACAGCGATCCCGTAAGGCTGCTTCCAAGGCTTGTGGCAAGGTTTATTCGCTGGCTCTCGCCTCCCGATAGCGTGCACGACAATCTGTTGAGCGTCAGGTACTCCAAACCAACGTCGCAGAGAAACTGCAGACGCGAGAGGATTTCCTTCATTATGCGGTCGCTGATTTTCTGCTCGGTTTCGGTGAGGCTGATGCTCTTGTAATATTCAAGCAACTCGCCCACAGGCATTTTCACGATCTCGTCGATTCCGCGGCCCGCCACCTTTATATATGTAGCCTCCTTGCGCAGGCGCGATCCCTTGCAGTCGGGGCAGGAGGTCTGTCCGCGGTAACGGGATATCATCACGCGGTTCTGTATCTTGTAGATATCCTTTTCGAGCATCTGGAAAAACTCGTTGATGCAGGGCAGGCCCTTGCGTCCGTTCCATAGGATATCTTTCTGATCTTCTGTGAGTTCGTTGTATGGTGTGTGTATAGGGAACTTGTATTTTGCGGCTTTGAGGCAAAACTCGTTTTTCCACTCGCCCATCTTGGGTCCGCTCCAGCATTTCACGCAATTCTCATAGACGGAGAGGCTCTTGTTGGGGATTACGAGGTCCTCGTCGATGCCCATCACCACGCCAAGGCCGTTGCATTTGGGGCATGCGCCAAGGGGATTGTTGAATGTGAAGGTGTTTACGCTGGGTGGTTCAAACTTGATTCCGTCGGCCTCGAATTTGGTGGAGAAGCGCTCGGTATTTATTTTGCCATCAGCTGATACCACCTCCAATACACACTCGCCGTCGCCCTCGTAGAATGCGGTCTGGATGCTGTCGCTTATGCGCGATACGGCATCGGCCGCGGGGTTGGGCTTGAAACGGTCGATGAGCAGGCTCACGTCAGAGGTTTTGCCATCAGCTGAAACAACAGCCACAAAATCCGATATCTCCATAATAGCGCCATCCACTTTTATGCGGCTAAGTCCCTGAGATTCCAATATCTGGAGGTGTTGCACAAGGCTGCGGCCCTCGGGTGGGTTTACGGGAGAGAGCAGGCTGATGCGTGTGCCCTCGGGGAGCGTGAGCACGTAATCCACCACGTCGTCCACCGAATGGCACCTTACCTCCTTGCCAGATACGGGGCTGATGGTGCGGCCTATGCGGGCGTAGAGAAGTTTCAGGTAATCATAGATTTCGGTGGCGGTGCCCACTGTGGAGCGTGTGTTCTTGGTGGTTACCTTCTGCTCGATGGCGATGGCGGGCGGTATGCCTTTTATGTAATCGACCTCGGGCTTGGTGATGCGGCCCAGGAACTGACGCGCGTAGGCCGAGAGCGATTCCACGTAACGGCGCTGACCCTCAGCGTATAAGGTATCGAAGGCAAGTGTGGATTTGCCCGATCCGCTGAGTCCCGTAATCACCACAAACTGGTTTCGGGGGATATTGAGCGATATGTTCTTGAGGTTGTGGAGCCTGGCTCCTTTTATTATTATGCTGTTGCTCTCGTCTGTCATGTTTCTGAATATTTTTGCAAAAATAATAGAAATCTTGTTTTGTGGTGCAGTTTTTTTGTTTTAATTTTGTGTTTGTAGTAATAATTTTTAAAACTTAACTAATATGATACAAAGAATACAGACCATTTGGTGGTTTTTGATAGGAATTTTTTTCATTATAATGATTCCTACAGACTGGATTTATTTTATCCTGGAGGGCAACACAGAGGCACTTTTATCAGCTAATGGCGTTACCCAAAACAGCGAGACGCTGATAACAGGCTGGCCTCTTATGGTCTACCTTCTGGGCATGGCTTTGTTTAATTTTGCAATCATATTCCTTTTCAAGAACAGGATTCTCCAGAGCAAGCTCACTTTCGTATCGATAATTATGTCGCTGGGGTTCTATGCAGTAATGTATCTTTACAGATTTCTGTCGTTCCAGGAGGAAGTGCTTTCAGCTGACTACTGCTGGCCAGTTATCCTTCCTCTGATAAACGCCATCCTCGGTTTCATGGCCTGGAGATCGGTGCTGAAGGACGAGGCTTACGTGAGAAGCCTGGACAGGTTGAGATAAATTTTTATTTGTAATATTATAAACCCCACAGCTAATGTTTCCAGGAAGGAGATTTGCTGTGGGGTTTTGTTTTTTTTATCAGGCTTCCTACTTAAACAGCCCCTCGTCCCTCACGCACATCAATATCGCGTTGGCCGAGATTATGTAGTAGGTCTCGTTGTTGAACTTGATCTCGATGCTTCCGGCCTGCATATATACTGCGAGGTCGCCGGGCTGAGCCTCAAGGGGAAGGTATTTCACCTTGTCGGCCTTCTTCCAAGGCTCGTCGTACTCGCCGGTGGCGGGCACTGCGTAGCCGGGACCTTTCTTTATTACGTATCCGAGAGATACCTTGTTGTCCTTGATTACCGATGGTGGCAGGAAAAGACCGCTCTCGGTTTTCTCCTGCGGATATTTGGGCTTTACGAGAACCTTGTCGCTCATAAGAACCAGCTGTTCAAGGTCCTGCTCTTTGAGGTTTATTGTCATTTTTGTGATTGTGATTGATTTACGGGACAAAGATAAGAAAAACTGCTTTTTAGAAGAAACCTCGCACCAAAAATTTTCGCCACGAAACAGCAAAAATCGTATTTCGTGGCGAAAAGATTAATCATTGCTGCCGTTGAGAATGTCAGCAATCTTCGATAAAGGCGCAAGAACCTTGTATGCCTCAGGAATATCGCCTGAGAGAGAATACGTTGTAACGCCCATAGGATTGTTGTAGTCCCTTACGGCGAGTTCCACAACACTCTTATTTGCGTTTTTACACATTACGATACCTACACTGGGATTTTCGGATGACTTGCGCTCATATTTATCAAGAAGCGTCAGGTAGAAATTCAGCTGTCCCAAATATGCGGGCTTGAATTTTCCACTTTTCAGCTCAATGGCCACAAGACACTGAAGCGTGCGGTTGAAGAAGAGAAGATCGCAGTAGAATTCATCGCCATTTTCAATCATACGGTGCTGAGAGTCTATGAAACAGAAGTCAGTTCCCATACATTGAATGAATTTCCTGATATTCTGGATAATCGACTGCTCCAATACACGCTCGTCGATACATTCGGGATCTTGTTCCTCCTCAATGTTTATGAAGTCCAGAAGCATCTCGTCCTTGAAAGCCATAACAGCCCTCGACACCTGTTTGCTATCCGGCATTGTAAGAGCAAAGTTGTTTGGCATTTTGCCGATATGCTTGTAATCATCAGCCTTCAGGTGTTGCAGTAAAGTCCTGCAAGACCAGAAATGCGACGCACATTCCTGAATGTAATACAAACGCTCTTCAAGGGTTTTGCATTTTGAGAATATATGTATGTGATGAGTAAAACCAATTGATAGAAAAGCATTTGCAAATTCACCAATCACTGATTGGTGAATTTCCATAATTGGTTCTGGCAACTGTAAATTACTATTGAAATCGCCAGACAGTGTTTGGCGAATTTCGACAGCATTCCATTCGTCAAAAAATTGACGCATATATCTAATGTTGCTTGCCGAAAATCCTTTGAGTCCTGGCAATTCCCTTGAAAGGAGACTGCTTATCTGCTCAATGGCTCCTGTTCCCCATTTGTCCTTGCCTCTGGTATTGGCTGACACGTAGCCACCCACGGCGAAATAGAGTTTCAACTGTTCCGCATTTGCCTGACGTGCCGCAATGTAACGGCTCTGCAAAATGGCGGTCTTTATTTCCTTCACCGCCTGCAATATCAAATTGTTGTCTGCGCTCATAGTTCGGTTATATATAATCGGCAAAGATAGGAAAACAAAACGAGAAAGACAACAAAAAAATTTCGCCACGAAACAGCAAAAATCGTGTTTCGTGGCGAAAATGAAATATAAAAAGTTATGCCTTTTTCAATTCGTCGATTATGAATTTTTCCAATGTTTCGGCATCGGGGAGTGTAAGCATATATGTTGAAACAAACAATTTGTTGTCGAGACCGGCCAATGCATATTCCACCATTTTCTTGCCCTTGTGGGTGCAGAGCAATATTCCTACTGGAGGATTGTCGCCCGGATGCATTTCATTTTCCCTGAAATACGATACGTATGCATTCAGCTGACTGAGGTCAGAATGCTTGAACTCATCATCTTTGAGTTCTATTATCACATTGCAATGAAGAATTCTGTTGTAGAAAACCAAGTCGCAGAAATAATATTCGTCGTCGATAATCATACGTTTCTGACAAGCCTCGAAACAGAAACCCTTTCCAAGTTCCAGGATAAAATCTTTTAAGTTGGCGAGCAATGCCTTTTCCAAGTCAGATTCAGAGAGTGCGTCAAACTTCAAACCAAGGAATTCAAATGTATATGGTTCTTTTATCGACAATTGAACCTCTGCGTTATGTTCAGTGCCCTGAATCAGTAATTCTGGTTTCAGGCTCATTCCCGACCTGAAGAACAGATTGGTCTTTATCTGACGTCTGAGCTCTTTTACCGACCAGCAACACTTTATGCACTCCAATTCATAGAAAAACCTGCCCAACTTATCATCCACGGTTAGGATTTCTACAATGTGAGAGAATGATAAATTTGACAATAATTTTTGTGCAGGTGTAATATATGTTATACTATTTGTCGGATTTTGGGCAGAAAAGTCCGACGGCGTCGGACTTTTTTGCAACAGCAAATATTCACGTACTTGTGGATAGTCCAAATAAAATTTGCGACAATTCTTAAACAAGGTCTCATTCAATCCTTTCTCGTTGACGCTCTGTTCAAGTCTCTTGAGAAGTCCCTCGCCGTAATTGGCGCGGTCACTGCCATTCTGTTCGTATTCTACTATGTAGTAGCCGATTATATAATTGCGCACTGTCATTATGCGGTTTATGGCTTTCATTGCCGATACCCGCATTGTGGTATTGATAGACTTTACCGCGTCAGTCAATTGATCGAAAGACGTCGCGGTTTCCTCTGACCAGTTGTCTGGCAGATTGTATTCTGATAAGCTATTGTATGAATTATCGTTCATTATTTCTGCGAATTGTTGTTGCAAAGATAATAAAATTCATAAAAAAATTCGCCACAAAACAGCAAAAATCGTGTTTCGTGGCGAAATGTATTTCTAATAATCCCCGGCCTCTGCCATTATTCATAATTGGTGGAGGCCGGGGCTACTTTCCACTATTTTCCTCTAAATCCCTTTCTGTGGATCTCGTTTCTATCCTTGCGGCCGTTGCCCTTTGACTCCTCCTTGCGGGATTTGCGGTCGGTATCGCGGCGACGGTTGCCACGGTCTCCATAGCGGTCTGATGAGAACGCACGGTCGTCACGGCTGTTGTAGTCGCGGACGTAATCCTTGGCAATGTCCTTGAACTTCTCGGCACGACGCTCACGACGGTTGGGCTTGTGCTCGGCGCGGTCGTCCTTGCCGCCACGTGGGCCCTTGCTGTCGGCCAACTCCACTGAAACATCCATACCGTCGAACTGTGCATTGCGCATACTGTCGAGAACCTCCTGAACGTGCTCTGTATCAATCTCGAAGAACGAGAAGTTTCTCATAATGTCAATCTTGCCGATAGAGACCTCGCGGTTGTCAACCACACGGTTGATGAATCCCATCATCATACCAGGGAGAATGCGGTCCTTGCTGCCGAGGGAGATGAACAGGCGCGAATAGTTGCGGCCTCTCTCACGGCGGTCACGGTCACGACCATTGTCGCGGTCCTTGCCATTCTTGTCACGCTTGCCGCCACGCTCGTCATCTGATTCCACGTTGATATCCTTGGCGTTGCGATAATAGTCGATAAAGCGGTTGAACTCCATTGATACAAACTTCTTGATGATTTCCTCGCGGCTCATATCCTGAAGCTTCTGCTCTATCTGAAGCTCGAATGCCGAAATCTGGTCCTCGTCGATCTCCACATTCTTCATCTTGTCGATAAGGTCCATCAGCTGAACCTCGCAAATCTCACGACCGCCTGGCACTGGCTTGCGCTCAAACTTCTTCTTGCAGATTTTCTCAATCATCTTCATCTTGCCCTTCTCCTTTACGTGGAGAATGCTGATGCTGATGCCCGACTTTCCGGCGCGTCCTGTACGGCCAGAGCGGTGAACGTAAACCTCAGGGTCGTCAGGGAGATTGTAATTGATTACGTGCGAGAGGTCGTTTACATCCAGACCACGGGCGGCCACATCGGTAGCCACGAGAATCTGGAGATGACGGCTGCGGAAACGCTGCATCACATTGTCGCGCTGAGCCTGAGAGAGGTCACCGTGGAGGGCGTCGGCATTGTAGCCATCGGCCATAAGCTTGTCGGCCACCTCCTTGCACTCCATACGTGTGCGGCAGAATACAATGGCGTAGATATCAGGATTAACGTCAGCCACGCGCTTGAGGGCCTCGTATCTGTCCTTGGCCTTCACCATAAAGTAATGATGCTCCACATTCTCGGCGGCCACGTTCTTGGCGGCCACGGCTATCTCCTGAGGATTCTTCATATAAGAATGGGCCATACGCTCAATGTCCTGAGGCATTGTGGCTGAGAACAGGAGAACGGTCTTCTCCTCGGGAGTCTCGGCCAGCAGAGTGTCGAGGTCCTCCTTGAAACCCATCGAGAGCATCTCGTCGGCCTCATCGAGCACGAGCCACTGTATAGTGTCGATTTTCAGTGCGTTGCGCTCCATAAGGTCGATGGCGCGGCCTGGAGTTGCAACCACAATCTGACAGCGCTTTCTCAGCTGCTTGATCTGAGTCTCGATGCTGCTTCCGCCGTAAACTGGAACCACCTCGAGGCCCTTCATATACTTGCTGAAGTTCTTGAGGTCGCCCGTAATCTGGAGACAGAGTTCACGTGTAGGACAGAGCACAAGAACCTGAGTATCAGGATTGTCGATATCTATCTGATTGAGAACTGGAAGACCAAAGGCGGCGGTCTTTCCTGTGCCGGTCTGAGCCAAGGCTATCAAGTCGCCCTGATTGCTGGTGATGAAAGGAATGGTCTTTTCCTGAATAGGGGTCAGCTGCTCGAAACCCATCTCGGTAACGGCATCTACGATAGGCTGTTTCAAGCCAATTTCTACGAAATTCATTTGTAATGATTTTAATGATTAAAAGTCCAAAATACGAACCCCCGACCATTAAACCCAAAACAAATTATCCGACACGGGGACTTGTATTCACAGAATATTTGAGTTTGCAAAAATAAGAATAAAAAACGAGCTGTATGTTAAGGGAATGGTATGTTTGGGTTAAAATAAATGGCAAAACCAGACTATTGTCCGGCTTTGCCATATCAATTATCTCTTTTTCTTCTTTCCCTGATTATTGTTGAAGTTGGGATTGAAGGATTTGTTGTTTTTACTAACGTTCCCTTTATTGCCACTCTCGCGGTGAGGCGGAATGTTGTCGTTGTATTTTTTATTGTTTCCGTACTGAGGCTTGCCACCTTTATTGTTGCCGAAATTACCCTTGCCGTCGCCGCCCTGGAAATTGCGCGAATGTCCCTGCTCGTCCTTGTACCAGAAGAAATACTGACGCTGGGCGAGTTTCTCCTTCGGAGTCTTGGCCGAGAAGACAGGCTCCAATGTATATGGGTCGTAGCCAGTGTACCAAGTCTCTGTGGCAATGGTCATTGGAGTAGGCGTAAAGTCCTGAACCTGCTCGAGTTGATAGCCCATTTTCTTGGTGAGTTCGGCAAGTTGCTGCATATCCTTCTCGGTGCAGCCGGGGTGCGACGATATGAAATATGGTATCAACTGCTGACGCAATCCACATTCGGCGTTCACCTGGTCGAAAATCTTCTTGAACTCGTAGAAAAGTTGGAACGAAGGCTTCCTCATCAGATACAGAACATTGTCGGAAGTGTGCTCGGGAGCAACCTTCAATCGTCCGCTTACGTGCTTGGCTATCAATTCTCTTGCATATTTCAACTGAGATTCCCTGCAACCCTCGTATTTGCTGTTGTGGAGAATCATATCGTAGCGGACTCCCGAACCAATGAAACTTTTCTTGATCTCGGGCAAGGCGTCCACCTCCTTATATATATCCAACAGCGCCGAATGGTCGGTCACCAGATTCGGACAAATTTTTGGGTGCAGACAAGAGGGTTTCTTGCAAACCTCGCAGGCCTTGGGATTGTGGCCGTGCATTCCGTACATATTGGCGCTCGGGCCTCCAAGGTCGGATAGATATCCCTTGAAATCAGGAAGTTTCACAACCTCCTTGACCTCCTTCATAATGCTCTCCTTGCTTCGGCATGCAATGAACTTGCCCTGATGAGCCGAGATTGTGCAGAACGCGCAGCCTCCAAAACATCCACGGTGAAGGTTCACGGAATGCTTTATCATATCGTAGGCGGGGATTCGCTTGTCCTTGTATTTTGGGTGAGGCACACGCATATAAGGGAGGTCGAACGAGCGGTCGATCTCCTCGGTGGTCATCGGCGGAAATGGCGGATTTACAACCACATACTTGTCGCCGACACCCTGCAAGAGCCTCTGAGCGTGCATTTTGTTGGATTCCTCCTCAATGTGCTTGTAGTTCTCGGCCTCACATTTCTTGTTGCGCAGACACTCTTCGTGGGAATGCAGCACAATGTCATCGTCGCTGACTCCGCCGGGAACATCGTCCTTATCGCAGAGATAGACGATTTGGGGAATGTCGCGGAGTTGCTCCACAGTCTTGCCGTCACGGAGGGCGTCGGCAATTGCGATGATAGTCTTCTCGCCCATACCGTAACTTATGAGGTCGCCGGCCGAGTCGCAGAGAATGCTTGGGCGCAACTTGTCCTGCCAGTAGTCGTAATGCGTAACCCTGCGGAGCGAGGCCTCAATGCCGCCCAAAACTATCGGAACGTCAGGAAACAACTCTCTGAGAATCTTGCTGTAAACAATGGTAGGATATTCCGGGCGGCAGTCGATACGGCCGTCGGGAGAATATGCGTCCTCGCTGCGGAGACGCTTGTTAGCGGTATATTTGTTCACCATAGAGTCCATTGCTCCAGGCGATATTCCAAAGAAAAGATTTGGCTTTCCGAGTTTCTTGAAATCACGGAAGTCGCCGTGCCAGTCGGGCTGAGGCACAATGGCCACCTTGTAGCCCGCGGCCTCGAGAGTGCGGCCAATTACGGCGGCGCCAAACGAGGGGTGGTCCACATACGCGTCACCCGAGAAGAGGATGACGTCCAAATCCGTCCAGCCCCTCAACTCACATTCTTTCTTTGTTGTTGGTAAAAAATCTGTCAGCAACATATTTTTTGTTATAATCTTCCAATAAGAGAATCAGGATCCTGACGGGTGTCCCAGAGGTCTGCTATATAAATCTCGTCATTTTGAATATAATATATCATTTTGAAATATGGTTTTATCACAATACGACGATATTCATTTTTGCAATTCTCTGTGCCAGGTTCTATCATTCCCATAAGTGGATTGTCAGGCAAATGAAGAAAATAGTACCTGATTTTATCAGTAAGTTTCCGATATATTCTTGCACTATACAATAATGGTACATTATTGGACGTGTGGCTCAAAGATCTCCTAAATTGAGAAACAACAATCAATCGTAAAGCCACGGGTAATCCTCCTTCATTAATTTCCAAAACTCCTCAGGCGTATAGAACTCTCCATTGGCAACCTCCCTTTCCAGTTCGGCTTCCCACTCGTCCCATTGTTCCTTGGTCTGAGGCTTTCGCCCATATTCCAAGCCCGCAGGCGAACGCATAGGGTATTTCTTTCGCAATGCGTCAAGTTTTTCCTGAGGGATTACGTCTTCATACTCAGTATCAGCCGACAATACATCCACATCCTCCTCCACAGCAAAATCCACTGCGGGCTCTGCTGCCTTGGCTGGCTGTACTAAGTCTATATCCTTGAATTCCTTTCCCATAGTGATTAGTCTGTTTTTTGTATTTGCAAAGATAAGGAATTTTTCTACCAACAACAAAAAAAGTTAATCCATCGGATACACCACGCCCCATTCCTTTCTTAGGCCGTCCATTATCTGCATTATCTTAAGGGTCTCGGCGTGAGGCATATAGTGGGATTCAAGCATTCCCATGCGTATGGCGTCCTGACAGGCGTAGACCTGATACTCGTAGCCTGTAATCTGGGTGTCGGGGGCCTTGTGGGTCTGTATCAGCTGATACTCATTATTATACACCTTTACTTCCATCGGGCAGTTGATGTTGTCGACCGTGAGCCAGCCCTGCTCGCAGCTGATAACGCCGTGACGGTCGTTGTAGCAACAGGCGGCACTCTGAATGTTGGCCATTCTGCCGTCGTTGTAGAGGAAGCTCATCGAGTTGATGATGTCCATGCCGGTAGAGCCTTTCCAGACGTTGGACTTGATATCGGAATAATCGCCGCCGAAATACATACGGGCAAAGTTGATTGAATATACTCCGAGGTCGAGGAGCGCGCCGCCGCAGAGTTCGGGCTTCATGATTCGCTCCTTGAACTCCATTTGATAACAGAGCGAGGCATTCAGCAATCTTGGACGGCCGATTACTCCGCTGTTCAGGATTTCCTTTATTGTGATAGAGAGCGGCATATATCTCGTCCAGATAGCCTCGGTGATGAAGACTTTGCGCTGGTTGGCAAGATTGAGGATTTCCTCGGTCTCGCGGGCGTTGGCCATGAAAGCCTTCTCGCAAAGCACTGGCTTGTCGTGCATTAGGGCAAGTTTGGTGTGGGCATAGTGGTGGG
>JAZQPB010000286.1:0-1886 GCA_045628165.1 Bacteroidales bacterium | reverse complement strand
CCTTTTTGAAGCAATTCCTGCAAATGATTGCGGAAATCGGCCTCAGTCGCCAGACTGAAAAATAATGGCATCAGAGCCGACTGCTCGAAATCATAATCCATTGCGAGGGCCGTGCGGATATAGTTGGCGTGCTTGGGATCGTGGAGAATGGCGTCGTCCAATTCCTGCTTATATTTCTCATAATCAGCACAATAATACATCATCAGCAAATAATGCGACAATGTATCGCTTGCGCAGAAGATAGAGCAATTCTCGTCGGCCAAGAAAACTCCCGACCTGAAGCCCCCTGCATCGAGCGGTGATATCAGGCTTATAAGATATGGCGGTTTGCTGAAATCGGCCAGAGCGGTGAACGAGTGTTGCAACTGCTTGGTTTTGTGATTGAAACAGAAGGTCACACTATCGCCGTAACTCATCCACTGATATTTGTATTCACTTAGGTGATAAACAGTTGCCAAAGTAGCAAACGATCCCTCGTCGTAAAATTTATTCAGGAGTAGGCCACCTACTTTTTTGGCCTCGGCCTCACATTCCTGATAAAACTCTTCCCAGATATCGCCTACCCAACCATCAAGTTCGCTGAAACCATCAAACTGATTATCAGGAAGTTTCTGCAACAGATAGGCCGACCATCTATCGGCGTAGAGTCCTCCCCCACCAGCGCCGTCGGATACCGCCAAAAATCCATCGCAGGCCCTTACAGAATCCTCGTTTGTAGAGTTTTCGCCTATCTTGCCGATTGTCTGATACAAAATATTCATTTTCACTGATTTATGTTTGGTGTGGGTGTTGGAGTTCCGATATCCATTATCTGTATCAGGAGGCTCATATCGGCGTTTACGGCCATTGCCACGTGGCGGTTGCCGTCGGAATCCTGACGCACTTTGGCTATCTCGGCATTGTATCTGAGTGGCAGAAGACTCGAGAAATCGTAAAGATTGCCCGAATTTTTGTCTGAGGCCACCTCGTTGCGCGAGGTAGGGAATTTAACTGTCTCGGCCTCCTGAGGCGACACGTGGATATTGAACATCAGCACGTTGCCGTCTTTGGTGTACATAGATTTCAGTTCGTCCACCTCCTGAATTACCTTGTCGTAGTTGGTGCCCACAAACTCGCCGTCGGTGATATGGATTATCGTGGGCGGATACGAGTCCTGATGATCGCTTATCCAGGGCATCAGCAACTCCTTGGCCTTCCTGAAAGCCAGATCCATACGGGTTTGGCGTCCGTCGTGTCGGGCCTTGAACCACTGAATCTCGCGGGTCTCCTTTCGGGTCTCGCCTTTTCGGGTGCGTACTATCTTGGTGGTAACAATCTCCTCGTAAGGGTTGTCGTTGATTTGCTGAGGAGAGGCAAAATACTGACTCTCAAGGTTTCCGAGCCAGCCATTGTAAACATCGCTTCCATATCCGAGCACGGCGATATCGTAGTAGTGGCGGATTTCGTTGCCCTTGATACAGCGCGACACAAGTTCCTTTATCTGACGGTTCACAATTCTCCTGACGGCCTCGGCAAGCATCATCCGCTCGCCCTCAAAAGTGGTAGTCCTGTTCATAGAGGCGCTGTGGTCCACTATGAAGACAAAGGCCGTGGGATTGGCCCTCGTAATCTGTGCAGAATATGGTATTTTGGCCTGCAACGGCTTCTGTGGCAATGCGATACCGAAATCCTCAATGTTAGTGATATATTGGAGCGGAATGTGTTTTTTTACCAGAATCTCAGCCTGGAAATACTGCTGTTCGTCCTCATCGAGGTCAAAATGGTTTTTCTGCCTGACGCTTCCGAAATGGATTTTCTTGAAATCGTCAAACTGCCCACCCACATTTGCGCCGTTGCGTGTGGCGTTTCGGTCGCTGAACTTGCTGTTTTGCCAATAGATAACCTCA
>JAZQPB010000285.1:0-9061 GCA_045628165.1 Bacteroidales bacterium | reverse complement strand
GTCTGATTTCGACAAACAGTTTGATTTTATCAAGGACGCAAAGACAAGTAAAACTGTGAAGAGATCAGTAGAGATTTCTTTTGCAAGAGGCCTGGCTAAGGATAAGGTTAAGGACTTTTTGGATGGATGTTTGCAAGAAATGATTTCGCATTATGTAATTTGGCGCGGTAAAGATTTTTCTCAAAAAGTAGCGAATCCTGATTTTGTTTCAAAAGGCTACCTAAAATCAGAATTTCCGAACAACGAGAAGGTTGTTGAATATTGCGAGGCTGTGCGAAAAAATGGACTTGATAATGTATTTTCCCTTTCTTCTAAAAAACATATAGGATACAATACAATATGTTTAGTATATGATTGCATTTCTGCTGTTGAATGGGATGTTTTTGCAAAATTGTTTTTCCCTGATGATGAATCGGCAAATAATCCGGAGTTTATACAGCAATGGATTTCTGATAACTTAATTAAATGTTTTATTAATACTTCTTTGGGATTCCTTTTTGATAAAATAGGTAATGTGAAACAAAAGAAGGAATTTATTGAATATTTGAAACCTTATTTATTGAATACAATAAAGGATGTCTCAACTGATGATCTTAAGAAATTGTTTGATGTTGCTAATTAATAATATGATTCAGTTTTATAAAAAAATGTTAAACGAACATCCCAATTACCTGTTGTTTTTGGGAATGTTTGTTTTAATTATTTGTGAATTCCTTTTTAGGGTTGAGAAAGTAGGGTTGCTTGCTGTAGCATTATATAGATTTTTGTTATTTGAGTTGATTCTATTTTTATTATTATCGCTTAAAAGAGTTGATTTTTTTTTAAAGTTGGCAATAATCGCTATAATATGGATAATTAATGTGATTATTTTTGTATTCCAAAAATCAAGTTATGCACAAAGTTTATATTCAGAATCTTATTATTTAATTAGTGCTCAAATAACGGATAAATATCACTCGACAGCTACTCGTTATACGGGTAATACTTGGTGTAGTTATAGTTATAATTGGAATGGGAATATAGAAAAAATAACCCATTATTTAATTTCTTATGAAGATTTCGAAAAAATGATAATAGGGAAAAGTATTTTAGTGCAACGTCATTCGATTGGTTATTGTTCCAAATATAAGATTTTGCCAAGCGAAAATGAGGTTTTCTACTATAGTAAACCCGTACTTTTCGTTCACAACGTGGAATTCGGCAACGACTATTATTATTACGCCAAGCTCCGTCCTGACTTGGCATTGAATAACTTTGGCCTCAATAAATTGGCTATTGGCAAGGACAATCTCTTGTATTACAAGAATATCAATGACAGCATTGATAGTCAAATCCACCAATGTGCAGACAGCTTACAGAGTCAGCTAAATCGTAATATGTTGGATACCGAAGGAGCCTTCTACTTCCACGGGGAGATAATACCAGCAAAACAACTTTTCTCTGAGATACCTCAGGCAAAGGAATATTATGACAAGTATAATAAAAAGTAATTTTTTTTGCAGAAATTCATAAAAATCTCTACTTTTGTATAATCAAAATGATGGAACCTGAATAATGATTCTTCCAATTAAAATATGTTTCAAGGATAATAAAATAAGCAAAATGCTGATAATCTGTATTTGGCTTATTTTATTACACAGCATTTCAAATGCCCAGAATATCGAGGCGATAATTAAATCCAGACCTGTAACTATGGGTGGAAATTTTTCGATGAGCGATAATTTGGATTTACTGGGAGATTCTATCAGCAATTATTATTATATAAATGGTGCGGTAAATACAAAGTTTTTCGGCATTGTGGATGTGCCAATATCGTTTGCCTTTACCGACAACACTCTCACAAAAAATCTGGCGATGCCTTTCAACAGGTTTTCTCTTAGTCCCTCTTACAAGCAATGGAAGGCGTATATTGGTTACAATTCTCTCAGTTTTAGCAAATACACTCTTTCGGGGCACGATTTTCTTGGCGGTGGCGCTGGTTATGATAGCGAGCTGGGCTGGAGCGTGCTTGGCTTTTATGGACGGCTGCGCAAGGCTGTCGCCCCCGATTCTACTACATCTGAGGCTGGATACAGGCGTATGGGCGGAGGTCTTATGGTTGGCTATCGTGGCGATAAATATGATGTTTCTGCAAATTTTATCAGGATTGCAGATGATGGCAGTTCTATGAGTTTTGATGGTTTCTTGGACCAATATGTTAATCCTGAAGACAACTTTGCCTCCAGCGTTTCTTTTAATCTGAGGCTTGTCAGCAATGTGACTGTTTTGGGCGAGTATGCTGTCAGTTCCATGAAAACCAGGATAGACGAAAGCAAAATAACAGACGCTCAATTCCCCGACGAAAAGATTATATATCAGGCTTTTGAGGTTGGCGCTCAATATAATGCTGAAATATTTTCGGTTGGAGTTTCTTACAACCGTCTCCCTCCAAACTACGAGACTCTTGGCGGCTATTATTTCAGCGAGGACGAGGAGCAGGTTTCGCTTACCTTTGCCAGCAGCATTCTTAAAAGGATTGATTTTTCAGGAGATATCGGCTACCGGCACGATAACGTGAAGGAACAGAATATCACTACCAACAAGTCCATGGCTTATTCTCTGAGTTTTAGCGGTAGTATCATAGACGGCCTTAGCTTCAATGCCTCTATGAACAACGATCAGAATTATGTTAATCTGCGCGACAATTATCTTCAGGTTATCAAGGTCAACGAGTTTGAGGATTTGGATACCAACGAATACAGCCGTTTAAGTGAGTCTTTTGTATTTGGCCTTAATTACCAGTTGCCCAAAAATGAGTCTGTAAGTCAGAGTGTTTTTACATCATTCAGCCTGCAGAAAACCTCCGACGAGCAGCGATATGATACTTTAAGCAGTCTTGCAAAGGTGTTGGGAGCCAATGCAGGATATTCCGCCACTTTCAACGTCCCAAAAATATCCTTTTCTGCAAATTTCGGATATTCCAAAACCGATACCAAGGCTCAGGATGTTGATATAAAGACTTACAGCATTACTCTTGGCCGTAATTTTTTTGAAAAACTTTCGCTCTCCAGTGTATATACCTTTGCCGATACCCGTACCGACAGTATAAAATCAAGGGTACACAATGCCAAACTAAATGCAACATACAATATGTTTCAAAAGCACAATCTTGGACTCTCCGCCTGTTTCGTGCGCAATCCTTTGGCATTGAGTTTCAAGAACCGCTGGACCTTAAGCGTGAATTATTCTTGCAATTTTGATATTATTAACTCGACCAAAAAGAAGAATGAAGAAGATAGTTAAAATATTTATTGTAATTTTTTTGACCATTGTCTCTGTAGATAGTTTTGCGCAGAGCTATGATAATCTAAAAAACAAGGCTTTGGCATTAACGGACACTATTACCCAAAATGCTGACGAATCTACCCAGCGAAGGGTAAATTCCGCCAAGAATCTTTTGGCGAAAGTTGAGCAAATGTACAATTATATTGATAATCTAACCGAACTTGCAAAAAATAATCAAATTCCGCTTCCTGTAGGAATTTCTAGCAAGAAAAATAATTATAAATTGGTAGTTAGTAGCCTTAGTCATAACAACGACTCTACTACAGAAATTTTTATGAGTTGCGCAATTCCTTTTAAGGAAAATCGTACCTTAGCATTTGATGGGAAGTGTAGGTTTACAGGAAACTGTGGACCATCGATGCCAGGCAAACTTAGTCTGATAGAAGCCTGTCCTATAAATTTTGGGAAAACCTTTGAAATTGAATTCAAAAATGGTAGCTGTTGTGAGTTTGATTGTGATGGTATTAGCAGATTTTATGTAAAAGCCTCGTTGAGGTTCACATCCGAGAAAATCATATTCTATAACGACAAAGATTCATTAATTAACACTCCACCCACTATAGATTTTGAGGCCTATTTCGATGATTTGAAAGATTTTGAAATTCAGTTGGAAAACCGAATCAATTTTGGGTTCAAAGAATTGAAAGACTTTATTTTCCATCTCGAAAATATAACAATTGACAATTCGGAGACTTATACATCCAATTCAACTAATTTCCCTGATAATTATTTTACAAATGGTGATGATAAAAATCTTTGGACAGGATTGTCTGTAAAATTAGCCGAAGTAAAATTGCCCAAAGCACTCAAGAGTAAGTCTACAAAAGACACCACAACCCGAACTACTATTAGGTGTGAAAATCTTGTAATAGACCGATTTGGTATATCAGCATTCGCCAAGGCTTCGGATATTTGTGCAGGCGACCATGCCGATACTACGAAATGGGATATCACGCTAGAAGACTTTGCGTTGCTTGTTACAAAAAACAGAATAGACGAAGTAACATTCAATGGCGAAATTAATCTGCCACCATTGGGAAATTTCTCGCTTTTGCCCTATACCGCAGCCTATAATAGGGCCTCGGAGGAGTTTGACTTTAAGTGCAATGTTTCGGGAGAGAGGGAGTTTCCCGCCTTGTCGAGTAAACTTACTCTCAACGAGACCTCTTTTATAGATATTAGAATAAAGAACGGTGATTTTTATCCAACCATTTGTGCGGATGGCAAAATCACCATTGATGCCAAAATTGATAAAGACAAGTTTAAACTCACTATCCCAAATGTAACATTCGAGGGGTTGAAGATTAGCAGGGAAAAACCTTATTTCAATCCCGGTAAATGGAATTTTACAGATTTGGAATTGCCCAAAATTGGAGGATTCAATCTGGCTTTGCGAGAAATCAATTTTGTAAAAGATGCTCTAAATTTGGGATCTGATGTTAGTTTCAACGAGAAAATAAAAGGCTTTGGCAAATTTAACCTAAATCCTGATTTTGAAAAATTCACTCTTAAAAGTCTAGACATCTCTCGACTTGCAGTAGAATACAATTCTGATAATTTCAGCGTGAAAGGTGAGGTGGAAGTCGTGAAAAATGATTCGATATACGGCAATGGTTTTAGAGGAAATGTGGGATTGAAATTGATAGACAAATTCTCGGTAGATGCATTGGCTTTCTTTGGAAATATCAACAAGCAAAAATATTTCTTTGTGGATGTATTTGCAAGCAGCAGCAAAGGGCTCTTTATGATTCCGCCCTGCATAAATGTAACAGGCCTTGGCGGCGGTGTTTATAAATCCATGAACCAGACAAGCGACAATTCCACATTTGGCAAGGCGCTCTCGGGAATATGCTACAAGCCAGATTTCAATGTAGGTTTCGGGTTTATGGCAGCGGCAAAATTCAACCTTGGTGCCGACAATATATGTACTGCCAACACCACGCTAGAGCTTCAGTTCAATAAGAACTGGGGTTTGAATTATCTTCAGATGAAGGGAGATGCGGCATTTATGACATTGCCAGGAAAACTTGGCGAATTATCGGCGTTGCTTAATAAAAATCTTGATCAAGTGGAAAAAGGCGGAGGTCTTGCCAAAACAAAATCCGATGATTCTCCCAATGATATAGTTGATAAGGATGTGAAATCTCAGAGTCCACTCACAGCCTCGATACTTATGAAATACGACAACACCTCCAAGATCTTCAATGCCAATCTGAAAGCATTCCTGGATGCTGGTGTAATGTATGGAATTGGCGACAATAAAAAACTGGTGGATGCGTCGGCCCGTTTTGGCGACAGGGACTGGTATCTGCATATGGGTACACCTTCGTCGAGATGCGGTGTGGAGGTGCTCAATTTGCTAAAGCTTAACGGTTATTTTATGTTAGGAAACCAGATACCCGGGCTTCCAATGCCACCCGAGAATGTTCTTAGCGGATTGACTGACGCTCAAAGGGCAAGGTTTACAGCCCGCCACGGTTCCGATTCGCTTGCAAGTGGAAAGGGTTTGGCCTTTGGTCTTGGCTTTCAGACCAATTGCGAGGTTACTCCGTGGCCATTCTACGCAAAATTTGATATAGGAGCAGGAGGCGAGTTCTTGCTTAGCAATTATGGCAAAAATGCTTATTGCGAGGGTCGAACGGGAGCTGTGGGAATCAATGGCTGGTATGCGGAGGCTCAGGCCTGGGCTTATCTTGATGCAGCTCTGGGAATACGTGTGAAGCTTTTCAGGAAGCAACGGAAATTCGATTTCGCAAACCTCGGAGCAGGTGCCTGTCTTGTGGGTATGGGTCCTAATCCTTTCTATTTTACAGGCGTAGTAAATGCCCATTACTCTGTTCTTGGCGGATTGTTTAAGGGCAGGTGCTCTATCGACTTTGAGGTTGGAGAAAATTGCAAGGTTGTAAGAGGACAGGAACTTTTGGCGGAAGACATTATCCGTCAGCTTACTCCAGCAGGCGGCGAAAATAATGTAAGCGTTTTCGCCTCTCCACAGGTGATACTCTCGATACCAGCCAACGAGAATTTCGATATTCTGGATTCCGCGTCAAACAAAAACAACACCTATCGTGTGAGATTGGAAAAATTTGAGGTCTATGACCAAAACGGTAATTCAATAAAAGGCAAAAAAAATTTTGACGAAGAAAAATTAGTTTGTACCTTTGACCCCGAAGATGCCTTTGAGAGCAAGACATCTTATAAGGTATTGGCAAAAGTGGTATTTGAGCAGAAAAATGGCAATGATTGGGTTGCCGTGAAAGACGAGGACCAAAGCGATTATATAGAAGAGAAATCTATAACTTTTACATCTGGCGAGCGTCCTAAGTTCTTTACCGACCAGGCCATTTCTTATGCCTATCCCAAAAACCGACAGTATAATTACCTCAAAGACGAATGTAAAACAGGATATATTTGTCTGAAAGATAATTATGCGTATCTGTTTGAAGGAAAAGATGTTCCAGAGGGATACGAACAAAAACTTTGCGTGTCAACTCTAAAGGGAGAATGTCAGTACACAACTTTTAGTTTTACCAAAAATTCAAAAGTAGAAAACACAAAGCTTGAGATAGATTATGACCTTGGCAGCATTAGTTTCGCACCAAATACTATTTATAAGATAAGTATTCTCAATGTGCCCAAAAGACAAGTGGCACTCAACGAGAATATCACAAACGATTACATAGTAAATGGCGCGGATTCTATAAGGAACACAGTTGCCGAAGGAACACTCAACCAGCTGGAGGTAAAGGAGATATACTCTATGGCGATACGCACAAGCAAGTTTGCTACATTTACTCAGAAAGTGGAGGCTCTTGGTCTTGAGGGTGTGGCAGTGGTTCACGGAATGGATCCTGTGCTTAAAAATGTAAACATCAATATTACCTCTGATGATTATTTTGATGGCATAGAGAGCCAGCGATTGAATGTAAAAGACAACCTTGTTTGCCTGAATGCCGACCTGGACAATACCAAATGGTACAGAAATTCGATTTATAGCAAGTTTTATGCTAATTATAAGGAGCAAGACTTGGATATAGAAAGGGTTCATTCGTTTCCACCCAAGGATGCTATGTCTATCTTCAATCCAAATTTTGCAACCCACGACAGGCTTTTGGACAGCGAGATAGAGACCAATACTCCAAGTGGACTTCCACAGACAGGAAACCTTGGTTATTATGTTGTATTCTATTGCCACGACGACATAAAGGCTATGCGGGATAAGATAGCGGTAAAGAGCTTAAAGGGCTTGGCTTTGTCGCAGCTTGAGACCGAGATACTCAACTACTCAATAGCACCGGAATATTCTTCAGGAGAATATCCCTATACATTGAGCTACCGCCTCCCTGGCAAAAATATTATAACCTCTAAGGTTAGCAAAAAACTGATAATAAAATAAATTTATAAACCTTATAAAAAAATAAAATAAAAATGAAAAAACTAATTAAATTCGCTTTCGCTATTGTTGCGATGGCAGGAGTTGTGTTTGCTTCGGCTTCTTGTGGGAAGGACGATGATGGTGAAGAAATTACTCAAGAAATGTGGTATAACTCTCACGAGCCAGGTGATCCTTTTTTCGATTACGAAAAAACTGCTGGCTTGAGACCTCATTTTATTGAAATAGAAAATTATTATGGATATGAATTTGATGTTAAATGGACAAAGGCTGAATATGATACAATTCAATTTGAATACGAATTATGTTGGTCTTATAAAGAGACTAATTATAAAGAATATCATTCTTTAGGTAGGCAAAAAGACAATGTTTTCCATTTTTCTGTAGATGATAATGGTATTGAGTTCCCTGGCGATTATCAAGATGTTTATCTTATTTTAAATACATATTACTGGCACAATGGCCACGAGCGAAGAGTACAAGGATATGGCTCATTTAGAAAAATGTTACGTGAATTAGCTAATGTCGATTATAGTGACAATAATATACATATTACTTTTTTTAATGGACAAGAGGATCGTTTGAGCCATATAAAAAAAATAGTAGTATTGTTAGTTGATTTAAACGATGAAGGGGAGGCTACGAAAGTTTATGACTCTTTCCATTATGATTTTACTTCATCAGAGCGTCAATCAGAAGTATTTATAGAAAATGAATATCCCGAATGGAGTGGTTATTTGGATATTCAATTTTTCAATCTTGATGGATCTTATAAAACTATGTGTATAAAAAAAATTGAAAAATAATATTGGTATTCAATTATGAATAAGAATTTGTTGCTAATATTATTATTAATGATGGTAAATTTTTCATTGGCTCAAAACAGTCCTTGTTTGATTCATTTTGAGCCAATGGAAGTTCCCAGTCCAGGAAATAATAATGCAAAATATTTTGAAATTCACGTTACCATTACAAAAGCAGATGATTCAAAAGTTTCTTTTAAATTTGATTATGATGGTATTAATGAGAGTATAAATTATTATTTTAATGATTTACCTAAAAAAATCTATTTTAGGACATTCAAAAAAGATAAATCTGATGGCAAAGGTACTGAATTTGACCCAGAAGAAGACGTAGATGAGTCATATTTTGACGATATTGCTTATCGCCGTTATTCAAAATATACTAATGGTTATCTTAGAGCATATTTAGATTACAGTATACAAACATTAAATTTCCATAATGAAAATAATAAAGATGTTTTATGTTACAATGATACATTAAATTTGAAATGGAATTTCTTTGTTGATTATGAAATATATAAACTAGGTAATAATCGTTATT
>JAZQPB010000284.1:0-6875 GCA_045628165.1 Bacteroidales bacterium | reverse complement strand
GAGGTTCCTGTACACAAGGCTATCAAGACAAAGTTCATCGAGGGTGGTGCCGGCTTCATGGCATCGGTTCTCATTGCCTTGATCCTCGGTCTCGCTATCGCTATCGAGCGTATCATTTACTTAGGCATGTCTTCTACCAATACTGAGAAGCTCCTCGATCAGATCCAGGAGGCTCTCAACAACGGTGGTATCGAGGCTGCCAAGGCAGTTTGCGCTGATACAAGAGGTCCAGTAGCTGGTATCTTCAAGCAGGGTCTTGAGCGTTACGACCAGGGTCTCGATGTTGTTGAGAAGGCTATTGTTTCTTACGGTTCTGTTGAGATGGGCCACATGGAGAAGGGTGTTACCTGGATCAACTTGTTCATCTCTCTGTCTCCAATGCTCGGATTTATGGGTACTGTAATCGGTATGATCCAGGCATTCGACTCTATCGAGCAGGCTGGTGACGTATCTGCTTCTTTGGTTGCCGCTGGTATCAAGGTTGCGTTGATCACAACTGTAACCGGTTTGATCGCAGCTATGATTCTTCAGGTATTCCTCAACTACATTCTCTCTAAGATTGAGTCTCTTACCTCTGATATGGAGGACGCATCTATCTCTTTCGTAGATATGCTCATCCGTTACAACGCTAAGAAGAACTAATTTTATAACCCAAACAATTAAAGAACCATTATGTTACAAAATATTTTGAAGTATACAAAATGGGGTCTCTTTGCAATCACTATTATCCTTGTAATCCTCTTCGCCGTTAAGGTAGTGCCAATGGCTACAAACGCCGAGCAGATGGAATCAGGATACACCGACGCAATTCTCGGCTGGGCTTTGGCTCTGTTTATCATTTGCGCTTTGGTTGCAGTGGCTTTCCCTGTATACGAGTTCATCAAGCAGCTTATTAGCGATCCTAAGTCTGCTGTCAAGACTGTGATCATGGTTGGCGCTATTGCTGTTATAGCTATTATAGCTTACGTAACCGCCAGCGGTGCCGAGGATTCTATTTGTGAGACTCTCGTTGAGACTAATGAGACTGAGCTTAAGTGGTCAGGTGCTGGTCTTAACACTCTCTACATCTCTCTTGGCATTTCTTTGATCGCTGTTATTTACGCAGAGCTTATCGCTAAGAAGTTAAACTAATAATCAATTTGGCCGGGGAATGATAAGGGTTTCCCTCCATTCCCTGGTCAGATTATCAATTTTAAGAATAAGATGGCAAGACAAGTAGGTGAAATTAATGCAAGTTCACAGGCTGACATCGCGTTCCTTTTGTTGATATTCTTCCTTGTAACCACTTCGATGAACGTGGATCAGGGTCTGTTCCGTCAGCTCCCTCCACCTTCACAGAATGACCAGGAGACTACAGAGAAGATTAATGAGCGTAACCTCTTTATCGTTCTTATCAACAAAGACAATCAGTTGGCTATCAAGGGCGAACTTGCTGATATCAACGAGCTTACCGAAAGAACTATCGAGTTCATCACAAACCCTCGCAACAACGAGAACCTCGCCGACAAGGTAAAGGCTTCCGTTAAGTACGAAGAGGCTTTGGCCAAGGGCAGAGCCGACGAGGCCACAGCTCTCAAGAAGCTCGTGGATGTTTATGGTGACCCCGATATTACCAAGGGTGTGGTTTCGTTGCAGAATGACCGTGGTACCAATTACGAGACATATATCGCTGTTCAGAACAACATCGTAGCAGCTTTCAATATCGTTCGTGACAGGTTCTCTAAGGATCATTTTGATGGTAGGGTTTACGATGAGCTTAATTCTGATGAGCAGAAGCTCGTTAAGCTTGTTGTTCCTATGAATATCTCAGAAGCTGAGCCTAGAAGTATCAAGTAATAATTTAAAAAGCGTTTAGAATTATGTCAAAATTTAGAAAGGATGGTAAGAGAGCCGTTGCTGCTCTTTCTACCGCATCACTTCCTGACATCGTTTTCATGTTGCTTTTCTTCTTTATGTCTGTTACTTCTATGAAGGAGACTGATTACAAGGTTAAGATCAAACTCCCTACAGCTACTGAAGTTAAGAAACTTGAAAAGAAGTCTCTCGTGAGCTACCTTTACGTTGGCGCTCCTCTGAGCATTTATCAGGCCAAGTACGGTACTGAGCCAACTCTCCAGCTCAACGACAAGATTTCTACTATTTATGATGTCGCCGACTATGTAGAGAGCGAGCGCCAGCAGCACGACGAGGCTGAGGTACCTTTGCTTACATACTCTCTCAAGGTTGACTCTGATGCTAAGATGGGTATCGTTACCGATATCAAGCAGGAGCTTAGAAAGGTTCAGGCTCTCAAGATCAACTACTCTACTCTCAAGACCGAGCGTAAGGGTAACTAAGATTCTGAATCAATTACCCCATAAAAAATCCGCTGACAGTTTTCTGCCAGCGGATTTTTTTGTTTGGGTATTTTTTATGTAAACTTACATCGCGAAAATCACAGTTTTCAGCAGGCTGTTTATCACATTGCGAAGTTTGTTTTCCTCGTCGGTCTCGGGACGGTTTTCGTTTTCGTGGGCCACTCCTTTCTCGTAGCTCATGGCGGGATTTCCGTGGTTTTTGTTGTTGAGGTATTCCTCCACGTTTCGCCGTATTACATTGTACATGTCGTCGGTAATGCCGAGTTTTCCTGCTATGTATTTCATGTATATGGTCTCGCTCTGCATGCATACAGTATCGGCAAATGCTGTAAGAAACATATCCACCATGAGGCCTATTTTCAATGGCTCGGTCTCTATGTCCTTTACCCAGCTCTCGTATTTGGCGAGGTTGAATCGCTGAGTCTCGCTTATTATCAGGTCCACCTGGTTTTCTATGTCCTTGCCGGCCGATTGCGCGATGTTGTCTATGATGGAGCGTTCGCGGTCGTCGATGCTTCCGTCGGCCCAGGCCGTCGATATTATCATCGATATGTATGCCAGGCGCTCGTTGTAGCTGCTGTTGCCGAGGCAGAATGTGCTTGCTCCGGTCTCGTTGAGAATGCTGTTTATAAGATTTTGTTTGTCCATTTTGTCTTAGATTAGTTTATTTTATTCCATATTCCCATTATACAATAAGTGTGTCAATATTTGGCCGATTAACTTTTTTTGACTTAATAATTGGTTTTTTTAACAGAAACAGAAATAATTTTTGCTTGTATCTCTTTTATTTTTTAATTTTACGCAACATTTTATACCTATAATTATGAAAGCTTTAGTTTATCAAATATCTTGGCTGACAGCCATTGTGTCGTTTTGTCTTGCTGTGTCATGTTCTGATGGCAGTTCTGTCAGTAATGTGAATTCATTGCGGTTCAACGACTCGTGGCTCTACATTTGTCCCGATTCTTCCAATGTGGATGATGTTGTTAGTTCGCTGATAGCCGGCGAGACTGTGGCCGGCAGCGACAAGGTTGCCTTGCCTCATTATGACAATCTTCATAATGCCGATTCGGTGCATGATGTGGCCTTCTATTACAAGAGGTTTGTAATGCCCGATTATATGCAGGGCAAGAGGATGAGCTTTTATTTTGAGGGCGTATCAGCTGATACCCGTATATGGTTCAACGGCAAGCCGGTGGCCTACGATTTTGTGGATTTTGAGCCATGCGTGGTGGATATTTCGCCCATTAGCGGCGAAAACTCTCTTGTAATTATGCTCCGCAACCACAATTATATGCAGTCGGGTGTCTGGCTCTGCGCGCAGGATTCGCTCAGTTTCACCAATGTGGCCGAAAATCTTGATTTCAATGCCGGTATAGAGGTTTCCACTTTCGATATCCAAAACGGCACCGGCATGGTGGCTTTCTCGGCCAATGTCCGCAATTCCTATTCTCAGGAAAAGAAACTCCGTCTTCATTATTCGGTTTTGGACCACAACCGCAAGGAGCTCACTCACGGCAATGTTAGAAGTTCTATTCCAGCTAATAGCTTCCGCAATCTTTCCGATACGCTTAAACTCAGCGATATCACTTGCTGGAATATCGACGAGCCTTGGCTATATACCATACAGTTTTCGCTGATATCCGATGGAACTGTGTTGGATACCGACGAGATAGATTTCGGTTTCCGTCAGTTTGTTGTCAATCAGGGAAGTATACGCATCAACGGCAAGGATCTGTTCCTTACCGGCGTAAATACCAGTCACACTTATCCGTGGGTTGGCCGTGCAATCTCGCGCGAGGCGTATTGGCGCGATGCATGGCGAATCAAGCGTGGCGGTTTCGATTTTGTAAATGTATCAGCTGTGCCGCATCCCGAATATTTCCTTGATGCGTGCGATCATTACGGCATTGTGGTGCTTGATACCTGCGACGATTCCAGGAGCCGTGTCAGGAGAAATCATCCTTGCGTTTTTCATCTGATGGACAGCCGCGGAGTCCGCATTTACGGCAAGGATATGGCCTGCGGATATGCTGAACCGGAGAAGGCGCAGCAGGACCAGGCTCTCATGATGTCGCACAGCCACAGCAGCAACAGGATGTCGAAATATTTTGCCGACGCATTGAGCTCGATGTTCGATGTTAATGGCCAGCACAATGGCGTGATGAGCGAAACCAGGATGCCGAAATTCTCCTACGATTTTTTCCAGTCGCAGCGCGATATCGACAGCGAGGAGATCGAGGCCTTTGCCGAGCCTTTCTGCAATGTGCTCAGCAGCTGGGTGCCGGGTGTAAGCCGTGGGGTATGGGTATGCAGCAATTGCGCCACTGTGGAGCTTTTCGTTGACAACGTATCAGCTGGCAAGAAAAAAGTAAACGCCGGCGATCCTTCTGTTTTCCTGAAGTATCCGCCTGTATATTATGATATCAGCTGCGCAAAACCCGGAAGTCTGAGGGCCGTGGGATATTCTGCCGACGGCTATCCTATGGCCGAATCGATTGTGGAATCGCCTGGCGCGCCGGTTAGAATCAAGCTCGTAATTGATGAATGCGGAACCCTCATCAATGACAACGATATTGTTTTGGTGCATTGCTATATTCTTGATAACAAGAGCAATACGGTAATGAGCGCTGACAGCGAAATCGAGTTTTCGGTTACAGGTACTGCCCAGCTGATGTCGCCGTCTGTTGTAAAACCCGAGAACGGCGTGGGCACCTGCCTTATACGCACCGGCAAGAGTTCCAACGATTTTACTATTTCGGCCAAATGCGGCAGAATGTATACTGTGATTGATAAATAGTTTTTTTGTAGTATGGAAAATCAAGAAGTTTCTGAAGACGAGCGTTTTATGCGCGCCGCTCTGGCGGAGGCGCAGCTGGCTTTTGATGAGGACGAGATTCCCGTGGGAGCGGTGATAGTAGCTAATGGCAGGATAGTGGCCCGCGCCCACAATCTTACCCAGAGGCTCAGCGATGTAACGGCCCATGCCGAGATGCAGGCTATCACCATAGCGAGCGCCAATGGCGGCAAATATCTTCCCGAGGCCACTCTATATGTTACGCTGGAGCCTTGTGTGATGTGCGCAGGCGCTCTGGCGTGGTCGCAGATAGGCAGGATTGTGTATGGCGCATCTGATGCCAAACGCGGCTACAAGCTTGTGGAGAATTGTATTTCGGTGAACAAGCTGAGTATTCTGCATCCCAAGACCAAGGTTGTGTCTGGTGTGCTGGAGCAGGAGTGTGGCAAGCTGATTAAGGATTTTTTCGGGCGCAAGCGCTGAAATATTTTTATACAAAAAAGGCTGTTCAGATTGTTCTGAACAGCCTTTTCTATTTGTTAGTCTGCCTTGTATTTCGATATCATTATCTTGAGGTCGTTGGCTACGTTTCTGAATTTCTCCAGTGTGTCTGGCGATACGTTCTGATCGTCGGCAAGCACCTTTTCCGATTCGTCCATTATCTTGCACTGGCGCTCGAGATTCCATACGAACTCGGCCATGATTTTCAGTCTTGAACGCTCCAGATTCTTGTCGGCGTCCTCAAGTGCCTTGGCCTGAATCATTTCCCTCTCCTGGAGTTCCCTGTTCTGCTCAAGGATTTCTGATTTCTGGATTTCGAGTTCCTTGTGGAGTTTGTTTAGCTCATCCACCTTGGATAGAAGCTCCTTTTCCTGAGCCTGAGATTTCTCAACTGCCTGTGTGAGGGTTTCCTCGTTTTCCTTGAGTTTCAGGTTGGCCTCGTTGAGCTCGGCCTGCTGTACGGCCATTTCCTCTTGTGCCTTCTGTACTTCCTCGAGGCTCTGTTTCATTCTCTCTTCCTGAGCGGTGAGTTTGTCGGTCTTGTTCTGAAGCTCTATCTCCTGTTTCTTGGTGTTGGTGATATCGGTGGCCATGTTCAGGATCTTGTATGGGAATCCGTCGCTATCGAGTATTGGAGTGAATACCTGCTGCAGCCAGTGCTCCTCGCCTGATACCAGATACTTGTCGGTACGCTTGATTACCTCGCCATCCTTTACACGGCTCCAGAAGTCGCTGTCCTGCATTGAGTAGCTGTCGTTCTCGTCGCGGAACTCGTCCTGAGTGCGTCCTATGGCCTGCTCGCGCTGGAGGTTGAGTGTTCGGCAGAAAGCCTCGTTTACGCTGGTGATGTGGCCCAGAAGGTCGTACTCTATTACGAGCGATGAGCTGTGCACCGCATTCAGGATAGACTGCATCTCGGCCTCCTTTCTTGCCGATTCTTCCTGAGTAGCCTGAAGCTCCTCGAGGTTCTGTCGCATCTCCTCCTCCTGTGATGCCATTTCCTCGGCCTGCTGCTGCGACTGTGCGAGGAGGTCGGCGGTTCGCTGGTTGATCTTGGCGATAGAGAGTGTAGACGCGATGGATTCCGAAACCTTTTCCACGAAGTCGATCTCGTGACGCTCCATCTTCTTGAATGATGCGATCTCCATTACACCGAATATCTGCTCCTCCACCTTGAGAGGCATGATGAGCAGGCTGCTCGGGTTGCTGCCGCCGAGGCC
>JAZQPB010000283.1:0-10150 GCA_045628165.1 Bacteroidales bacterium | reverse complement strand
GTATGCCCGAGGACACCTTGGACAATATCCTTGAAAAATACGTTGAGATGAATGTCGCCCACCCTTTCCGCGAAGGCAACGGACGAAGCACACGTATCTGGCTCGATATGATTCTGAAAAAGAACCTCAAAAAATGCGTTGTCTGGAGCCAGATTGACAAGAAGGCTTACCTTTCGGCAATGGAGAAAAGCCCTGTGAATTCGTCCTTCATCAAGAAACTGATCTCCAACGCCCTGACCGACGACATTACTTCCCGCGAGATTTTTATGAAAGGAATCGACTATTCGTACTATTACGAGGAACCGGGATAAAAGCAAATTATCTATGATTTTTGAGACTGAAAATAAATGGCTTGTTATTATAGAAATGAATGAAGGGATAAGGAAAAGTATCAATCAAAATAAATTTTGTAGTTAACAGAATGTTTTGTAGTTTTGCGGGAAATGAAATAAAAATTATTATGTTATGGCTTCAATGACAATGACTTTTGATCTTCCTGAAACACAGGATATAGATCTTGTGGCTTTGAAAAAGCAGATGCAGGCCTTTTTCAATATGGTTTTGATGATGCCAAATATTCACAAAACCGCTGAGGTCAAGGAAGAGAAAGAAGATATTCATATTTTTGATTGTTTCAGTGGAGACTTCGGAGGCGACAGAGACGCCAACGAGATAGCCGACGAATTGCACGACTCAAGGATTTTTAATAGAAACAACATTTTTCAAGAATCCCAAGTTTGAAATTTGCGGATTGGCAAGATTGAGGAATTATGGACAAATGGTTTTACATTTTAGCAAATATGTCAACTATGGAAACAGCATTACCATTCATCGAGGAGAAGCCACTCTTTATGAGACTGGCCGAGATTGCCGAATACTCAGCACTTACCGAGGCTCAGCAGTTGCAGTACGACGAGAGCCTTGATAATTATCTGAGTTATTACAATACTATTGAATATAGGGAAAAGAAGGCAAGACAGAATGGAATAGAGGAAGGTAGAGAGGAAGGTAGAGAGGAAGAGCGTAAAAAGGCTTATCTGAAATTGATCAATACTGCCCAAAACCTTAAGGCTGGCGGTGTTTCTATATCTCTTATCATTTCAGCAACTGGCTTACCCGAGGAGGTTGTAATGAATCTGCCAATTACAGAGGCATAAGATTTTGATTTCTATATTTATATATCAAGCCACCTTTTCGGTGGCTTTTTTGTTTTTTCTTAAAACGAATGGGAGCGGATCTTTTCCCTTTATTTATGATTATTGATTGATATTTGAAAAAAAATTGTAACTTTGCAGAAAGTATTTATCGGTTATGACAGACAATTTCAACATAGACCAGTTGGCAAAGTTCTCCCCAGAAGAGCGTCGTGGTTACGAAGAGAGTCTAAAGATTATGCGTGACAATTATAGCGTTATGGAGACAAAGTACAACAAGGGCGTTAAGGATGGAGAGGCTCGTGGCCTTGAGAAAGGACGTGAGGAAGGCCTTAAGAAAGGACGTGAAGAAGGACGAGAGGAAGCAGAGGCCAAGGCTCATCAGGAGAAACTGGTAAATGCTATGAACATTTATTCATTAGGTGTTTTGTCCCTTGACCAGATTGCTCAGAGTATGGATCTTGATATCAACGAACTCAACGAATATATCAAGGATAATTCCACCAAGGCGTAAGAAATTCAATTTCATATTTTTATATTTAAGCCACCCGAGAGGTGGCTTTTTTTGTTTTTTTCTTGGTTTTGTTTGGTTTTTATGGATAAAAATGGTAACTTTGGGAGATTGAAAAAAAAACAACAAAAAATAACGAAATATAATGGGATTCAGATTAAAAAAATTTATAGCACACGATATGGATGACAACTTCATTAACGAGGGTGAAGTTTTTGATTTTTCTAAGACAGATGGTTATATTGCTCTTGTGGGATTGAATGGTAGCGGAAAAACTTCTCTACTTGAGCAAATTGCAAGTTATGCACATATTAATCCAGAGAATATTTTAAGAGGTTATTGCGGAGAATTGAATGATAAACTCAATAACACATTCCATTATTCTTCTTACAATGATATGGGTGCAGTCAGAACAACTATTGAAAGTGGTGGTAGGAACGTAATATCTCATCAATATATCCAGTTTGTAGATTTTATAGAAAACAGAAATAAAAGTTTTTCATTTAAACGTAAACCTAAAGATACACACACTCAGGACTCGCATTACCTGAAATTGTTCAAAAACAGGACTTCTATGGTATATTCATTTAATGAATTATCGAATTTGTTTGATGGATTGTTTATATATACTCTAAATCTACATAAATCACAAGAAAATAAATTAAAATTATTTGATTTTATTCAAACATACCTTGAATTTGACATTGACAATGTTCTTCATTTAAGCGAGGGGGAATTGAAAATCAGGGAGTATGAGGTTTTGTTCAATCTTATCGCCAATGAGGACAACCTTATACTTCTTGATGAGCCTGATGCCAACCTTGACTATGCTAAAAAATTGGAATTGCTGAAATTGATAGAGAACTTTAAAGGGCAGGTTGTGCTTACTACTCACGATCCATATTTTGCCAAAAGAATGAAGGACCACGTGTATTTTATGGACAAGGGCAAATTGGTAAACCACGAATTTGGCGAGATGATTAAGAAACTTTCTGTTGGAGAGGTTTCTTATCAAGAGACTTTGGCCAAATATCAGAAAGACTATTTAGTGATTGTAGAAGGCAAGGACGAAGTTAACTATTTCACAGAGGCTATCAACAAATTGGGATTTTCTGATAAATTCAAGAATGTTGCCCTGTTACCTCAATTTAGCGCCGGAAATGTGGAATATTATATAAATTCTTATATCAATATCAAAGAATTGGAACACACAAAGGGTATTCTATTTGTATTCGATGGCGATTCGGCAGGATTTGAAGGGATGAAGAAGATACAAAAAATGAAAGAGGATGCCACAAAAGCACCTGAAAATATTGAAAATCTAAAAAAACAAATTACCAAAACTCAAGATGCCTTAACTAAAAATCCTGACAAAATTGAAATAGTTAAGAGATTGGAGAGTTATGTAGAGCAATTGAATAATCTTCAAAGCAAAAAATATAATATCGACTTCAACAAAATATCATATATGTATTATCCTGATATTGTCTCAGAGGATATTCCTTCAAAAGATGAATATGAGAAATACTTTTATCTGGAAGGCTTCTTTAATACTAAAGATTATCCCAAGAAAAACAAAATCGAAAAAACCGTTTTGAACAAAATTAAGGACAATAATGATGATTTGTATCTGAATTACAATGAATTGGAGCGATTAGTAAGAATGCTAAACAATACTAAACCCAATGAAATAAAGGAACATTTTGAGAGAAATTATACAGATCTTAAATCATCCGAGCAATTTGAAGGTTTCAGACCTTTGCTTAATGCTATACTCAAAAAACTGGGAATCGATTAAAAAGACAAAACCGTTATTTTCTTTCCAAAGTCACCTTCTGGTGACTTTGGAAATTTTTCTCCATTCCTCTTTTCTTTTTTTGAAAATCATTTATTATATTTGCAATGTCTTCCGGATAAAAGCGGAGGACGGATATATACATAGAAAAAGCGTCATTAATGCTTTGTTTTTGGTCTATCTGAAACTAGCAACTTCGAATCTCGACTACAAAACGAAACAGAGATGATGCTTACGCTTTTGGTGATAAGCGCCATTAGGTATGCAGAGGGTAAATTGTACCCTCTCGCATACTTTTGGTGTATAACCATATCGCGTAGGCGTCTGTTGTTCGTAGCCGGGAAGGTATGCTAGGCCTCAGATAGGGCGAACTTTAATCAGATGCTTGCGCTTTTTTTATGTATATGTGTTAACGGAAATATTAATTGGAACATTGCAACTTTCCTTTTATTGAAATCTAGTAAGTTTTGATCATCAGGGAGATAGGCGCAATTTTCCTACACTCAAAAACAAAAAAAACTGAGTGTGGGTTAGATGCCTTTTGCCTGATAGGTTTTACTAGAACCTCAATAACGATTGGTTTTCAGCCCACACTTTTCTATAACTTATAAAAATTATGGCAAAAGTTGACAATTACCAATTGATTCAAAAGATTAACAATTTGGAAGGTCTCACCACCGACGAAAAATCCAAACTGATAGACTTGCTCAATCACAGCAAGCCATACGGTCTTGTGTGGGAAGAAAAACACGAATCCGTAGAAGACCGCTTTGTTGACGAATTGCCTGTTCTCGAAGAAGTTGCTGAAAGAAGGATAATATCGGAAAATGCGGAATCTCCCAATCATATCATTATCGAGGGCGACAATCTTCACGCCCTCACTACTCTTGCGTACACTCACGAGAATTCTATCGATGTTATCTACATAGATCCTCCTTACAACACAGGAAACAAGGATTTTGTATATAACGATAGTTTTGTGGATAGAGAGGATAATTATAGACATTCCAAGTGGCTTTCCTTTATGCACAAACGTTTGACTATTGCCAAAACCTTGCTTTCAGAAAAAGGTGTAATTTTTATCTCTATTGATGATAATGAGCAAGCAAATCTTAAATTGCTTTGCGATGAGATTTTTGGAGAGGGAAATTTTTTAACTAATATTACTTGGAAAAGTAAAAGTGGAGGTGCAAATGATGCTTCTCATTTTGGAGTTGATCACGAGTATATCTTAGTTTACGCCCAAAACACAAATATATGTACAATATATAATGACAAAGATGCAACAGTAACAACTTCATATAATAAAGTTGATGAAAACGGGAATAGATACGCATTGGACAGATTGGATAAACAAAGTTTAGGATACCAATCTTCATTGGATTTTCCAATTATTGGACCTGATGGTAGAGAATATGTAGTGGAACATAAAAACCCAAACAATAAAAAGGCTCGTTGGCGTTGGGGAAAAAGCACTGTTGAAGAACGATATAATGAATTAGTTTTCATTTATCCATATGTATATACAAAGAATTACGAAAAAAACGATGGACAAAAGCCGAGAAGTATTTTATTTGATGAACGATTTGGAAGAACAAGAACAGGTAGTACTGATTTAAAAAAGATTTTGACACAATCAATCTTTTCTTATCCTAAACCTGTATCTTTAATCAATTATCTTTTACAGATATCATCTTCAAAAGATGCGACAATTCTTGATTTCTTTGCAGGCTCTGGTACAACATTGCACGCTGTAATGAAATTGAACGAAGATGATAAAGGAAAACGAAAATGTATTTTGGTAACTAACAATGAAAACGGAATTTGTGAAAGTGTTACATATGTTCGAAACAAGAATATTATAAGAGGTTATACAGATTCAAACAAACAGAAAGTTATTGGCCTCATCAACAACAATCTCCGTTATTACAAGACGGATTTTGTAGGCAGGGAACGGAATAACACCAATATGAGGAAACTTGTGGAGAGCGCCACAGATATGCTCTGCATAAAGAATGATATTTATGAGGAACAGGATACATTCTTTGGCAACAAGCACAGCAAGGAAATCCTTAGATTCTTTGATGACGGCAAAAAGATGATGCTCATTATCTATCTGGAGGATGCCATTGAGGATTTGGTGGAGATTATCGACAATCAGGATTTGGGCGGAAAGAAGATAATAACATACGTTTTCTCGCCGAGCAACGATCCATACACCGACGATTTCTTTGATGTGGAAGACAAGGTGAAACTTGTGGCCCTGCCCTCTGCAATCTACAATGCCTATTCCAAAATATGGAGTAAGCGAAGGATTGAGCGTTTGAAAAAGATTATCGACGAAATCAGGGAAGAGAAAAAAGACAACGAGGTATCAGAGCCTCAGTTGTCGTTAGATTTTGAAAACAACAACACAGACAATCAACAATGAGGACACTATCATATCAGACCAAGGCCATTAACGAACTGGTGGATAAATTCAACCGATTGCTTTCGCTGAATGGCGACAGAAAGAAACTTCTCTTTGAGGCCCCAACAGGCTCGGGCAAGACTGTGATGGTTTCCGAGATGTTGCGCCACATTGTGGAGGAGAGCGCCGACGATTGCAACGTGGCTTTTATCTGGCTGGCACCTAACAAACTCCACGAGCAGAGTTACGCCAAGTTGAAGGATTTCTACAACGAGACCAAGGCCCTGAAAACCATTACTTACAACGAGGTGGATACCTCCGACAAATGCCTTCATCCTGGCCATATACTTTTCCTGAATTGGGAAAGTTGCAACAAGGACAATGCAAATATCATTAAGGATACAGAACACGCCTCATCGCTATTTAAGATAGCGGACAATACCAAATATGAGAAGGACATTACTCTTGTAGTAATCATCGACGAGGAACATATGTTCACAGGCAAAAGCGCCAAGCAGTCGGAGAAAGTATTGCAGAGACTCAATGCCAAAATCGAGATACGCATATCGGCTACTCCATTAACGAGGAATCCCGACGAACTTGTAAAGGTTCATAAGGAAGACGTGATAAAGGAGGAAATGATAAAGAAAACCGTGGTTCTGAACCCTGCATTGAAGGAGAATGAGGACAACGACATAGATACCACCGTGCAGTATCTATTGAAACACGCACTGGAAAAACGTCAGGAACTTGCCGACGCCTACAAGGCAATGGGAAGCGATATCAACCCTTTGCTGTTGATACAGTTGCCCAACGACTCATCGGAAAAGGTTACCGACGAGGAAGAGTCCCTGAAACTGGCCATTGTGACCGCTTTGGACAATACCTACACTATCAATGAGAGCAATAACAAACTTGCCGTCTGGCTGTCGAAGAGCAAGGACGACCCCTCAAAGATAAGCGGAAAGATAAATACTACCGACATTGAGAAAAACAATGCGGTAACAGAGGTATTGCTTTTCAAGCAGGCCATTGCATTAGGCTGGGACTGTCCGAGAGCCTCTGTGTTGCTGATATTCCGACAGTTGGGCAGTTTTCAGTTCTCTATGCAGACGGTGGGGCGTATTCTACGTATGCCCGAGCAGAAACATTACGACAACGACATTCTCAACAAGGGATACGTATATACCAACCTCAGTAAAAGGATGATAGAGATAATCCGCGACGATATGGATTATATCACTGATTATGTGGCTTATCGCGCAATGCCGTTCAATAATATCGTACTGAATACCAACTATTATCAACGAGTACGCCCCTCTGACGCACGCAACCGACTTGGTAGCAAGTTTAAGGGAATACTACGCAACGTAATAGCCGAGAAATGGCTGGACGAACAGCAAACCACAATCAAACTGTTTGTGGACATTAGCAAACCGGTGGAGACTCCCAACGCTGAAAAGGGCGAACTCTTCGACCAATACGCACGCAACAAGGAGAAGGCGGGTAAATATATCAATTTTGACGTAAAGAGTATCGTGATAGAGATTCCAAGGGATTTTGAACTGGAAGTGACATTGGGCGAGCAGACCATAGACAAATTCAGCAAGAAACCCACCTCGAAAGCCGAATTGGATACGGCCTTGACAGATTACTGTGAGCCGTTCCTGAAAGGATTCGAGTTGTCGCACAGTCTCAAGGTGCTGAAGAATGCGCTTATTGACATAATGGATTCGCTGTTTGGAATCAACTATTTGTTTGAGCCATATCCGCCCAAAGTGATTCTCTATCACCTGAACAGACCAAAATTCAGCGATGTGATAAAGACGGCTATCGAGCGTTACCTGAAATACAACGAGAAAAAGAAAGAGAGCCGAAAACTCACCACAATTCCCTGGGAGATTCCCGGCGAGCGCGAGTATTGCAAGGATACCCACGAGGAAATCAAGGAAAAGAATATCCACGCATTGCAGAGTTTCTACCGACTAAGCAAGGCTCCCGAAACAGAAAAACAATTCGAGGAATTCCTAAACAGAAATTCCGATTGCATAGACTGGTGGTACAAAAACGGAGACAGCGGAAGAGAGCATTTCGCAATTCCATACGCTGGAAACAAACTTTTCTATGTAGATTTTGTTATAAGGATGAAAAACGGGCAGATATTCCTGTTTGATACCAAGAGTGGATCTATCGACAGCGAAATGTTTATAAAACATAACGCATTGGTGGATTATATGGAATCGGAGAGAAACCTCGAACAGCAATTGCGCGGTGGAATAATAATGAAGGTAAACGAGGATTGGTATTACCCACCCTCAAGAGTCAATGAATTGGATCATATGAATTTCAATACTGCGGGCTGGGTACAATTCAATCCGCAGGATTATGGACAACAACAATAAATCTGGAATATTATGAAGGGCATAGACAGCACATTTTTGAAATACGGGATACGACAGGAGGACTTGTCGCTTATCACCTCGATATGCGCCAAATACAACATAGATCCCGAATGGCTGAAGGACGAGATACTTGAGGAATACAATCTCAAGAAAACAAAAAATCAGGGTATCGACGATAAGTCCGTAGCAAAACTTATCAACGAGGCACTTAAAAATCTTGATGTATAACCCTTGGACAAAATTTGAAAAACAATGGAAATCAAGAGAATAAAAGCAAGCAATTTCAAGACATACAGGGAACTTGATTTGGATATATCAGTATCGGACGGCAAATCGATAATCCTGATAGGCGGAACCAATGGTGGCGGAAAAACCACCCTGTTTGATGCCATATACGGTGCTCTCTATGGTCTTAATATCAAAACCGAGAAGGAATTCTTCGAGATACTCAGCGACAGCATTGTAAAGGACAAGGACTGCCGTATAGTGCTGGAACTCACATTTACAGGATTCGTGCTCAGCAAGGAGCAGACTTATATAATAAAGCGCACCTATGCGCTGAATCCCGAGAGCAAGCCTGTGGAAAACGTGCGCCTGAATATGGGAGGCACAGTATTCGAGTATGGCTCCGCTCAGCCTATGCAACAGAAAATGGAGCAGATGGAGGCTGTAAGCAAGATTATAAAAGCCAATCTTCCCGAGGAACTAAGCAAATATTTCCTCTTTGATGCTATGATAGCAGGCAAACTTCTCGACGACAAGAACCTGGAAGACACATTGAAAGACAATTTCCAAAATGTGATGGGATTCGCCAAATACGGACAACTCAGCAATGTATCGGAACAGGTGAAGAACCAATGGACAGCCGAGAGAATAGAGCAGGAAAACCTTAGAAAAGAATACGAGGGATTGCTGGAAACCGAGAAAAAGCAAGACGAGGAAATCAAGGCATTGCAAGCCGAATACGACAAGGCGATAGAATACAGCCAAAACAACCGCAAGACCTACGATGACCTGAAAAGCGGGAAACTTCAGGAGGAATCCATTCAAGAAAATATCCGCAAAAATCTCGCTGAGATAGAGACTGTGGAAAACGATTCAAAAGTCTATCTTGAAGACGTGGCCAATGCGCTCAAGGAGATAGAACTTGATATTTTTGTACCAAGGCTGTCGCAGGTTTTGAGAAACGAACTTCAGACAATTCTGAAAACCAAAAACGAGATCGACAATCTCAGGAAGAATCATATCGACAAGGTGCAGTTGCGTGATGTGGTTTCCAAGGTAGTTGAAAACATAAAGGCTGATTGTCCCGAAGTGGAGAAAATCGACCAAAATGGACTTGTAGAAAAAATATACTCAAAACTGGAAACCGTGGACGACAAGTACTCGTTTCTCGACGAAGAGGAAGTAAACGCAATCCGCAATGTGATGAATTCGTCGTCGTCCAATAAGTATGTGCGTATAGCAGAACAGAGAGGCCGTCTGAATATCAGAATCGAAAACGCCTCGATACTACGCCGTGCTGTGGAATCGTTGCGGGGACAACTTACAGGCAACGACTTCAACTATATATCGGCATACGACGAAAACGAGCAGAAAATAGTTACTCTTGATGCAGAGATAAAAAAACTTGGCGAAGAGCACGCCAAAACAAAAAAACGCATTCAGTCATTCGATGTACAGTCGGAGCAAGGCAACGATCCCAAATATGAACTATTGAAACACTTGCCTGAGTTTTTCAATGATGTGGCAATTTCGTTGCTCAAATCCAAGAAATATCAGATAGAGGAAAGGATGAAGATGGAACTCAACAAAAACCTGATTTCCCACAAAGGGGTTATCAAAAAAGTTGAGATGTCGGAATCACTGTAGAACCTT
>JAZQPB010000282.1:0-12197 GCA_045628165.1 Bacteroidales bacterium | reverse complement strand
CTTGCGGTCGTCGTTGATATCACCTCTCCAGGGCTCAAACGACTTGAATCTGTGAGAGATAACGGCCTCACCCTCGGTGGCGGTAAGCAATGGATTGGTCAAACCGATGATACCGCGTGAAGGAATTACGAACTCCATGAATGTGCGCTCGTCTCTTGTTGACATATTAAGGAGGTCACCCTTGCGGCGGGTTACGAGGTCGATAACGCGAGATGAGAGAGTCTCAGGAACCTCAACATTAAGCTCCTCAACTGGCTCGTACTTAACGCCGTTCTCCTCTTTGATGATAACCTTTGGCTGACCAAGCTGAAGCTCGAAGTCCTCGCGGCGCATTGTCTCGATAAGAACTGCCAAGTGGAGAATACCACGTCCGAATACCTGAAGCTTGTCGGGAGAGCCGGTCTCCTCGATGCGGAGAGCGAGGTTTTTCTCACACTCCTTGAAGAGGCGCTCGCGGAGTTTGTTGGATGTTACGTTCTTACCCTCCTTGCCGAAGAATGGAGAATCGTTGATGGTGAAGAGCATGCTCATTGTAGGCTCATCTACGTGGATTCGCTTGAGCTCCTCAGGACACTCAGGGTCAGCTACAGTATCACCGATATCGAATGTATCGAGACCGAGGATGGCGCAAATCTCGCCACACTCAAGCTCTGTCTTGCACTTCTCCTTGCCGAGCCCCTCGAAAGTGTAGAGCTCCTTGATGGTGCCCTTCTCGATAGAGCCGTCGGCCTTCATGATGGCAACATTCTTGCCGGCCTGAATCTTGCCACGGTAGATACGTCCGATGGCGATGCGACCCTGATATGAAGAGTAGTCGAGTGAAGAAATCTGCATCTGGAAAGGACCATCCACAAACTTAGGAGCAGGGATGTGCTTTACGATGAGGTCGAGCAGATAAGATACGTCTGATGTTGGGGTCTTGTAGTCGGGACCCATCCAGCCCTGCTTGCTTGAACCGTAAGCTACTGGGAAGTCGAGCTGATCCTCTGTGGCACCAAGCTCAAACATGAGGTCGAACACCTTCTCGTAAACGAGCTCAGGAGTACAGTTTGGCTTGTCCACCTTGTTTACAACTACGATAGGCTTCAGGCCGAGGTTGATGGCCTTCTGCAATACAAAACGTGTCTGAGGCATAGGACCCTCAAACGCATCCACGAGGAGGATTACACCGTCAGCCATATTGAGCACGCGCTCTACCTCGCCACCAAAGTCAGAGTGGCCTGGGGTATCTATCACATTGATCTTGATGCCCTTGTATCTTACTGATACATTCTTTGAGAGGATGGTGATACCACGCTCACGCTCCTGGTCGTTGTTATCGAGAATGAGGTCCTGCTTGGCCTGCATCTGGTTCTCTCTGAAGAGGTTGCTCTGAAGGAGAATCTTGTCGACCAAGGTAGTCTTGCCGTGGTCAACGTGTGCTATAATCGCGATGTTTCTAACGTCTTGCATTGTTGTTGTAAATTATAATATTTTCAGTCTGCAAAGTTATAAAATATTTGTATTAGTGTATGTTATGTTAGGATTAAGTTTTTTATCTTTGTGTCTGATATTTCAGAATGCAAAACAACACCCAAATGAGACTTATAGTACCTGACTATTATACAAAATTCAAGTGCATAGCCGGCCACTGCCCCGACAGCTGCTGCATAGGCTGGCAGATAGATGTGGACGAGGCTGATACAGTGGACCTCAGCGGAAACCAACGCTGTCCATTACTCAACTGCGAAAACCTCTGCACCAAGATAATAGAGCACGGCGAGCAGTCGCTGAGCGAGATATGCGCGCGTCATCCAAGATATTTCGAGTGGTTCGACGGCTTCCTGGAGGGCGGCATCGGCCTTTGCTGCATCGAGGCGGCGCGCATCATATTGGAAAACAAGGTAAAGGAATACGTGGAGCTCGATTTCGACGAGGAGCCCATGGACCACGATCCCGAATATTACGACTATATTGACAATATCCGTCAGCAGTATATCGGCATTTTCCGAAATGATGATTTGTCCATCTACGACAAGCTTAACGCAATCCATGGCGACCATCTTGCCGTCAGCAACCTACAGCTTCTCGATTTTTTCCTGAGGCTCGAGATTATGAACCCCGACTACCGTGCCCGTCTCCTATATACAAAGGAGCACCTGACAGAGATATCATCCATCTCCAACACTCCCGAACTGGAGAGTTACCTATCCAACCTCGGCGAGTACTTCACATGGCGATATCTGATAAAGACCATTTTCGATGACGGGTTTGAAAGATACCGCAATATCATAGTCTTCAGCGTAAGGCTGATAGAGTTGCTCTTCAAGAGCGAGATCCTGCTCGGAACGCATCAGTTTGCCTGGTGGGCCAAGGAATACAGCAAGGAGGTGGAGTACGACGAGGAGAATCTGGAGAGGTTTGGGGTGATGGGGTAAGAGGAGGAAATTAATTTCATAGCCAAAGATTTCCTTTTATCTAAAATAATCTCTATATTTGTGCAAATTATTAAGTTTATGACTGATACAAGCAAGTATATTTTATTCAAGTTGACAGAGACCGCTCAAAACGTTGTCCCTAAAGGAGGGCAGGTTTGGCTCTATGGGTCGCGCGCAAGAGGAACCGAGCGCGAGGACTCCGATTGGGATTTGCTCATCCTTATAGACAAGGATGAGATAGATTCCAGTGATGAGGATAATATCAGCTATCCATTTGTAGAGATGGGTTGGAAATCAAGTGCTTCTGTAAATCCACTGCTTTATTCTTATAAGCAATGGCAGGAACGGTCTTTTACCGATTTTTATATGAATGTTGATAATGATAAAGTGAGAATATTATGACATTAGATAAAAATAGCAGAAAAGATTTGGTGGAATTGTATCTTGAGAAGTCAGATCTTTTCCTTAATGAAGTAGATGGAGCCATTTCTCTCAAAATGTGGTCTATGGCCACCAATAGGTTGTATTATTCGTTGTTGAATGCTACTCGTGCCTTGTTGGTAAGAGATGGCTTTCAGGCAAGCACACATGATGGTGTAAAGACCTTATTTGGAAAGAATTACGTTGTGACAGGAGAGATATCAATAGAATTTGGCAAATTATTTTCTCAAATGGAGACTCTGCGAGAGCGTGCCGATTATGACTGTTGTTTCAAAGCCACCGAGAAAGACGTTAATGAGAAATATCAGCCCGTCAAGGATTTGATTTCTCGAATAAAAGAAATTATTGCATCACGAGGATAATTAACTAATTATTTGTTATGAACTACCCATTGATATCCGAATACATAGAATCCATTCTCTCTGCAGAGGACAATTTTGCGGAGCTAAAGAACCTTAGACCCGTGCTTGATGATCGGAACAATCCTGTAATGTCGAGTGGAAATTTTGCCGTTGTCTTCAAAATGAAAGATATCTCTGACGGCAAGTATTACGCTGTAAAATGTTTCACCCGTGAACAGGAAGGTCGCAACAAGAGTTACTGTGCTATCTCGGATTATCTCAAGGATGTAAAATCTCCATATCTTGTTTCGGCGAAGTATCTGGAAAAGGAACTCTTTGTGGATACCAAAATGGGGGCTGCTACCGAGTTTCCCGTGTTGGTGATGGATTGGGTAGATGGCGTTGCATTGGATAAATATCTGAGGGATAATATAGACAACAATTTCGTATTGAATGCGCTGGCACATTGTTTCGGTGATATGGCCAAATGGTTAATCAAGCAACCGTTTGCCCATGGAGACCTGAAGCCAGACAATATAATAGTTAACAATGGCTTGCTTACTCTTGTCGACTACGATGGAATGTTTGTGCCCAGTATGATGGGGCAGAATGCCCGTGAGGTTGGAAGTCCCGATTTTCAGAATCCCAACAGAAAAGTATATGATTTCGATCGCCATATCGACGACCTTGCTCTTGTTTCAATACTTCTGTCTCTCAAGGCGTTGCAATACGAGCCATCGCTTCTTGAAAAATTTGATGATTCCGATCGTCTTCTTTTCTCAAAGAATGATTATCTCAATATAATGGCAAGCCCAATCCTCAACCATATTCTCCATTTCCCATGGAAACTTCAGTGCGTCGATTTGTGCAATCTGATGATTAAGGTGCTGATAGGTGGTGTTATCAGTGAGGAAGAAAAAGAAAAAATGGGTGTTTATTTGAAACTAGTCAAATCAAAAGAGGATTATGAATTGCTGAAAGCGATTGCGGATGGAATGAAAGAAGATTATGAGGCGAGGGCAAGATATGGATACTGTCTTATGGAAGGGAATTTTTGTGCTAACGATCTGTTTAGAGGAATCAATTTTGTTTATGATGGAGTATTGTTGGATAATGTAATAGCTCAATATGTAATGGGAGAATGCTATTTAAAAGGTGTGGGTGTTGAACAAAATTATTCTAAGGCATTGGAGTTTTATTTTAAATCATCCGAACAAGGGAATGCTGATGCTATGAATGAACTAGGAATTTGTTTTTACAATGGAATTGGTGTTGAAAAGAATTATAAAAAGGCTTTTGAATTGTTTTCCAAAGCAGTAGAACAAGATAGTGTAGATGCCTTGTATTATCTTGGAGAATGTTATTATCATGGTCATGGAGTTGTCAAAAATTACTCAAAGGCTGTAAAATCATATTTGGAATCTGCGGAAAAAGGAAATTCCAATGCCCAATATTCTATTGGTTATTGTTATGAGGTAGGTCAGGGAGTCGAAAAAGATTCTAAGAAATCTTATGAATGGTATTTGAAAGCTGCAGAACAGGGAAATGACAATGCGTGGTTTTCAATTGGAGGTTTGGATGATTCCCATAAGATTACAAGGGCAGATTATTTGTATGCAAAAGAATTGTATTTAAATGCTATTAAGGATAGAAAATAAAAATCTAATAGTTTTACTTCTGTTATATGAAAAGGGCGGCATTCTCAAAAAAAAATGAGAATGCCGACCATATTTTTTCGTCTCTAATTTCCAATCTTTCCGAAAAAAATCTCTATCTTTGCAAAAAATCAATAAGTCAAGAATTATGCTTGGGACTATAAAAATAAATAGTAATCCAATGCCTTGGATTGGTGGCACAAAACTTCATTGGAACGAAGAACGTTTCAGTGATGGCAAGAAAGATGCCTTGTTGTCAGAATTGGATAGGATTGCCGACCTTCCTGAAAATTGGGATGGGTGTGGTGCTCCCAAGGTTGCATTGTGTGATATAGTGAACGCAAAGATACTGATAGGCAAAACCATCAAGAATCTTGACCTGGTAAAGGTTTCTCCTTGGGAATTTGGAGGAGTTTACCTGCGCATTCGTACTAAGGATAAGGAACATAGAATGGGAATTAATCTTGTATCGAATACCATCACTTGGTATTATGAGGTTGGAGGCAAGATTGTTGTGAAGGTTGACAATTCTATTGATGTCGCCAATAGCATCGACCAAATTTCAGAATACATTAATTCTATTGACTAATGGACAGCAATGGATACGTTTTTGATGAGGAGCATTTTTCAAGGTGTGTTATTTCATCCTATGTCCATGATGGTGAATGGACTCCGAAATTCATCTCTCTAAGGCCTTCTACATTGACAAGACCTCCAGAATTGGGTGTGTCTGGTTTTGTATTTGAGCGTTGTGGTGATAATGCCAAGGATTATATCGACGCCCGGGGACGTGCTATTTTCAAAGAACGTTATTGGGGATTTGTAAGCGCTTTGTCGGGAGATATACGCAAATGTTCCAATGAGGAATACAATGCTGATGTATTGGAAACAGATGCCACAACTCATCATGCAGAGATAAGGTTTTATCACGATGGTATCTCTATTGATGGCAATTCGTTGCGTAGTGCTATGTTCAATATATTAATAGAGGATATACAGGACTTGTTCCCAATGATATCATAATCTCCCCAAAAAGGCAAATTAATTCCTCACCGCCACTTTAATCACCCCGTCTTCCTTGTTCTCGAAAATTCTGTATGCCTCCTCGATGTCTTTCAAATCAAAGCAATGAGTTATCAGTTTTGTTGTGTCGATTTTGCCGGCTGATATCAGGGCAAGGATTTCGGCGCAGTGGCAGCCGTCCACGCCGCCGGTCTTGAAGGTTAGGTTTTTGCCGTACATTTGCGGAAGCGGAAGTGTCTGAGGCTCATCGTAAAGCGCAACTATTGTTACTATGGCGTTTGGCCTTGCGCATTGCCATGCAAGTTGGAAAGTGTCAGCGCCACCGGCCACTTCAAGGACTCTGTCGGCGCCGTTGTGGTCGCTGTTTTCTTTCACGAAATTCTCGCAATTTTCAGGAGTTACTACAAGCACCTCGGGATAATTGTCATGTACAAATATTCTTCTTTCGGCGGATTTCTCGCAGACTATTATCCGTTTCGGATTCTTCAATCTTACACATTCCAATGTGCAGATTCCTGTGGGTCCGGCGCCGATTATTAGCACGGTGTCGTCGGATGAGATTTCTGAGATATCAGCCGCCCAATAACCTGTAGCGAGTACGTCGCCCACGAAAAGTGCCTGCTCGTCGCTAACGTTGTCGGGGATTTTGTTGAGGCCGTTCTGGGCTAATGGCACACGCACGTATTCAGCCTGACCGCCGTCTATACGGCAGCCGAGCGCCCATCCTCCGTCGGGATTTGTGCAGTTGTTCACGAAGCCGTTCTTGCAGAAGAAGCACTCTCCGCAATAGGTCTCCACGTTCACAGTTACGCGGTCGCCGGGTTTCAGAGTGCTGATGTCAGCGCCCACTTCCTCCACCACGCCCACCATCTCGTGGCCTACTGTGATTCTCGGCACGGCCCTTGGAACGCTTCCATGCTTGATGTGGAGATCGCTGGTGCAGATGCTGGAGAGAGTTACGCGTACAATGGCGTCGGTTGGTTCAATTATCTGAGGCTTTGGCTTATTAACAAGCGCAAATTTGCCGTGGCTGATGTATGTGTAGGTAAGCATGGTGATTGATTTGAGTTTATTTACAAAAACATTGTCCAGAATGTTGGCAGCATCATTACGTCTTCTTCTTTTTTGAAGTCCTTTGTGTATATGATGTATTTGCTCTGTATTCTGGCTGAGAATTTCTTCGAGAATTCATCTATGGATATGTGTTTTTGATATCCTGACGACTTTACTTCTATCGGGCAGATCTTATTGCGATCAGATAGCAGAAAGTCTATCTCGTAATTGTGGTTTGATGTCTCGGATGGGAATGTATAGTAGAATAATTGATGCCCGTTGGCGCGTAATGTTTGAGCCACAATATTCTCATATATGTATCCGAGGTTTGTGTCAAGCTTATCGCTTAGCAGTTTTTCGTAGATGATGTTTTCTGTAGCGTCCTTGTCCCTGAAAATCATAGTTATGAAAAGCCCTGTGTCTCCCATATACAATTTGAATTTCTCAAGATTTTTGGTCAGGGACATTCCTACATTGGGATCGTCGCAATGGTTGGCTACATTTATCATCATGGATGATTTCATATCCTCGATGATTGGTAGTATGTTGTCGGCTCGCTGATTGTCGATTACTGTGGATACCTTGTATCGGCTGCCTCCATGACTCAATTGTGCTGGTATGTTGTTGAATAGCAACGAGGCGCGGCCTGTAGTGTCTATTTTCCGTAAGTCGTTTTCATAGAGTGAGATAATGTTTCTTTTTACATTGTCCACATTTATGAAGTTTTTTGTTTCCAGGTATTCGTTTACGGCCTGAGGCATTCCTCCTATAAGCATATAAAGACGGAAATCCCTCATGGCTTGCCGGAATACAGCGTCCCCAATTCTCTGATGTTTGCTGAAAAATGATCTGAACATTGTTGTTGACACGTTGTCTCCCATAGCCCAACGAAACTCCTCGTAGTCCATAGGAAACATATCAATTGTGGTTTCCTCGCTTGGTATCAATATTCTTTCGGTAAACTTGCGTATTCCTATCAGGGAGCCTGTCTCGATGTAATCGTATCTGCCGTCGGCCACCAGATATTTTATTGCCTGGCGAGCCCTTGGTTCCAATTGCACTTCGTCAAAAACAATTGCTGATTTGCGCTCAAAGAGTTGGGTCTTGCTGATCATTTGCAGTTGTGCGAACAGAAAATCCAAGTCCGACAAATCATCGAACATATTCCTTATCTTGGAAGAGGCCTCTCCAAAATCTATAAAGATGAACGACTGATACTCCTTTTTCACAAATTCCTTTACTATTGTTGATTTGCCTATACGTCGGGCTCCCTTTATCATCAAAGCGGTTTTGCCATTGGAATTTTGTTTCCATTGGAGCATTTTGTCGTATATTTTTCTCTTGAAAACTGTCATTTCTGTACTAAGTTTTAAAAGTTGCTGCAAAAATATTGAATTATCAGCATATTACCAAATAAAAGTTGCAAAATCCCCGTAAGCAAACTTTACATTTTCTGCAAAATCCCCGTAAGTAAACTTTATAAAAATTGCAAAATCCCCAGTTTGGGGCTATATAGGTGAGCATTTCTGTTATCTTTTTTTATCGCGTAAAGTTAGCGTTTTTTTATGAAAAATTGGGTTTTCTCAATTGTTTTTATTGCGTAATTTTGCGGAAATATTAAAACAATTTGTTTATGAGAAAAATATTATCAGCATTTTCCATTATGATGCTTTCCATCACCGGATGCACAGTAACCGCACAGGATGTGCAGGTATCGTTTTCGGGCGACAAAGCCGAAGTAAGTCTGAACGGCAACGACAGCGTATCAGTAAAAATAGACGGCGCCAGGGTGGAACTTGAGAGCGCATACACAAGCCGCGACATTTCGGTAATGCTCAGCGGAAACTCCGACAATGGCCGTATTATCCTGAAATCCAACGGCAAGGCAAGTCTAAAACTCAACAACCTGAACCTGAAGTGCGATTCAGGCGCGCCCATCTGGCTCAAGAACAAGAAACGTGTGGATATCGTGGCCATTAAGGATACCAAAAACAGCCTCACCATTTCCGCCTGTCCCGACACCGCCGCCGACAAGTCGTCAGCCATCTGGGCCAAGGGAAAACTCCACTTCAGCGGAAAGGGTAAGCTTGATGTCACCGCCACTGGCAACGGTTGCAAAGGCATCAGCGCCAAAGATAATATCAAGATAGAGAACCTGACACTCAACGTGATAACCACTGGCGACAATCTCGGCAAGGATACTACTCACGGCTTTGGGATGGGCGGTTTCCCTCCGCCTCCATTCGGCGAGATGCCCGAAGGCTTCAAGTTTCCCGAGGGAATGGAGATGCCAGATTTCAGCAAGATGCCGCCACCTCCTTTTATGAACGGCGGAATGCCCGGAGGCTTCGAGATGCCAGAATCTGGTGACCCCGATGAGAAGGTCAAGGCACAGTTCAAGCAGAAATATATCGCTACCTGCAAGGCTATAAAATCACAAGGCACTGTCACCATCATCAGCGGCAAGGTGTATTGCAAGACCTCGTCGGCCGGAGCTGAGGGCATAGAGGGCAAGAAAGGTGTTACCGTAAGCGGCGGCGAGGTGATAGTTGATGCCATCGACGACGCCATCAACGCCAATGCCGAAATCAGTTTCCTTGGCGGAAAGGTAGTAGCCGAGAGCCACTGCAACGATGCCATCGACGCCAACGTGGAAGGAGGCTTTCCACCGATGGGCGGCGGCTTCCCTCCGATGGGAGATTGTCCACCAATGGGCGGCGGTTTCCCACCGATGGGCGGCAATCCTCCGGCGGTGTCCGATGACGCCAAGCCGGGCGTTATAATATCAGGCGGCGAGGTTTACGCTTTCAGCCACACAGGCGCACCCGAGGAGGGAATCGACTGCGACTTCTCGCCAGTAGCGGTTGAAGGTGGCACGGTGTTCACCATTGGCGCCGGAATGGGAGAGATGCCGTCGGTCCCCACTCAGAAATCCGCCAAGCAGCCCACGGTGCTTTTCACCTCGCTGAATCTCACAAAGGGCGATGTTGTAGAAATCTTTGACGGACAGAAGGCAATCTTCAGTCAGACAATCCCTTTCACATTCCGCAACAGCGCCAGCCTCTTCACCTCACCAAAACTCAAGAAGGGAAAAACATATACCCTGAGGACTAAGGACGAGACCCGTGAGTTCTCGATCAGCGAGAAGTTCGTAATCGTAAGGAAGTAACAAAAAAAAAGCCTGACCTCATTCCGAAGTCAGGCTATTTTTTATATATCGTTTAACTTAATTCCAAAGGAAGGATTACTTCCAAGGATACTCGGTGGCGTACTGCTTGAACCACTGGAATACTGGGTAAACGCCAGACTCCTGGTCGTAGAGGCCGGTGCCGTCGGCGCCGCCATCCTGTGGATGCCACTGGTTGAACTGTGCGAGGATGTGAGGCCATACGAAGGTCAGGTAGCTAACGTTCTGGTAAGAATCAGCGATCTTCTTGAAGTTTGCGCCGAAGCCTGAGCCACCGGCTGTTCCGGTGTAGCCTGTGCCCCATGTGCCGATGTAGCCGTCACGTGCAAACTGCTGACGTGCCCAGTCCATCTCGGTAACGATGATTGGGTTGGTCTTGGCTACACAGCCAACCTTCTCGTTGAACTCGTTGTGGAACTGCTGGTAAGTACCATAGCCTACGCGGCCGTCGCCGTTGATACTGGCCGAGCCAAACCAGCCTGGGTAGCAGTGAACTGCGAAACCGATGTTCTGACCCTGAATTGGGTACTTCACGTAGCCCTTGTAGTCGCCCTGATAAGCGCAGCCTGGAACCCAGATTACATTGTTGCAACCCTGATTGCGGATGGCGTTTACTACGCTCTGGAAGATCTCGGTCTGCTGCTGATACATATCGTCGGCATAGATGTACTGGCCGTTGCTCCAGCGTGGACCGTAGTCCTTTCTTGAAGGTGACCAGATGTAAACTGGCTCGTTGGCGAGCTCAAACATGAAGTTGGGATTGTTCTTAACCTCTGGCTGCTGGGCTACCCATGTCCAAACCTTGATGAGGTATGCCTGATAGTCCTCGGCGTAGATTGTGAAGCTGCCGCCTGGTGTAGAGATGTACTTGTTGGCGTACTCTCTGTAGTGAGCTGATGTAGAGATAATTGCAGGACATACTCCTGGAGGACGCATAACAACTGCAAGGCCCTTGCTCTCGGCGTACTTGGCCATTGGGAGGAACACCTCTTTGAAGTATTTCTTGAATCTCTCGAAATCGAAGGCGTAGAGATATCTCTCACCCATGTCGCCGTATTTCTGCTGCATGCCGTTGGTCTTCCATGCGTTGGCCTTGGATGGGTCGTTGCTCCAGTAGTTGTCCATGTGGAGACGCATCCATGTCATCTTCCAGCCGGCGTTCATGATCTTGTCGATGATGCCCTTGTTGTAGTTGAGACAGCCGTTTACGTCGTAGTTTGTCCACTTGGTGCCGCGCTCGTTGAACCATGGGCTGTAGGTCTGGGCAAAACCGAATATGTTGCAAACCTTGTGGTCGCCGTTTACGAGGTGCTTGCCATCCACGTGCCAGCCGGTGTTGGCCGCGGTAGCCTGGTTGTTGTTATTGCTGTTATTGTTTGTGTTGGAGCTGATGGCGTTTTTGTTGCCTACCTCGTATGCTACGGCCTTGCCCTGCTCGAGGATTATGGTCTTGAGGTCCTGACCCTGTGTGGTCTTGCCGTTTCTGATGGCGTTTACCTGGATGCCCCAAACCCAGCCCGGAGCTACTGCGAGATTATATGTGCCAGGCTTGATAGGACCGGTGAGAGTTACCTTGCGCTGAGTGCCGTTTGGACTCAAGTGCTGTACTATCTGGCCATTAGCTGGATTTACCATTACATCTCCCGAGAGATATGTGTCGCCGTTGATGGCTACTACGTCTATCTGGTCGTACTGCTCATATACATAGAGCCTGATGCAGGAATAAACCTTCTGGAACTCGAATTTCTTGTTCCAGGACTGACACTGAGCAATCATCAGATTGGCCTTGCTGCCATACCAGCCGTCTGCTGGCTCCTGATTTTTCGGGAAAGTCATCTTGAAGTTTCCGTCGTCCTGACGGTAACCGTCGGGATAGAGGCCCACGAATGATTTTGAATTCCAGACCACGTCGTCGGCACCGTTGCCGGTGTATTTGCCGTTCTGGAGAAAGGCCTCAAATGGACGCCATCTGCTGTAGTCGCCGTACACAACGATTTTGTCTACATTGAAACTACCGCTGGCATCGTAGGTGGCTGATGCCTTGGAGAGTGAGTTGTCGGAAGGCATTACAGCTGAAAAC
>JAZQPB010000281.1:0-8039 GCA_045628165.1 Bacteroidales bacterium | reverse complement strand
ACTCCCGAGTTTCAGCGGAATGTGTCTAAAAAAGATAGATTCCGCTGAAACTCGGGAGTTTTAAAATCAGGATAATCAATTATTAATCCTCCTTTACAGGAAGAGTGATGATGAATGTGGTGCCCTTGCCGACCTCGCTCTCAAATGTGATGGAGCCTTTCACATTCTCCACCATGGACTTCACCATGGCCAGGCCGAGGCCCGATCCCGCACTCTTGGTGGTGAAGTTAGGGGTAAAGAGCTTGTCGCGGATCTCGTCGGGGATGCCGGTGCCATTATCAGCTATGCGGATTACCACCTGAGACCCGAGATTCTCGAGCGACACGTGAATCTTGCCCCTTACGCCCTCGGGGATGGCCTGAGTGGCGTTTTTGATGATATTTACAAACACGCGAGTAATCTGCTCCTTATCGAGCATGCAGATAATCTCGCTGTGTCCGCCAAAATCCGATGTCACATCAGCGTTTTCGATATTCTGATACAGCGCCACCACATTGTCGAGTATATCCACCACATTGAGCGGACGCGCCTCAGGCTGGGGCATCTTGGCGAAATTGGAGAATGATGTGGCTATGGAGCTAAGGGTCTCTATCTGCTGTATCATGGTATCGGTAAACTTGGACAGACGATCGCCGAAGTCGGGTTTCTGGTCGTCCCAGGCACGCTTGAGGAACTGTGTGCTCAGCTGCATAGGCGTGAGCGGATTCTTGATCTCGTGAGCCACCTGACGGGCCATGGTCTTCCAGGCCACCTCGCGCTCGCCCTGGGCTATCAGCTTGGCACTCTCGGCCAGCTTGTCGACCATGGTATTGTATTCGGCCACCAGCTGACCAATCTCGTCGTCGCGGTTGTAATCGATCTTCTCGTGGTTTTTGCCGAGCTCCATGGTCACCATCTTGTCCTGGATCATCTTGATGGGGCGGATGATGCTGTCGGATACAAATACGGCCAGGAATATGGATATCATGAGCAATACCACATATAGATTTACTATGGATACTATCTGTGTCCATATCTCCTTCTCGAAATCGTCGGTCTTGGTGAAGTATGCAAGATTGATGTACGCTATCAGCTCATCGTTCTTATTGTAAAAAGGCATGTAGGCCGCCACATAGTTCATCTTGGAAATGGTCTCCTCCTGTATGAGCGACGACTTGTTGTGGAGGATAAACTCCTTCATGGCCTCGCAGTTCATGCGCGTGCCCACTATCCTGAGACCGAATATCTCGGGACGCGAGCATGCTATCAGCATTCCGTCGGGGCCGTAGATGTTGATGTCGGTGAAGAATACGTGCGACAGGGCCACCACATACTCGTCCATCGGATTCAGCATCTTGTCGCTCCACTTGGAATGGAAGCTGAGCGTGTCGCTGCAGTCCTGCACCATGTGCATGTATATGCCACTTATTTTCTCCTCTATGCGGTTGTCGTCCTGCTGCTTGTATGTGTGGATATTGTAGAGCACCATGCATACGCACACGGCCACAAATGCCACAAGCAGTATTCCCGATACCCATGCCACAAGGCGTGTCTTGATGGGCACAAACTCCTTGCGTATATTGCCCTGTATGAACATCCTGATGGCCAGCAGTATTAGTGTGGCTATCACGAATATCACGAACATGTAGGCAAACTGGATAATGAAATCGAGGAAGGTGATGCTGGCCTTGGTGCTCACAAATGTGTTTTCGCCGCTGCGGTACACTGAGTGTATGCAGTCGCCTATCACCATCTCCCTGATGGAATCGTTGCCCTGTCCGGCCTCAAACTTGTCGAGGAACACCTTGTCGCTCATGTCGTAATTGAACTCGCCCCTGTTGGAAACCTTGTGCCCGTTGTGGTAGATGGCGTAATCTATGCTGTCCACTATCGAGAGCTTGGAATCCTTGAGGAGTATGGACGGGTATCCGAGCTTGTTGGGCGCGGGATTGCTGTTGAGCGACAGGAACACATAATACAACGTATCAGCTACCATATACTTCATGGGCGCATAGTAGCCGAATGTGCCGTCGTAATTTTCCACGAAACGGAAGCTGCTGTTGCCAAGCCGTGTGCCGCGGTCGTACTTGAGGCGCATAAAGTCGTTGTCCACCTGAGCGAGAAACTGTCCGCTCTCCATCCTCATTACATCGAGGCCCAGGTTGTAATGGCTCCAGTATCCGCTGCAATAATGGCGGTGGATGTAGTCGTAGAGCTTGCGCTGGCGGTATGTGGAATCGGTTTCGGCAAGCAGCACCTTGATGTGCTCGTCGTCGGGAAGCTCCTTGGATATGGACCCGAGCATCAGCTCGGCTATGGGATCGCCCACTCCCGACGAGTTGATTACGCTGGCGTGGCACTCACGGTAGCTCTTGTGCTGTGTGGCGCAGCAGATTACCACGCTGGAGAACACCGCGCTTGTCATCAGAAGTATTATCACGCGGTACAGGCCGTTGGTGATGATGCTCTTGGCTATCAGCAGCGACATGCCGAGTGTGAGCAGCAGATACAATACGCAGGCACCGCTCAGCAGATTGGAAAATGCCCATACCAGCAGCGACAGTGCAAGCGATGCCAGCAGATACTTGATCCTGGCCCCTGACACACTGCCCTCCACTGCGAAATCGAAATACGACGCCGTCTTGATGGCCGAGTATATGGCCAGGGCGTTCAGCATCATGAATACGAAGATGCCTGAATAGCTGTATATGTTGAGCGACGTGAGGTCGTTGAACATGAACGAGAAGTTGCAGTTGTCTACCAGCTGATACGACAAATAGAAAAGGTATCCGAAACTTGCCAGATACACCAACACCGCCGCGGCGCCCACCACAATCCTGCCCGACGGCGACATGCCGGCTATGCGGTCCCTGAGCTTGTTGTATTCGGCCAGGCGGAAGAGGTATCTAACCAGGAAGAACAATATCACGATATTGAACAGGAAATCGCCGAATGTGGCGAAAAGGCCCTCGCCCCTGAACGCCGCCGGATCGAAGAAGTCGATCTTGTAGACTATCTGCGGAGCCTGGAATATGAACACCAGTATCCTGAGAAACACCAGCCCGAGGATTATGAACACGATGGTCATATTGCTGTCGGGACGGCGCATGAGGCCGGTAATCACATTATCCACAAATATGAGGAACATCACCAACGCCAGCAGCAGCGGCAGGAACACGATGTTGTATTTCGACCCGTTGGTCTCGGCGTTGCTGAACGGCACCACAGAGAACAGGTAAGCCTTGTCCTTATTGCGCACATCGAGGCTGCCGCACACGGGAGTGATGGACAGGCCGTAGCCCTTGTCGATCACGAAATCGTTGTGGAAGTCGTTGTGAAGATATGAGTTGGTGTAATTGTACTTGCTCTTCAGCTGCAGAAGGCCCACGTACTCATAATCGCCGTCGTTTATGTATCGGGCATCGTACCATCCGGTCTCGAGCTCCAGGATTATGTTTTGCGGAGTATCGCTTGTGGGTATGCGCTCGGGCGATACTGTATTGTCGGTCCAGTACCTCAGGGTGTCGCGCTCGAATACGAATACGGAGAATCCGCCGTCCTTCAGGTGGCTGAAGTCGCGGTCTATCTGGAATATGGAGCCCTTGCGCACGATTCTGTCGCCGGAGCGCACCTCCTGCCTGATATCCTCGAGCACGCCCTCTATGTAGGTCTCCCTCTCCTGTATGAGGCTCTCGATACGCGCAATGTCGATCTCCACGTTGCTGTCGCCGCTCAGATACGACTCGAGCATCAGCGCGCATACCGAAAACAATACGGCATATACGAGAAACTGTATTTTCAGAAAAATCTCTTTCACTTGTTGTTCCTTGATTAAAAAAATCTCAAATTCTTTTTTTTGTTGCAGCTGATGGCGGGGCAGATGGAATCACTCGTGGTGGTAAGGCTCGCCCCTCATAATGGAGAATGCTCTGTATAGCTGCTCGAGGAATATCAGCCTCACCATCTGATGGGAGAATGTCATCCTGGAGAGCGAGATCTTGTAGTCGGCCATGTCGGCTATGCGCTGATGGAATCCGTACGGGCCTCCTATCACGAATGTGATGTCCTTGCCCAGTGTGGCCATCTTGCGCTCGATGTACTCCGAGAACTCCACCGAGGAGAACTCGTGACCGTGCTCGTCGAGTATTATCCTGTACGACGACGGGGCCATGTAGGGCTCCAGGAGCCTGGCCTCCTGCTCCTTAACCTGATCGAAGCTGAGTGCTCCGATGTTCTTGAGGTCGCGGATAGTCACGTACTCAAACTGGATGTATTTCCTGAGTCGCTTCTCGTACTCGGCGCAGGCATCCACGAGGTATTTTTCCACGGTCTTGCCTACCACTACAAATCTTATCTTCATTATTCCTTATTTGCCGTTTGATTATGTATCACGGCCTGTTTCTTATAATACTAAGTAACTGTCAGCAATGGATTTTGCAAACAGCGTTCCACAATTACAGGCCGCAGGTCTACAGAAAACAAAAAAATATTTCAATTCTGTACAATTTTCTACAAAAATAATTTTTAATGGTCAAATATTCAAATAATTATGAAAAAAAATTACATCAGCTCAAAAAAAACAAAAAGGGCCGCGGAAAGAGTGTATCCGCGGCCCCTTTTAGAAAAAATCATGGTCTAATGACAGCCATCCGGCGCATGCTTAGGCGTTGGCCTCGCCGTCCTTAGGAGCGGCTTTCTTGCGTGTGCGCTTCTTGGTCTTTATCTCGCCTTCCTCGGCGGCAGGAGCCTCTGCAGGGGCCTCTGCTGTCTGCTCGGCCTCGGCATCAGCCTCCTCGGCCTTGGCCGCGTAGCCGGTCTCCACGAGGATGTTGTACCAGGCGTAGGCTCTCTTGATATCCGAAATGTATACGCGGTCGGGGTCCCAGTTCTCCAAGGCCTTGGCAAAGAGAGCTACGAGCTCGTCGTTGGATGCCTTCTTGGGGTTGAATGGGGTGGCCTTGCCCTCGAGCACTGTGTAGAGGTTCTTGTATACCTCAGAGAGCTTGGTGTCGCCGTCTGTAGTGTATATAGAGATATCCTCAAGTGCGCTGATCCTTGATGTAGCGTATGCGAGCTGACGCTTGCCGTCCACTATCGACTCTATAATAAGTCCGTTTTTTGCCTGAGCCACGTGTCTGTAGAGACCAGGGAATGTGGCAATAGACAATATGCCTTTTAAATTCATGCTAATAAAAATGTTTAAGTTTCTTATTGATTTATTTTTTCAATATTTGCGGTTGCAAATTTACAATCTTTAGCTGGCAAAAAAAAATTTTTTCTCGATTTGCTCAATTTTGTGGCCAAAAAAAATAAATCTATGGAATTTATAGATTATCTTTGCAGCTGAAAATTTACAAATTACCAAAATATAACATACACAATCAACGATGAAAAAGCGTTTTATCCAGGTTTCGAAAATGCTCGCATGCGCAGCGGCCTTCTCGGCCATGCTATCGTCGTGCGGCGGCAAGCAGACCACAGCTACTATCTCATCTAATGGCGGCAATACCGGCGACGGCATAGCATACGTCTATATCGACAGCCTCGTGAACGGCTACGACCTCTACAACGACGAGATGACCAAGCTCATGGACAAGCAGAACAAGTACGAGGCCGACCTCCAGAGCAAGCAGAAGCAGCTGGAGCGCCGCGCCATGGAGCTCCAGAACAATTTCAACAAGAACCTCATCACTCCCACACGCGCGCAGGAGGTTCAGCAGCAGATAGCAATGGAGGGTCAGAAACTCCAGCAGACATATCAGCAGCAGAGCATGGAGCTGGCCGACGACCAGGCTCAGATTGTAGGCCGCGTGGGCGATTCGATACAGAACTACATAAACGAGTATAACGCCGACAAGAAGTACAAGCTGATACTCGGCACTCAGGGCAACTCTTCGGTAATCTACGGCGATCCTTCTATGAACATCACCGGAGCCATCATCAAGGGCCTGAACGACAGATACAGAGGCAATGCAGGATCTACTGCCGCCGCAGCCGCCGACACTACAGCCAGCAAGTAGTAATATTGCCATCAGCTGAAAAAAAACATACACCCAGATACGGAAAGGGATGCCTGACAGACTGCCAGACATCCCTTTTGCTGTATAATATGAGCCGCCATCAGCTGAAATTGGACACCACCCTGCCGAGCGATACGCTTGTGAGGGGCTTGGGCAGCACGTAATCGGAGTACATGCCCACCATATCCATCTGGGCGGGATTGAGCCCGGCGCCATTGCCCACAAACACAAACCGGGCGTTGGGGCGAATCCTGAATATGCTCTCGGCGGCGGATACTCCCTCCAGCGCCTGCGAGAAAAGGTCGATGACAACCAATGAGATGTCGCTGAACTCGGCGAGCAGGGCCTCGGTCTCGTCGGGGGAGTTGCTCCTCATAACGGCTACTCCGTAATGGGCGAAAAAACGGTTTACGAAATCGAAATCCTCGCCAAAGGGCGTTATCATCATCACGCGGCCGAGCGACGAGCGCGCATTGAGCAGGCGGTCGACCCGGGCAAAGAGGTCGAGCTCCACATCGGAGGCCTCTATAATGGGGACTTCCAGGCAGAAACGGCTGCCCACTCCCTTGCGGCTCTCGGCGGTGATGTCGCCGTTCATAACCCGGGCCAGCGCGCGGCAGATGCTGAGTCCGAGGCCCGTGCCGCCGTACTTGCGTGTGAGGTAATATTCCACCTGATAGAAGCCGCTGAAAATCATGTCGCGCTTGTCGGCATCGAAACCTATGCCGGTATCCTCCACTGCCAATACCACCGACGAATGGTCGCGGCGGCAGGTTACGGTGATGCGGCCCTGGTGGGTGAACTTTACGGCGTTGGAGAGCAGATTGTATATGATTTTGAGGTATCCGGATTCGAATCCGCATATAAAACCGAGGTCGGGGTCCATGTCCAATACTATGTCTATCTGCTTGCCCTGGTCGGAAACCCACTGGCGCGCCATGGATACCGACGAATTTACCAGCGAGCTGATATTGAATGTGGTGGCCACCATATCCACATCGCCGGCCAGGAGCTTGGCGTAATAGAAAAGGTCGTTGACTGTATCGAGGAAATGGGTTGCGTCTTTGGAGATGCGGTCCACATACTCGCAGCGCTTGTCGTCCGACACGGAGCTTCCCGATAGCAGCGACAGGTATCCGAGTATCGAATTGAGCGGATTGCGCATCTCGTCGTGGATATTAGCTACAAAAGCGGCTTTTACGCTGTCGCCGAGCTCTGCCCTCACCCTGAGCTCGTCCATCAGCTGACGGCATTCGGCCAGGCGGGTCTTGCTGGATGCCACCTCGTTGCGTAGCAGGGCCATCTGTTTCTTGTATGAGTTGTTGATATCGGTGATGTGGGCCATCTCCTGCTCGTATTCCTTGATTACGCCGCTCTTTTCGGTCAATGCGGTCTCGGCTCCCAACAGCGTGTTGGTGAGCGATTTAACACGGGATTCCAGGTCGCTGTACTGCATATCGGCATTGTTTTTGGCCTTGGCCATGCATGCCAGGAAGGAGCAGAACGCAACAGCCATTATCAGCCAGCTGAAACCCAACAGAGTCTGTATATCCGACACCAGCCCTGTGAATATGCACAAAAACTGGACGGCCATACCCGCTACGAATATGACCAGCAATGCTTTGGTAATTTTGGGATACTTGCGCATAAAATACAAAAATTAGCTTTCCGACGGCAAATCTACAAAAAAATACTTTTTTTTTGCACAAAACAAAAAAATATTATTAATTTTGCAAGCGTAAAAAACGATAAAGACAGAATGGAATTATTCACATTACATATCGCCCTTCACCATCACCACCATCATCATGGCGGCGCAGAGCGCTCGTGCGATAGGTAATTTACTTTGATGAACGTTTTCAGAAAAGAGAGAATAGTTTCAGCAGAAAAGATACTTAGGCCGGGTCGCACGTAAAAATGCAGATTCGGCCTTTTTTATTATCCGGGAAATCCCCGAGGCTATGCCCCGGGTTACTAATTGTAAAGGCTTCCAGCCTACACACTGCCTGGAAGGCAGCACAAATAGTAACCGGGGGCATC
>JAZQPB010000280.1:0-6125 GCA_045628165.1 Bacteroidales bacterium | reverse complement strand
ACATGGCTACGATCCGACTTGTGTGTCGGCCCAATGGAGGTTTAATATTGTTGCTGATTTTGGATTGTCGGATAATTTCGGGCCGACACACGGGTCGGCCCCTACGGGATGTTTCCCATTATAGAAAACGGCGGGCACACGGGCCCGCCGGGACAGATTCTGAATAGGATTTATGAAATAATTGATTGGTTTTTATATGGTTTTCAATGAAAATATTTATTTTTGCCATATAAACAACAAATATTTACGATTATGGAATTGCAACAGCGGAAGTCTTTGAGGATGCAGAATTATGATTATTCGCAGAGAGGATTATATTTCCTGACGGTGTGTACACAAGGCAGAAAATGTCTGTTTGGTACAATCAGGGATGGCGTTTTGTCTAAAAATCCCGCTGGTGAAATGATTGATAAATGGTATGCGAAATTGTCGGAGAATTTTCCAAATATTCGTTGTCTGGAACATATTGTGATGCCCAATCATTTTCATTGTATAATTCAAATAATGGAGCAATCCGTCGTGGATATCAGTACTATTATGCAATGGTTCAAGACGATGACCACCAACGAATATATCAGAGGAGTCAAGCAATTGGGCTGGCCCCGTTTTGAAGGCAAATTGTGGCAACGCTCGTTTTATGACAATATCATACGCTCTCAGGATCTGCATTATATCATTGTCGATTATATCAACAGCAATCCCTCAAAATGGGATGTTGATAAATTTTTCTCTGAATGATTCATCAATCTGTCTTGGCGGACCCGAGTGTCCGCCGTTATATAAGAAGGGATTATTCTTGTAGGGGCAGACCCGAGTGTCGGCCCGAGGTGGATTGTGTTCTGTTATGATTCATCAATCTGTTTTGGCGGACCCGTGTGTCCGCAGTTATACAAAGAGGAATATTCTTGTAGGGGCCGACCCGTGTGTCGGCCCGAGGTGGATTGGATGATTTTGCGGATTTTGTATTATGGACAATTCCGGGCCGACACACGGGTCGGCCCCTACGGGATGGTTCTTATTATAAAAAAACGGCGGGCACACGGGCCCGCCGAGACAGATTATAAAAAACTGTGAAAAATATTCACGGATTTTTCTTTGAGAAAAATATAGATTTTTGCTTATATTTGTAGTGCAAATCAATTTATCTAAACTATGCCTACACTTCGTTTATTCAGAAACGGTCACGAGATAAAATCCGACAGGAAAATTACGGATTTGTTCAAGACCAAATCTCAAGTAGCGGAAATAAAAGTAAATTATTTCCACGACAAAATGCATTTTGAAAATATCGAAACTCTCTCTCAACTAAAGGAGGCCACTCTGAAAAACTATTTCTATTGCTCTTGCTTCGAGATAGACATTACCTCGGAGAAGAATGAGGAAATTACACTTGTGGCGTTGAAGGTGGAGTGAGGAAGTGTGAAAAATATTCACAGGGAAAGTTTTGGAAATACAAAAATTGTTTTGCATATTTGCGGATAGAAAAAGACATAGAAAGAATATAGTATCTTATTGAAAAGGCTAAGTTAACGAAAGTCCTACCAAACTTTTTCTCACAAGCCTTGGCAATCGGGATACGCCCTTGTTATAGGCGTATCCTTTCTTTTGCATTGTGAGAAGGGTAATCTGTGGTAGGACGCCCAGTTAATTTATGCGAAGAAGGGTACGCTCTTTTTGTGTCCATAAATGAACGCTATAAGATTTTCGTTGTCAGATTTTAAAGTCCTACCACAACCGCGAAACCTTTCAATGAACACTCTCATAGCCAATACTATAACTATATCCCTTTGTGGCTATGGAGCAAGAATTATATCCAAACATAAATGGTCATAATAGAGTGGTCTTGCCTGAATGGCTTGATACTTTAATATTTAAAAAGTTGGGCGCTTCTTACAAGCGTCTAAATAGAAATATGACCAATATTAACGATGGAGAGAAAGAAACACTAAACTATTTAGGAACGTACTTTCCTCGGAGTTTTACTGAGTCATTTTGTATATTTAAAAGACTTATTGCCAAGAAGGTATTAGATTATTCTTCAAAGACAGAAATCTCTATCTTTGATTTCTGTTGTGGTACAGGAGGAGAGATCATTGGTCTTTTAAGTGTACTTATTCCTATGTTTCCCAATATTAAAAAGGTAGTAATAAAGGCCTTTGATGGGAACCCAATCGCATTGGGAAAATATGAGGAGATTCAAAAAGTATTTTCAAGTAAAACAAATGTTGAAATAGACTATAAGATTATTCCAATCTGTCTCGATGATTTGTATGATCTTGAAACTTTAGATTCTGCAATAAAAGACAAATTTGATATTGTTATGACATTTAAGGCAATAAACGAATTTGTTTCGATAAGGCGATTTGAAGAAAAAAATCCATATTCTCATATAGCAAAATCATTGATAAAGAAAGTAATTGGAAATGGTGTGCTCCTTTTTGTTGACATAACAACAAAAGATACTCAATCTCAAGAGTGGTTGCCCAAGATGATGGATAGTGGATTGAAGAATTATAATGTTGTTGCAAGAAATATAGAATATAGTGAGTTTTTCTATGTTTCTCATTTTATACAACAGGATGACTATGAAAAAATTTCTTGGAGATTGATTAAAAACAAACTTAACAATTAAAATGAAATGAGATTACAGAATTGGTTTATTAGAAATCTTGATGATTACCAAAGACAGGTAATTATCGAAAGCATTGATAAAAGTGTAATTGTACAAGGTGTTGCAGGTAGCGGTAAAACAAACCTTGCAATTCACAGGGCATTGCAAGCCAAAGGCAAAGGTTCGTATGCAATTATTGTTATGACAGTAGCATTACGTAGAATGATTGCATACGGTATGGAACAATTGGGACTTGACAAAGAGCGCATTGCTTATGAATGGGCGTGGACTCATAGAGGTTTCGATTTGGAAGGTGACGTATATTGCAAATTGAATGCAGAAGGAAGAATAATTAGCGACACCTTGTATTTGGTAACAGCCAGTCAAGTCAGAAAATTCTTAAAGACCAATCAAGATATTCCAGAAAGATATACTGTCGATTTTGGAGATTGGGTAGAAGACCGTTATTATCGTGCGTGGGGAAGGAGAACTAGCAGATTCTATGACGCGGGAACTTGCTATTTTGATATAAATAGTAGAGATTCCCAATTGATTCCGTCCGCCGTTATCTCTAGAAAATCTGACAGAGACAAAAAAGTGGACTATCTTATTGTTGATGAAGCGCAGGATTTCAATGTTCAGCAATATAGAGAGAAAATTGTTCCCTTAATGGGAAAAAGTTTATCTTTGTTGGGAGATTCCAATCAACAAATGACTACAACAGGAAGTTCTATCCAGGCAATAAAAGAGGCTTTCTCTGGTTTCAAGTTGTTTAATTTGGTTTACAATTATAGACTACCCAAATCAATAGGTAAGGTGGCTCAAACTATTCAGTCAACTCAAATTGATCTCTTGTCCCATAATTTGAAAAATGGTGGGAATAGTGATTATCCTCATTTCCCTAAGCCTCAGATTATCAAATGTTCATCTAAGGAGAAAGAGTTGGAGTTGATAGTTTCCAAAATTCAGATGGAGGATTTGGACGATGTTGCAATTTTCGTGAATAGTGATTCTCAAGTTGCTGAAATAAACAATTTCTTGAATCAAAGAGGCATACAGACTCAGGTGCATTATCGAACTAAAAAGACCGTTCCATTTAATACAATAAATACTTTGGATTTCTCGAATAATGATCTCCCTTGTATTCTTGAATTTATGGCTTGCAAGGGTTCTGAATTCGACAATGTGTTTATTCCATTTGCAGATCAGTCTCTTAGTTGCTCTGCCAAGGCATTTTTTGTTGCTTGTACTCGTTCTTCCCATAGTTTGTACATAACTTATACAGGGAAATTGACTCAACATTTAAGTAGAGTTGATGAAAATGATGTTGTAAAATCAGAAATAAATTAGTATGAATTATTACATAAAGATCAGTTCGTGGAATTTGCTGGAAACGTTTGCAACGGAAAGCATTTCTCCTTGGGCCTTTTACTTAGACAGAAATTTTGGCAACAATCTCTGCCGATATGTAAGTGATGACAATGGCCATTTTAACCACCTGATTCTATCGACAATAGATTTTGGAGGCGACTACTCTATTTGTGTTGATGAGTCATTGTTGGATACGAATGAATTGAAAACAATCGAAGATGGTAAACAACTTTTCTCATACCCCAAAACCATTTTCTTCAAAAAGGGTTTGGTGAGGTTTAGGTTTAATTCAGAGGATTTGAAAAACTCGTTAATAGCCGAGTCTCAAATTATTTTTGAAATTAAATGTATCGAAAAGTATATTGCTGACTTTTTTGTTGATTGTAAACAATCTTCAGAAAATGAAGTTAGGTACAACAATAGAAATCCCAAGAAGTCAATATTTATATCCTTGGATGATAAATACAATTATATAAAAGGGGCTATTATGGGATATTCAAAAGGTGCTTGTACTTCATTGAATGGAGGACAACAAGATTTGATACTGAAGTTGCGCAATTTGAAAAATAACTTTGCTGGAGCTTACACTAATATCTTCCTGAATTGTACTAGCCTTAAGGGCGAATGGCTGGGAGAAATCGAAGAGGCTAAATTGTTGTATATTCAGCAAGGTAACCCCGCTATTCAGTCTTTTGATGTATTGAGACAGCAATATTTCGAAGGTGTGAAATACTCTGAACTTAGAGTCCAGGAATTTGACCCAAATATACAAAAAGATAATGAGCGAAAGATAAAGCTATTAGAGGGAAACAAAGAAGTTATAGAGCAAAAAATTAACAACATTGAAATTCAGAACGATATTTATAAGTACAAGTCTGAATTAGATGGAATAAAAGAGTTAGAGCGCATAAACGGGGAGAAAAAAGGTAAAACACGCGAATATTTCAAAAAGGGAACTCCTGAATATGAACGCAAACAGTATTTAAAAAATATTATTGAGCATTTCAAAGATGACAATGATGAGTACAAACTTTTGTTGAAAGAAAAAGATGATATCGAGGAGGAATTGTCTCTTTTACTGAATAACAAAAGCAAGTATGACTCACTATTGAATGCGATATTTATAAGAATTAGTGATATTTTTAATGACTTATTAAAGAAGATATCCTCTAATTCTGGTGATATTGTATTAAATTTGTCGCCAGTTCGATACTCTAATTCGCAATTGACAGTATTAGGAGATTCTGTTGAAATGCAATTTTTTAATGTTGTCTTGAATTGTATTTTATCAAACACAGAAAAAGTTGTTCTTTCTGAGGCATTTATTTTGCAACTGATTGAAATTAGTTGTAATAAATTCAAAGAATACGAAATTTCTAAATCTGAGGAAGGGCAAAAGATACTTAACTCATTGAGAGGATATTGGCTTTACAAAAATGGCAAAACTCCTATGTTTGCTATTCCTGACAATATGCCAATATTTCAATCAATTATGTCGTTCTTCATCAAGCCTCAAGATTTTGAGCAGATAGAACGATATATGCTTAATCACAAATATACAGAAAAGTGCTATGCTTTAATGTTATGGGGAGCGTGCGTAGGTTATGCAGATTTGCCCAAAACAATATGTAACAAACTGTATAATAACGATTTGATTGTAAATGTTATAGACAACTATTGTAAAGGAATAGAAAAAGATTTGTACAATGTCAACACCCAGCAATAACATAACCCTCGCCAATGGCGTGGAGGCTAAATTGATGGAGCCAATAATAATCTCCGCCTCGCGGTCTACTGATATTCCTGCCTTCTATGCGATGTGGTTTATCAATAGGCTTAGGGCGGGGTATTGCCTTTGGTATAACCCATTCAATAGGACACAACCATACAAAGTCTCCTTCGCCAACTGCAAGGCCATTGTTTTTTGGACCAAGAATCCGAAACCTATTTTGCCTTATTTGGACGAATTGGACAAACGCGGTCTGCATTACTATTTTCAGTTTACGCTGAATGATTACGTGGCGGAGGGGTTTGAGCCTAATGTTTCGAGTCTGGAGGAGAGGGTCGAGACTTTCAAGACGCTGTCGAAAAGGATTGGAAAGGAACGTGTGATTTGGAGGTTCGATCCGCTGATTGTAACGCC
>JAZQPB010000279.1:0-4447 GCA_045628165.1 Bacteroidales bacterium | reverse complement strand
ATACATTCCCCCTCAGCCCATCAACCCCCACGACGCACCTTTCCAGATTCCTAAAAATTGGAAATGGTTTAAAATTGAGGATGTTACAGAGTCTTATATTGGGTTAACATATTCACCAGCAGATGTTACAAATGATGGAATAATAGTATTACGATCTTCTAATATTAAAAATGGGAAGTTGGATTTTGATGATACTGTTCGCGTTTCTAAAACAATATCAGATAAATTAATGGTAAAAAATGGAGATATATTGATTTGTGCCAGAAACGGGAGCCGCCATTTGGTGGGAAAATCTGCACTGATAGAAAATGTCGTAGAACCTATGACTTTCGGTGCTTTTATGGCAATATGTAAAAGTCAATTTAATAAATTCATTTATTATTATCTTCATTCTCAATTGTTTTTCGATCAAATTATTGACAAAAACAATACTACACAAATATATCAATTAACACAAAGCAAATTTAATAAATTTCTCATCCCTCTTCCTCCTCTTGCCGAGCAACAGCGTATTGTTGCCAAAATCGAGGAAGTCTTTGCGCAGATTGACAATTTGCGCGTCTAACCCGGTGCCTGGAAGGCACTACCTTGATTAACCGATTGCGCCGAAGCCCTCCGGGCTGGCGCTGTCGGAAAAAAACAAAAAAAACTTCCATCCTGTGCCGAATTCTGGGACACTCTCCGCTGTATCTTTGCATCGTAAACAAAACAAAAACACAAACCATAAAAAACGATACAGCCATGAGAACTAACAGAAACAACGAGAACGCACTGGAATACAACAAGATCTATATGAGCTTTGCAATAGAGCAGGGCCATCAGAACGATATCATGGAGGCCGTCTGGAACTACGCCAAAGACGTTTGCTCCAAGGGCTCCGAGTACATCCGCAAAAACCTCATCACATGCAAGCCAGCTAATAGCGCTACAATCTACTGGGAATACGAGCCTGCCGAGCCCGGCGACTGGTACTGCAAATTCTGCTGCGCCGTCAAGAACTCCGGGATCACTGTAAACGCTTTCGTAAACTCCCGTTTCGACGAGGACACCAACAACGACGTCTACTACGTGCGCCTCTCGCTCACCATCAACAGCCAGCCTGCCAGAAAAAACATCTTCAACGGACGCACCGGAATACTCGCAAGCCGCATCCAGGCCCGGGATTTCGACGGCCTCTGGGAAAACATATCAGGCTCCGAGCTCCAGTACATGAAGATGTCCGCATAAAAAAAATTTTTTATTTCTGATATTTTTGGTATTTTTGAGGCGATGGATTCTCCGGAGGGGATGCCCCCGGTTACTATTTGTGCTGCCTTCCAGGCAGTGCGTAGGCTGGAAGCCTTTACAATTAGTAACCCGGGGCATCGCCTCGGGAGATTCGTCGAGATTCCGTCGAACTCACTTTTATATCATTTTCAATTACTAAAAATATCAGATCAATGAAAGTACCACAAATCATTACCGCATTATTACTCAGCGGATTGGCAGCTAATGCCGAGGTAAAACTCCCAAACGCCATTAGCTCCAATATGGTAATCCAGCAAAGCACCAACGCCCGCGTGTGGGGCACCGCCACCAAAAACGCAAAGGTGGAAATCTCCATGAGCTGGAATTCCAACAAAGTAACCGTACAGGCCGACAAGGAAGGCAAATTCCAGGCCGAGATCCCAACACCGGCCGGATCATTCGACCCTCAGACCCTCGATTTCAAGGACTTGAAGGACGGCAAGGTAACCTCCATCAGCAACGTGCTGATAGGCGAAGTATGGCTTGCATCAGGCCAGAGCAACATGCAGATGCCCCTAAAAGGGTATCCGGGATGCTGCGTGGAGGATGGCTGGGAAGAGATAGTATTCTCTGACCGCGAGGCCGACCACGTGCGCTTCATCACACAGTACCCCAAGCACAGCTACACACCTCTCGACGATATCGACGGCACATGGACCGTGCCATCAGCTGCCGTGGCCACCGAGTATTCGGCCACAGCATGGCATTTCGCCAAAAACCTCTCCCACGCACTCAATGTGCCCGTGGGCATAGTATCGGTGGCATACGGCGGCAGCAAGGTAGAGAGCTGGATGAACGAGGAGCTCCTCCACAAGCACGGCTATTCCACCAAGAAAGAGGACATCGAGGCCGTGGAGCAGGAGTGGGAGCGCATCCTCCTGCCATACAATGCCATGTTCCATCCGGTAAAGAAACTCACCTACAAGGGCATCATCTGGTATCAGGGCGAGAGCAACGTGGGCGCCAATAATTTCGAGGCCGTTATGACCGATATGGTGGCCTTCTGGCGTCAGGAGATCGGCCTGGGCGACATACCTTTCTACATGTGCGAGATAGCGCCTTATTATTACGGACCATACAATTCGGCCGCATTCCTGCGCGAGAGCCAGTATAAGCTCAGTCAGCTGATACCTAACTGCGGTCTCGTATCCACATGCGACCTCGCCCTTCCGCAGGAGAAATTCAACATCCATCCGCGACAGAAAAAACAAGTAGGTCAGCGCCTTGCATGGCTGGCCCTCAATAAGACATACGGCAGGGAAATGTTCATGGCATCGGGCCCCACATACAAGGAGATGTACATAGAGGGCAACGAGGCATTCGTAGGATTCGACAATCTCCAGATGGGCATCTGCTCCAACTACATGATAGAAGGCTTCGACATAGCCGGCGACGACCACGTATTCCACCGTGCCGACAGCGTCTGGGTAAAGTGGCAGACCAACCACGTGGCCGTCAGCTCCAAGAAGGTGCCCAAGCCTGTAGCTGTAAGATTCTGCTTCCGCGATTTCAGCCACGGCACACTCATTGGCGGCGGATTCCTGCCTGCATATCCATTCCGCTCCGATGACTGGACCGACGCGAAATACGCCGAGGAATAATAATGTAAAACCAATTATTCACTAAATAAAATTAAAAAGTAATGAAAAGAAGAAACATCGTTTATTACCTGATGGCCGGACTGCTGACCTGGGGTACATTGTCATCATGCGGCGGCGGCACCGACGATCCCGCCGACCCTGATGGAATAGAAAATCCTGACCAGAAACCCGATCCCGACCCGAATCCCGACCCCGATCCCAATCCCAATCCGAACCCGGAGCCGGAGCCTGATAAGCCTGTAACACGCAATCCATACACCCCATTGGAGAACTCTAAGGGCACCATGACATCGGAGAAGGTGAGCCTTGCCGACGCCAAGAATCCAGCGCAGGTTTTGGCCGCCATGGGCATGGGATGGAACCTCGGCAACCAGTTCGACGCCAACAACAACAACATCTCCAACGAGACCTGCTGGGGCAATCCAAAATGCACACAGGCCACCATGGACGCTGTAGCCGCCTCTGGAATGAAAACCGTGCGCATCCCCGTTACCTGGAGCGGCCACATTGGCGACAAGGCCAGCGGATACAAGATAGAGGAGGCCTGGCTGGACCGTGTGGCCGAGGTGGTTGACTATTGCGAGAAGGCCGGACTGAACGCCATCGTAAACATCCACCACGACGACAAGATCTGGCTCAACATCAAGTCGTGCGCCGGTGTCGATAAGACTCAGGAGCTCACTGTTGAGAAAATCAAGGCCGTATGGACACAGATAGCCGAGAAGTTCAAGGACAAGGGCCACTTCCTGATTCTTGAGGCATTCAACGAGGTACACGACGGCGGCTGGGGCTGGGGCGGCAACCGCACCGACGGCGGCAAGCAGTACAAGTGCTACAACGAGTGGCTTCAGACATTTGTGGACGCAGTACGCGCCACCGGCGGCAACAACGCCGACCGCTGGCTCGGTATCCCTACATACTGCACCAACATAGATCTCAGCGAGTTCTTGGTGCTCCCATCCGACGACGCCCACAAGCTCATGGTGGCAGTTCACGACTACGATCCCACTAGCTACACACTCGAGGTTACCAAGACCCAGTGGGGCCACACAGCCGAGAGCGGCAAGGTGGAGAGCTGGGGCAACGAGAGTGATTACCAGAACAACATGAAGAAGCTCTACGACAGATTCATCACCAAGGGTATTCCTGTTTACATAGGCGAGATGGGCAACTGCAACCGCAACGACGAGACTCAGGAGGCCTACCGTCAGTATTTCTTCGAGTACGTTGTCAAGTGCATGCACGACAGCTACATCCCCGCCATCCTCTGGGACAACGGCGTTGCCAAGGCCGGCAAGGAGTGCCACGGCTACTTCAACCACGGCACAGGCAAGTGGATGAACGACTATTCCGAGGTTATGGTACAGACCATGGTAAAGGCCATGGAAACCTACGACGATGGCTACACCCTCCAGTCGGTATACGATTCAGCTCCCACATTCTAATCTGCGGACCGTTGGATAAATAACGTGAGTTCGATGAATTGAAAATTACGCCTACGGCGAAGTTCTTTTCAACATAAATTATCATAAATTGACACGAATTTTTCAAAAATTACT
>JAZQPB010000278.1:0-2211 GCA_045628165.1 Bacteroidales bacterium | reverse complement strand
GAAAAGATAATTGAGTGCTGTTTTCTTGTTTAATAACTCTAATCCCTAAACTTTACACTTTAAGCTTTAAACTTTACACTTTACACTTTAAAAAATGCTATACGTTTGTTTATCAGCCCTCGGCGTTGCTAATGCCATGAAGCAGCTCGGAAACGAGAAATGCGCCGAACTTAGAATAGACTTGGTGAAACCCACCATGGACGAGATGAAGGCTCTTCTCGCCGACAAGTCGATGAGCTACATCGTAACATGCCGCCCCGGCGCCTACGACGAGGAGACCTCTATCCAGTATCTTGAGAACGCCGCCAAGTGGGGCGCCAAGTATATCGACGTGGAAGTGGAGCGTGGCAAGGAGGTGGCCGCCCGTCTGGCCGATACCTGCAAGGACACCTCATGCAAGCTCATAATCTCTTACCACAATTTCGACGAGACTCCCTCACAGAAGGATCTCATCTTCATCATCGACAAGTGCGTGCAGCACCGTGCCGATATCGTGAAGCTGGCCTGCAAGGTAAACACCGTTACCGACAATGCAGTGCTGATGTCGCTGTATCAGGTTCGCTCCAATATCGTGGCCTTCGGTATGGGACCTCTCGGCAAGATAGCCCGACTTGGCTCGCTGAAGTGCGGCGCCGAGTTCACCTACGTGGCATCAGATTTCGGCGAGGGCACAGCCCCCGGCCAGTTCACCGTAAGCGAGATCCGCAAGGCGCTGGCAATGGTGGAGTAATTGCAAAAAAACGAGGTGAAAAATTAATGCGTTTTTGTGCAGTTGTAAAAATGTTAATGTGTTGAATATTAGATATTTAAATTAAAAATTTCTCTGCAAAACTCAGCGGAATTCACGATTTTTTCTTGAATTTCGCTGAGTTTTGTTGGTTTTTATGGGGTGGGAGAGAAGAGGTCGTCGAGGGTGACTTCCTGATTTATGGAGCTGGTGTGCTCTCCCGGAGCCAAGCCTCTTGCCGTTACCATCACCACCTGTATTGAGTGTATGACATTGTGGATTTTACTGGCTGCAAAGGCGCTTATCTTGTTCTGGATATTGTCGTGGGTGTCTTGGTCTATCCTGAATTTTGCGCCTGAGAATTTCATCTCGCAAAGATAGTCGTAGCGTAGGGCGTTGCATTCCAGCATCAGGTCTATCTGTGCGCCCTTGCCATCGGGACCCTGTCCGCTCCAGCAGTAGCATCTATCGATGGATGGTATCCTGAGGGTTTCCTGAAGCTGCGGAATGTGGGCTATGCACAGCAGTTCAAACGAGTTGCCGGCCCAGCTGTATAGGGTGGGGGTGTTTTGCATGGCGTTCCATTGTCCACGCTTAGGCTGTCGTCCCATGATGAATCTTATGTAGAACAGCGAGAAGAAATCCTTGAGCTGATACACGGTTTCCATTCGCGATTTTCCGTAGCGGGGATATTCCCTCGTGATACCCGATTCGCGGAGATTGCTGAGCAGGTTGCTGAGAGTGCCTCCGCTCTTGATGTTGGTATATTTGCTTATCTCGGTCTGGGTGAGACCGTAGAAATGTTTTCCAAGAGTGGTCACCACGTCCACATAGCGCTCGTTGTTGGCGTAGAGTCCGGTATATACGTCGCGGAATTCCTGATGTATCTTGCTGTCGGCAAAGAATATGCGGTCGATGTTTTCGGTGATGGTCTGGCTGGGCAGCAGTTTGTCCAGATAGTATGGTATTCCTCCCAGACACATATATGATATCGCCATCTCGTATCTGGACAGGCGGAATTTGTTTTTCTTGTAGTATTTCTCACATTCGGCCAGGGTAAACGGCTCCAGCCTTATTTTCTCGGTAAGACGGCCGTGCAGTCCGCCGTAATCGTGGATTATGTTGTCGAGCATCCAGCTGGTGGCCGATCCGCACACCACGAGCATTATGTTGCGCTGGCTGTCGGCCCACGAGTTCCAGAAATATCCAAGCTCTGATATCATCTCCGACGATTGAGGACCTGCAAGCCATGGCAACTCATCAATGAATATCACTTTCCTGCGGCTCTTGATGCCTTGCAGAAGCTGCCTCAGCAACACGAAGGCCTCGCGCCAGCATGTAGGTTTGGCGGATGCTGCCGATAATCCGGCCTGGAGTAGCGCGTCGTGGAAATGCTCCAGCTGCAGCTGACGGTATCTTACCACGTCGCCATCGCCATTGCTGATGTATGTGCCCACGGCCTTGAAAACTATCTTTTTGCCAAG
>JAZQPB010000277.1:0-4193 GCA_045628165.1 Bacteroidales bacterium | reverse complement strand
TATGTGCAGAATCCAAAGGAGGATCTGGGTGTATTGAGTCTGTTGTCGGCTGATAAGGAATTGAACGAGGTGGTCGTTAGCGCCCAAAAGCCAAAGACAAGACTTACAGGCAATTCGATGGTAACAAGTATCACGGGTTCGGTGCTCGAGAAGTCAGGAACGGCCAAGGAGATGCTGGCCAAGGTGCCTGGTATGATGGAGGGCAAGGACGGATTGGAGGTGATCGGAAAGGGCGCTCCTGTCTTTTACATAAATGGACGAAAGGTGCAGGATCTGGATGAACTCAAACGTCTGCAAAGTGATGAGATTAAGGAAGTTGAGGTGATCACCAATCCTGGCGCGCAGTACGATGCCACGGTGTCGTGCGTGGTAAGGATCAGGACTGTGCGACGTCAGGGAAACGGTTTCGGCTTCGACCTCCATTCCGAGGACTGCTACGATATCGAGTACGGCAAAAACAACAAGAATGCCACCGCAAACCTCCGATACAGGCACAAGAATGTTGATGTTTTTGGTCTGATTAATTACTGGGACTGGAATTCCATAAACGATCAGACCCCTCATCAGTGGACTTATTTCAGGAATGGCGACGATATCAAGGTCTTGGATCAGGACGCGCGTCTCAGGAACGACTGGTATGGACAGGCTTTGAACTATAATTTAGGTGTCAACTGGCAAATATCAGACAATCATTCTGTTGGCGTTCGTGTGGATAAGCACGACAAGTTGGGCGGATATTCTTCTATGGAGGAGCAGACCAACATTGTGGAGTACCTGATGAGTGCGCCGTCAGAAACAAAAAAATCCAACAGCCATTCGTATCAGCGTAGCGACGACACCGAGCCTTACAATGTGGACGGCAATGCTTATTATAATGGCAAGGTGGGCAAACTCGGCATTGATTTCAATTTCGATTTTATGACCAAGAAGTCGCAGGACAACAACAAGGTGGACCTTTTTGATAATGGCTCGCGTTCCACCGTGGATACCAAGAAGACCGATATGGTGGCCGACAAACTGGTGCTGACTTATCCTGTTTGGAAGGGTCAACTTACTGTGGGTGAGGAGAATTCGTTTGTAGTCCGCAAGAGCGACTACGCCGTGAAGGGTCTGGATGTTCCTTCCACAAAATCGGAGGTGAGGGAAGAAAATGTGGCGGTTTTTGCCGAGTATGGTTTCCAACTTGAGAAACTCGGAGCCTTTACCGCTGGCCTTCGCTACGAGCACGTGGGGCTGGAATATACAAGTTTCAGCAATCCCGAGAATTCGCTTTCGAGAAACAACGACAATGTGTTCCCCTCGGCCTCGTGGTCAAGGCAGTTTGGACAGGTGCAGACCTCGCTTAGTTACCGTTTCAAGGTTCAGAGACCTAATTATTGGAGCCTCAACGAGGCTATGGTTTACCTGAATCCTTACTCGTATCAGCAGGGCGACCCAAAACTGAAGAATCAGAATTCTCAGAATATTGATGCCAATATCCATTGGAAGGTGCTGAATCTCTCGATGTCGTACGGATGCGTGAAGAATTCTTTTGTTGAGTGGTCGTATGTGCTTAATGATGAGGGTGTTATCGTAATCAGGAATATCAATCTCGATGAGCCCGTTAATAAGTTCTCGGCCTTCCTGAATGCCTCTCCAACTTTCGGAGTTTATTCTCCAAACTGGACCGCTGGAATTATGAGCGCCACTTTGAGGAAAACTTTGGCTGATCCACGCGAAGCCTCTGATGCTCGGGAAATTTGCTATCGCAAGCCTATCTCGATTATCAACTGCAACAACGCTTTCCGCCTGAAGGGCAACTGGCAGTTGGAGGCCAATCTGTTCTGTCAGTTCAGGGGCGACGTGATGACTTACAGGCTTCAAAACAATGTCTATAACCTGAACTTTGTGGCTCAGAAGAGTTTCCTGAAGGACAAGTCGCTGGTGGTTCGTGTCACCCTTGATGACGTACTCCGCAAATCAGGTCAGGACGTGGCAATGGACTGCGGTTATTATTACCTGGAACAGAGTCATCACCGTAATAGTCAGAGACTTAATCTCTCTGTAAGATACACTTTCAATCAGAGTCAGAGCAAGTACAAAGGCACTGGCGCGGGAAGCGATGCGAAGGGGAGGATGTAGGGGTGTATGATATCCTAAAACTCAGCCAAATTAATTAGTTTTTGTTTAATTTGGCTGAGTTTTGGAAAATTGGTTTTGCTTTTGTATATTTGCATTGTAGTTGATATTTAGAATATTAATTGTTTCAAATGTATCAAAATGAATGATTTGAGGTTTGCAAATATAATAGGCAGGAAACGTGAACTCGAGGTGTTGGATCAGGTTCTTGAGTCCGATAGGTCTGAGTTTGTGGCTATTTATGGCAGAAGGCGTGTCGGAAAGTCTTTTCTGATAAGTGAGTTTTTCGACAACAAGTTCTCGTTTTCGGTGGTGGGGTCGTATCTGAAGGAAAACGACGAGGCCACTTACAGGCAGACTCAGTTGTCGCATTTCTATGATCAGTTATTGACATTTGGACTCAATGCAAATGCTCCTAGGATTACTTGCTGGCGCGAGGCGTTTTCGTCTCTCAAGCAGTTGTTGCTAAGGAAACGTAGCAAACGTAAGGTGGTTTTCATAGACGAACTACCCTGGCTTGCAGGTCCTCAGTCGTCTGAACTGATTTCAGAACTCGGATATTTCTGGAATTCCTGGGCGGAGCGACAGAAGAATATTGTGTTGGTGGTTTGCGGGTCCGCCACAAGTTGGATGCTTGATAACATAATCCGCGATTACGGTGGATTGTATGGCAGACTTACTCAGCGCATTAAATTATCTCCATTTACTTTGGGCGAGTGCGAGTTGTTTTACAAAAAACGTGGCTTCAAATTCTCAAGATACGAGATTGCTTTGTCGTATATGGTCTGGGGTGGTATTCCTTATTATATGAATATGCTTAAACGCAATCTTTCTCTTACTCAAAATGTTAATAATCTGTTTTTTGGGGTAGATAATTACGAGGAAGAGTTTAAATCGGTTTATACAGGATTGTATTCGTCTACTGATAGATATATTGATATCGTAATGGCATTGGGTAAGCGTTTTTATGGACTCACACGTTCCGAAATTCAGAAATCCATACAAGTTTCTAGCGGTGGCACTCTCACAAAGATGTTGGATAATTTGCTGGAATCGGGTGTTATCCGTCAATATCCCCGATACGGAAAGTCGCGGGTAGAGACTGTTTTTCAGTTGAAGGATTACTTTTCCCTGTTTTATCTCCGCTTCATATACGGCAAAAGTCAGTTGGGCTCTTGGAATATGATCAACCGTTCTGGCAATTTTTACTCCTGGGCGGGTAATACATTCGAATTGCTCTGTATAGACCATATCCCTCAGATTTTGAGCGCTTTGCGATTGAGGGGCGTCAGGAATGCGTATTGCTATTCAGGAACGGCCTCTTCGGGAAGGGAGGCTCAGATAGATTTGGTTTTTGAATCAGAAGGAGAGCGTGCTGATTATATCTGTGAGGTTAAATTCTCTGAGAATCAGTTTGCTATTGATGTGGATTACGAATCCAAGTTGTCAGACAAAATTGATGCTTTCCTTCATAGCAAACAGCACAAGCCTACTCGTTCGTTGTTGCTTATTATGATTGTGGCCAATGGCTTGTCGAAAAATGAACATTCTCATCAGGTGGATGAGGTGGTTACATTGGATGATTTGTTCTCTGAATGATATATTATTGATTTTTAACCTTTTTTTATCTTTTTTCATTGGACAAATATTTATATTTCGACAACGAAATTGCAACTATAAGTTAAATGTTCAACCATTAAAAAACTAACGACTATGAAAGCAAAGTTCAGATTTCTGGCGGTGTTGATTGCTTCGATGCTGGCCTTTTCGATGGTGTCCTGCGAGGATTGTTGCTGGGACGATTACGAGGATTACGATGGCGACTACGACGAGGATATGTCGCGCGTGATTTGCGGTGTTTGGGAGGGCGACTTCGACGGCGTGGATACCGAGATGGAGTTCAATCCCGATTATAGAAATGCCAAATGGGGCTATGGCACAGAGTTTTGCGGTGATGACAAGTACGATTTTGAATGGGAGATCCGTTTCGGAATCCTGGAACTTACTTACCCTGATGCCCACGACCGCGATTGCCGAATCGGCAATTACCATATCACCAACAAGCGTTTCAAGGG
>JAZQPB010000276.1:0-9862 GCA_045628165.1 Bacteroidales bacterium | reverse complement strand
AGTCAGACGGCCAGGGGGCCATAGGAAGACAACAATGGCCACCAACTCCTTGGCTCACAGAACGACATGGCTACGATCCGACTTCGAACGCCACGCCGACGAATCCGAGGGCGAATGGGAACGGCGAGATTTCCACGTGTTCGGCGAAGGTCGATAGCCAACTGCTACCTATCACGTAGGCCAGTGGCGCCGATATCGCAAAGGCTATCAGCAAGAGCCAGATGTAACGCCTGCTCAAGAGCGTCAGGATCTGAAAATTACTGCTACCCAATACCTTGCGGATTCCGATTTCCTTGCGTCGGTACTGGACCTCAAAGAGCGTTAGGCACGCTACGCCTATCAGCATTATGAGGTCGATGATTGCCGTGGAGGCCACTATCTGACGCCCGAAACGCAACTCAGGATCGTAAAGCATTATCAGCGAATGGTCGAAATAATTAACCTCCACATTCTCGTCGGGATAGTTTCGGCGGAAATATTCCTCCACGTTGCGCTTGGCGGTCTCCTTATCACGGCCGTCGATTCGGATACTCAGAAACTGATTCAGCAGGGCCTTGTCGATGAGACCCTTGTTGGCAAAGAACGACTTGTCCTGGTCGGTGCACGAATACTGAAAAACCACGTTGTCGATGTATCCGTTGAAACGCATTGAGTGTAGTCTCGGGTTGTCGCTGATACCCACCACATTAAGTCGCTTCCCAAAGAGTTTCAGGTCGTGGAGGTCGGCTGAGTGCAGTTGCTTCATCATAGCCTCGTTGATGATGTAGGCGTCGGTATCTGACGGCTGGAAATTTCGTCCTTCCCTAATGCCAATGCCGTAAGTATCAAGATATTGACTGCTTACCCTGAGTATAGTGAACATTACCTTGGCGGTGTCGTCGATATTCAGAGTCATCACCTCGCGGTGGTTGTCGTTGCCGATAAGGAATTGCGAGAACGACACACTCTCCACGCCAGGCAGTTTCTGAAGTTCACGCTCAATTTTATCGCTCTCAAGTGCTGGTTTCTGAGATAGTTGCGAGAATAGGATAGCGTCCTTGCAGAATCCGTATTCCGAGCCGAGAACAAATTTCCCCTGTTCCACCATTAAGGTCAGGTAAATGAACATAAAAATCGAAATCGTAAACTGCACCAGCATTAGCGCCGACCTCATCCGCTTGCCCTTTGGCGAAAGTCCCACCGAGCCCTTGATAGCCACGGCGGGCTGAAACGATGTGGCAAACCACGCTGGATAAATCCCCGATATTAGCCCCGTCAAAATACTGATTATGAATAATTTGACGACAAGTCCAGAGTGATTCCCAAGTTCAAGATTACCCAACAGAAACGTTTGAATCCAGTGAGTGTTAGAAACAAAAAATATAACCAACAGCGCCAATCCGAGGGCGAGGAGCGAAATGGCAATGTTTTCCAGAATTATCGACAGCCTGATAGCCATATTGCTGGAACCCAGTATCTTGCGGATGTTTATGAAACTTACACGTGTAGGCGCCTGCGCAAGGCTGAAATTCACGAAATTGATACCTGCCAGCAACAAAACCAGCATAGCCGACAGCCTGAGTATCAGCGTGGTGATACGGCTTCCCTGGTCGAATCCGCTGTTTACCTGCGAGAAATACGTCTCGGCAAATGGAGTGAGCCTCACCGAGATTTTATTGAAAGTGGTGGGTCCGAACAGGTTGCTGAGATATGGCTTGTATGCCTCCTCGACGGCGCAGGGGCTGATTGTATCGCCAAGACGCATTACCACAACGGTGTTGAACGAGTACTTCATCTGTCTGAGGTCGTTGCTTGTGTACGATTCAAAAATATCGCCCTGAAGCAGGTAGTTGTCGGGAAGGTTTCCAACCACGGCGGAAATTCTGCGAGGGCCCTTGTTGGTATTTATCTCGCGCCCCGCCACGTTGATTTCACCGAAATATTCCAAAGCCTTTTTGCAGTTGATTACCAGATTGTTGGGCACGGTGTCATTGACTTCGCCGTCGATAACCTCCACTCCGAAAAACCTGAAAACGTCGCCGTTGTATTGGGTTGCGTTCCAGTTTTCGAGGCCGTTTTTGCCGTAAACCTCGTAGGAGTTGTTGTATCTTGTGAACGCCACCGACTGCTCCACCTCGGGAAGCGAGTCGGCAAAAAGTTTCATATCGTAGGTGCACCAGTCTATCCAGTCGCCCTCGCTTATCACACCGCAGTTTTCGAGACGGTAACAGCGCTCGTAGTCAGGCACTTGCTTGTTGTATTCCGTAGCAAAATCTATCTGTGTGGTCAGGTAATAAAAAGTACAATAGGCCACCAACAGCCCCAAAATATTGAGCGCCGTCGCCAGCCAAAACTTCCTGACTACAAACAGAAATGTTTTAATGAATGATAACATAAAATATTTTTTTTCGCCTACGGCGTTTTTTTGAACATAAATTACCACAAATTAACACGAATTGTTCATAAATTTTTTCTCTGAATAGTAATTTTTGAAAAATTTTTGGACAATTTTTGATAATTCGTGTTTAAAGACCAAACGCCGTAGGCGCATTTCGTAATTATCTACACCTCAATGAGAAACGACGTATGGAATCCTGGCGACGGGGTGTCGAGGAGTTCTATCTTTCCTCCCTGCATTACGATAATCTCCCGGCAGACGGAGAGGCCGATTCCCGAGCCACGCTCCTTGGTGGTGAAAAACGGCGTGAAGATGTCGTCGCGCACCTCGGCGGGTATCGGGTCGCCATTGTTGCTTAGGATTATCTGAGTGGTGGAGTTGTCGTTGTTGCGCTCGGAGTGGAATCCAATCCTCGAAGCCCCAGCCTCCAAGGCATTCTTGCAGAGATTTATCAAAACCTGCATTAGCATATTCTTGTCGGTGAGGATGTCTATGCCGTCTATTTTTGCCGTGGACGATACCAGATCTGGATACAATCCCGCAAGTTGCTGATATACCTCGCTTACGTGGAATGTGGTGGGGCTGGGTTTCTGAAGCATACTCATCTTCCTAAAACTATCCACAAAGGCGTTGAGCCTCTGCGCCGTGTCGTTGATTACTGTGACGCCCTCCTTCACCATTGGGTCGCTGATGTTGGAGAATTCTATCATCGTCTGACTTATCGACATTATTGGCGCTATCGAGTTCATAATCTCGTGGGTAAGCACACGGGTCATATTCTCCCAGGAGCGCACCTCGCTCTCACGGACGCTCTTGCGGATAGTATCGCCGAGGCTGTTGAGGGTTTCCTGCATAGCGGCCTCGCCATATAGCAGTCCGCTGGTGCCGAGGCGGAACATAAAGTCGCGGTTCCGTATCGACTCGCGGATCATATACGCATTCCGCCTCAGCCTGTTCTGGTGCCTCACAAACAGCCAGACAGCCACTACTACTAATAATATTGCTATTATGATATACATAAATGTGTGTTTTCAGTTGCCTTCGGCAACTTGTTTTTTTATCCGAAAATTCAAAGAATTGGAAATAAATTAAAAGAATTTGATGATATGTTTTGGACATAAATTACCATAAATTGACACGAATTTTTCATAAATTAACGTGAGTTCGACGAAAAATTATTATTTCGCCTATGGCGTTATTACAAAACATAAATTATCACGAATTAACATAAATTGATCATAAATTTTCTCTTTAATAGAGTAATTTATGGGAAATTCGTGTCAATTTATGATAATTTATGTAAAAAAATCACGCTGTAGGCGCCATACAATAATTCGTCGAACTCTCGTTAAATTACTTTTCAGAGAAAAAATTTATGACGAATTTATGTTAATTCGTGGTAATTTATGTAATAAAAATTCTTTTCATTCTTTTTTATTCTTTTAATTTTCGGATAAGGAAAAAGGCGGCATAGCCGCCGTGTGTTTCATACTCCTAACTTCTTCATTTTGTTGTATAATGTCTGGCGGGTGATTCCGAGCATTTCGGCGGTTTTGGATAGGTTGCCACGGGTGCGGTCGAGGGCCACGCGGATGTGGTCGGCCTCCACCTCGTCGAGAGTCTGAACCTCGCTCTTGGTCTGGAGAATCTCACGGATCTTGCGGATAAGTTCCATATTGTCCCAGGGCTTGGTGATGAAATCGGCGGCGCCGTTCTTGAGACCCTTTACGGCGATGTCGATACCGCCGTAAGCCGTCAGGAGTATCACTGGAGTATCTGGATGATGTTTCCTGATATTCTGGAGCCAGTAGATTCCCTCCTGACCGTTGTTGATTCCAATGGAGAAGTTCATATCCAGGATCACGAGGTCCACCTGCTCCTGGGCTATGGTTAGAGTGGCCTTCTCGGGATGTGGCAGAGTGAGCACCTTCTCGAAATGGTTTCCGAGCAGGAATTTCAATGCCGTGAGTATCGCGGGATTGTCGTCTATGCAGAGTAATGTTCCAAGTTTTTCCATAATTTTTTAGTTAACTTAATTATCGCCTTACGCCTACGGCGTTTTTTTAGACATAAATTATCATAAATTGACACGAATTTATCAAAAATTACTCTCAGAGAGAAAATTTATGGATAATTTATGTTAATTCGTGATAATTTATGTTTTGTAATAACGCCGTAGGCGAAATCAATTCATTGAATTGCTGCAAAGGTAGATATAAAAAAGCGTATTAGCTGTAAAAAAAATAGACAAAAAAATGGCTGGACGTTATCACAACGCCCAGCCTAAGGGAATTAATACAAAAATAATGAAAATAATAAAAAGAATTATATATAGGGTTTGTTTTGGATGCAAATTTAATTGAAAAAATTTAAATTACAAATCTTAAAATTAAAATTTTATAAATTATTCGTATCTAAGTGCATTTATTGGATCGAGATTGGCTGCTTTTTTGGCAGGATACCATCCAAAGAATATGCCCGTGGCGGCGCAAACCGCAAACGAAGTAATTATGGCTGAGATACTTATGATAAACGGCCAGCCCAATGCCAGCGATATCACATAGCTGAGAAACAATCCGAAAATAATTCCTATAAAACCGCCCACGAGGCTCAGCATACTGCTCTCCAGCAGAAACTGAAACATGATATCTCGGCCGCGAGCGCCTATCGCGGTGCGCAGACCTATCTCCTTGGTGCGCTCGGTTACGGTTACATACATGATGTTCATGATGCCTATGCCGCCCACTATCAGCGATATAGAGGCTATGGCAGCTAATAGCACGGTAAGGAATCCCGTAATTGTATTTAGCATCGACAGCAGCTCGGCCTGGGTTCTTACGTCAAAATCGTTTTCGTCGTCGTCCTTTATCTTGTGGCTGGCCCTCAGAGTCTCCGAAATCTCGGCCACGGCTATGTCGCAGGCGTCCTCGCTTACGGCCGATGCGTATATCATGTGGAGGTGCTGTGTGGCCAGCAGGCGTTTCATCACGGTGGAGTAGGGGGCTATTACTATGTCGTCCTGGTCCTGTCCCATCTGGTTTTGGCCTTTGGCAGCTAATACCCCTATTATCTTGAACGGCGTCTTGCCGAACCTTATCTCCTGACCTACAGGATTTTCGCCGTCGGGGAAAAGGTTGCTGGCCACAGTCTGCCCCACGAGGCACACTTTCTTGAATTCCTGAATGTCGTTTTCGGTGAAGTTGGTTCCCTTCTCGATGTCGTATTTTCTGATACGTATCAGCTCGGTGGATCCTCCCTGCATGGATCCCGGCCAGTTGTTGGATCCGCGCACCATCTGCCCGGCCGTGCTCACCATGGGCGATACCATCTCTACGTGCCGGCATTTGGCCTTGATGGCTTCCACGTCCTTCACCGACAGCGACTGTGAGTTCGAGTTTCCCATATTGACACCGCCGCGGTGCTGGTTGGCGCGCATTACCATTATCAGGTTGGTGCCCATCTGCGATATCTGCTCGTTGATATTCTGCGACGAGCTCTGTCCCAGGCTCACCATCGCTATCACCGACGATATGCCTATGATGATGCCCAGCATTGTGAGCAGCGACCGCGTCTTGTTCCTGAGTATTGCCTGATAGGCTATCTTGAGTAAGTTGCTGAAGTTCATTTTAGTAAGTGTTGAAGTAATTGAAGTGTTGAATTGTTGAAGTGTTCAATCACTTCAATTATTTCAATCACTTCAATCACTTAGTTAGTAGTCCTCGCTCAGTGGCAGTGCGTCGAGTGCGGCCTTGGCGCTCTGGGTCTGTACCGGCACGTCCTTCATTACGCGGCCGTCGCGGAGCATTATTGTGCGCGATGTAAAACAGGCTATATCAGGCTCGTGGGTCACAAATATTATGCTCTTGCCCTCCTGGTGCAGTTTCTGGAACAGCGCCATTATCTCGTATGATGTTCTGGTGTCGAGGTTTCCCGTGGCCTCGTCGGCCAGCAGGATTACGGGGTCGTTCACTATGGCACGGGCTATGGCCACTCTCTGCTGCTGGCCGCCCGAAAGCTGGTTGGGCATGTGCTCCATCCTGTCCTGAAGGCCCACCTGCTCCAGGGCGCGGATGGCTCTCTCGCGGCGCTCCCTGGACGATATGTTCCGGTTGTATAGCAGCGGAAGCTCCACCTGCTCTATGGCCGATGTCCTGGGCAGGAGGTTGTAGCTCTGGAATACGAATCCTATTTTGCGGTTCCGCACATGAGCCAGCTCGTCTTTCGATAGGTTGCTCACCGGGGAGTTGTCGATGTAATACTCGCCCGAGGTGGGCTTGTCGAGACAGCCGAGGATGTTCAGCATTGTGGATTTTCCGCTGCCGGAGGTTCCCATTATGCTTACAAACTCGCCCTCGCTGATATCGAAACTTACGCCCTTGAGCGCCCTTACTACCTCGCTGCCAACAACGAACTCCCTTTTCAGGTTCTCTATTCTGATTATTGGATTCATTTTTACCTATTCCTTCTTCCTGGGGGTGGGCCGAAAAGGCTTACTCCCTGTTTGCGTTTTTCCTCTTTGGCCTGCACTGTGGCCGATAGCACTATTGTATCGCCCTGCTGCAAGTTTCCGCCTGTCACTATGGCGTTTACACCGTCGTCCAGGCCTGTGGTTACGGTTACCGGATGTATCGAGTTGCCGTTTTTCAGCCAGATGGTGTGCTGGTTGCCGTCGTGGCAGGCTGTGTTGTTTTCGCTTTCAGCTGATGGCAAGTTATCATGCTGGCCCATCATGCTGAAAACCTCGAATGTGGGCTCGAATCCGAGGGCCTGCAATGGCACGCAGAGTGCGGTCTCTTCCTTGGTGATTATGGAGATGGAGGCCGTCATGCCCGGAAAGAGTTTCTCCTCGGGGTTGGGCGCGTGGATTACTACCGTGTATGTTACCACGTTGCTGGTGGTTATGGGTTTCAGGCGGATGGATTTTACCGAGCCCTCAAAGACTTCGCCGTTGTAGGCGTCTACGGTGAAGGTGCATTTCTGACCCACTTTTACCTGTCCTATGTCGGCCTCGTCCACATTGGCCTCCACCTGCATGTTCTTCAGGTCCTTGGCTATCACGAACAGGGTAGGGGTGCTGAACGATGATGCCACTGTCTGTCCCTCCTCTATGTCCTTGCTTAGGATTACGCCGTCGATGGGCGAGTAGATCTCTGCGTATCCGAGGTTTACGCGCGATTCGCGGAGCTGAGTCTGAGCGTTCAGCAGCTGCGATTTGGCTTGTATCAGCTGGTTTTCTGCGTCCTCCATGTCCACCTGAGTGGCGGCCTTGGCCTCATAGAGCTCCTTGGTGCGGTTGTATGTCTGCTGGGCGCGCTTCAGCTGGCTCTCGGCGCTTGTTACCGAGTTGGTGGCCTGAGTAAGTCGCTCTGAGAGAGTCGATTTGTCGAGCTCGGCCAGCAGCTGACCTTTGGTTACGTGGCTGTTGTAGTCCACGTAGAGTTTTTTCACTATGCCCGATACCTGTGTACCAACCTCCACCTCGTCTACCGGCTCCAGGTTTCCTGTGGCGGTTACGTTGTTCTGTACGGTGTGCGTATCAGCTGCCTCGGTCTGCAATATCAGCTCCCTCTTCTCGGGCCAGCACGATTTCACTATTATCAATAATAGTATCACGCCTAATGCTGTCAGGATTATTTTCTTCTTCATTTATTACATTTTTGATTCCGTAGGTGAAAAAAATCTTACGATTTTTGTGCACCTACGGTTATTGATACTTTGTCCCCGTTGGGGACATTAATTGCAAATACGATCCCCGAGAGGGGATTAAGTATCTATAACCGTAGGATTATACGCGTAGCGTTTATCCTACGGTATGGAGTACGCAGCGTTTATCCTACGCTTTGCTGACCGCGGCGATGAAGTCGCGCAAGGCCAGGCCGGGGTTCTGCTCTTTCATAAAGTTCTCGCCCATAAGGAAGCCGTTGAAACCGTGTTTCCTGAGCTCGATTACCGTGTCGGGGTTGCTGATGCCTGATTCCGAGATTTTTACGGCCTCGGATGGCAGGTTCTTGGCCAGATTTATCGAGTTCTGGATGTCGGTCTTGAAGATCTTGAGGTTTCTGTTGTTGACTCCCACGATGTCGATGTAGTTGCTGTAATGCGAGAGCTCGTCCTCGGTGTGAACCTCAAGGATGCACTGCAATCCGAGTGAGTGGGCCTCGTCGGCGAGTTCCTGACACTGAGATACTTCGAGGCAGGCTGCGATGAGCAATACCACGTCGGCGCCGCTGTATTTGGCAAGGTGAAGCTGGTACGGGTCAACGGTGAATTCCTTGAAGAGCAATGGTGTGCGCTTCAGACACTCACGGGCTTTCATCACGTCCTTGTAGCTTCCACCGAAATATTTGTTGTCGGCCAGACAGCTTACACCGCTTGCTCCGTGCTCCTCGTAGAGCGGAACCACTTCCTCGGGATTGATGCCCTTGTGGATATCGCCCTTGGATGGCGAACGGCGCTTGAACTCCGAGATGATGCCTGTCTTGGAGTTCAGGAGGCTGTCCCTAAGCGAGAAACAAGTGCGGGAATAGTTGGCTCCCTCCTTAATCTCGTCCAAAGAAAGCACCTTCTTGAGCTCCACCAGCTCGATGCGCTTATTGTCGGTTATTTCGTCTAAAATTGTCATAGTTTAATGTATTATTGGAACACAGATTACACGGATTGGGCGGATTTTCGCAGATTAATTTAAACCGCGCGAATCCGCTAAATCTGCGTTATCCGCGTTCCATTTTTACCTACGAGTTCAGTTCCACGTATTTCTTGAATGCTGACATAGCCTTGCCGCTTTCGAGGGATTCGCGGGCCTCTGATACGCAGTCGAGGATGCTCTTCTCGGGGCATACGGTGCGAATGGCGATGGCCGAGTTGGCTATTACTACGTTTTTCTGAGAGAGGGTGGCCTCGTTGGCGAGTACGCTGTCGAAAATCTTGACTGCCTCTTCCTTGGTGGTGCCGCCGTAGATCTCCTCAGGCTTTACGATAGGAATGTTGAAATCGGCTGGCGAGAAGATCTTCTCGTAGTTGTTGGATGTAACCTTGAAGTCGCTGGTGAGCGAAACCTCGTCGTAACCGTCGAGCGATGAAACCAACGAGTAGCCGATGCCGAGCTGCTGACAAACCGAATGGTAGAGTCTCATCTGGTCGAGTGTAGCGGTTCCAAGACACTGATACTGAGGCTTGCAAGGGTTCACCAATGGTCCGAGGAGGTTGAAACAGGTTGGAATCTGCAATGCCTTGCGCACTGGGCCCACAAACTTCATAGCGTGGGCAAAGAGCTGGGCGTGCTGATATGTGAAGTTGCACTTCTCGAGGCTTTCGAGAAGTTTTGCGTTGTCGGCTGTAAACTTTACGCCGTGAGCCTCGATTACGTTGCTTGCGCCTGATACTGAGGACGCTGCGTAGTTGCCGTGCTTGGCCACCTTGTAGCCGGCGCCTGCCACTACAAAGCAAGAACAGGTCGAGATGTTGAAGGTGTTCTTACCATCGCCA
>JAZQPB010000275.1:0-4301 GCA_045628165.1 Bacteroidales bacterium | reverse complement strand
CATGGCTACGATCCGACTTCTTCTCCTGGGTGGCCTTGTACTGGTCCTTGAACGATCCGCCCACGAGGTAGTATTTCTTGTACTTGGAGCCGAGGTCCTGAGGGCTTACATCGGCAAAACCTACGCCGGCGAGTATTGCCTCGGGGTCTTCGGCCTGTGCCTCGCTCTGTGTGATATCCACTACAGGTGTGTCGTCGGTGGTCTGCTCGGGCTCCGGCATCAGCTGCTCTGCCGGTTTCTGTGTATCGCCGCCGTTGCCGAGTATCTGGTCCTTGAACATTACAAAGAGCACAGCTAATAGCGCTACTATCGGCAATATTATAAGGAGTGCCTTCAGCAGGCCGTTTTTCTTTTTCTCCTCCGACTTGGTGGTTGTGGTAGTGGTGGTCACCTTGGTGGTGGATACCTTGGTAGTGGTCTTGGTGTCGGCCGGGGATACTGTCTTTCCGCGCGATGTGGTGGTGGATACTACCGGGGCCGATACTGTGGTGGATACTACTCTGTCGGCCTGTGCCACCGGCTCCACCTCCTCGGTATCGAGTCCGTAGTTGTCGATGGAGAGTTTGGACGATACCGGCTTGAGCGCTATCTGCTTGTTGTCGTCGATGTATAATGAGCCTACACCGTCTATCACGAACGAGGACTTCTCATCAAGTTTGCCATTAGCTGCACTGATAAACTCCTGCACCAGGGGAGCCACCTCGCTTTCGGTAACTCCCACCTTGCCGGCGGCTTTGGCGAGCTTTTGGTCGGGGTCGTCGGTCTTGGCGGGGTTGAATTTCACCGACTTTGTGGGAGGATGTATCACGCCTGACTTCTCGTCGAGCTGGGCCGACTGGTATGTGGTCTCGAATGTGCCGAAACCGGGAATGGTTACGCTGTCCTCAAAGAGGAGGATATCTTTTAATATAGAAGCTAAATTTGCCATGTTTGCGTATTGTTTTCGTTGTTGAGTATTAATATTGGCGCAAATTTATAAAAAAAAATCTGTCTGTATTACAATTTGGATTGATTTTTTTTATCTTTGACGTGGTTTTTCGTACCAGCTAACACATTACTAAAAATATACAGAAATGAAAAAGATATTGGTGACAGGTGGCACAGGCTTCATAGGCAGCCACACTACAGTAGAGCTTCAGCAGAAGGGCTACGAGGTAATAATAGTAGATAACCTGAGCAACTCGTCGGAGGATGTGGTGGATAATATCGCCAAGATTACCGGCGTGCGTCCGCATTTCGGCAAGGTGGATGTGGCCAACAAGGAGGAGCTTTTCGCATTCCTCAAACAGTTTGAGGGCATAGAATCCATCATACACTTCGCCGCCAGCAAGGCCGTGGGCGAGAGCGTGAAGGTTCCGCTCAAGTATTACCGCAACAACATCAACGGCGTTATCAACATCCTGGAGGCCATGAAGGAGTTCCAGATTCCTAATCTCGTGTTCTCGTCATCGTGCACGGTTTACGGTCAGCCCGAGGTGTTGCCCGTTACCGAGCAGAGCCCGATACAGCCAGCCCTCTCGCCATACGGCAACACAAAGCAGATCAACGAGGAGATCATCAAGGACTATATAAAGGTGAATCCCGAGCTCCACGCCATCTGCCTGAGATACTTCAACCCAGTGGGCGCTCACCCATCATCTCTCATCGGCGAGCTGCCATTGGGAGTGCCAGCCAACCTGATTCCATTCATCACACAGACCGCGGCCGGAATCCGCGAGTGCCTCAGTGTATTCGGCAACGACTACGATACTCCTGACGGCACACCTATCCGCGACTACATCGACATCATCGACCTGGCCAACGCCCACATAGCCGCCATCAACCGCATGGAAGAGAACAAGCAGAAGAAGGAGGTTGAGTTCTTCAACATCGGCACGGGCAACGGTCTTGGTGTGCTTCAGCTGATACAGGTATTCGAGGAGGCCACCGGAGTAAAGCTCAACTACAAGATAGTGGGCCGCCGCGAGGGCGATATCGAGAAGGTATGGGCCGATACATCGTTTGCCAATAAGGAACTCGGCTGGAAGGCTCAGGTGCCTCTCAAGGAGACCCTGCTGAACGCCTGGAACTGGCAGAAGAAGATAAGCAACATCAAATAAATGACTTTTAGGATGTCCCGAGGCGATGCCCCGGGTTACTATCTGTGCTGCCTTCCAGGCAGTGCGCAGGCTGGAAGCCTGTACTATCAGTAACCCGGGGCATCGCCTCGGGAAAATAACCTATAATTCATTTACTTTTCTTTCATTCTTTTATTGATTTTATTTACCTTTGCCGAAAATTTTATATTTGAGATATCAGCAATGGAAATTTTCTATGAAATAGAGCCCCTGAAGAAGAGACTCGCAGCACTTCGCCTGCAGGGCAAGAAGATAGGTTTTGTGGCCACAATGGGCGCACTCCACAAGGGTCACGCATCGTTGGTTGAGATTTCGAACCGTGAAAACGACATCACAGCAGTGAGCATTTTCGTAAATCCCACCCAGTTCAACAACAAGGAGGATCTCGAGAAATATCCACGCACACTGGAGGCCGATGTAAAGCTCCTGGAGGAATACGAGGCCGATATAGTATTTGCGCCATCGGTGGCAGAGATGTATCCCGAGGAGGACACACGACAGTTTGAGCTAGGAGCCGTGGCCGAGGTGATGGAGGGCAAATTCCGCCCGGGCCACTTCAACGGTGTTTGTCAGGTAGTGAGCAAGCTCTTCAAGATCATGGAGCCCGACCACGCATATTTCGGTCAGAAGGATTATCAGCAGATAGCGGTACTCAGGGCCATGGCCAGAAAGTACATGCCCGAGATGAGCGACAAGATAATCTCCTGCCCCATAAAGCGCGCCGACGACGGTCTGGCGCTGTCGAGCCGCAACGTGCTGCTCTCCGATGAGCAGAGAACATCAGCTCTCCTGATATCGAAGACCCTATTCGCCGCCAAGGAAATGAGCGACAAGGGCGCCACTCAGAAGGAGATCAACGATTTCATAGCCAAGCAGATAGCCAGCGACGCCAACCTCTGTCTGGAATACGTGGAGATAGCCGACAAGGACACCCTCCAGCCTATTCCGAGCGACAAGCCGGTAAACGCCGTAATCTGCATTACTGTCTATGACGGCAAAACAAGACTCATCGACAACATCCTCCTATAATAATAGAAATGAACATAGAAGTACTGAAATCCAAAATCCACCGCGTTTCGGTAACCCAGGCCAACCTGGAATACATCGGCTCCATCACCATAGACGAGGAGCTGATGGAGGCCGCCAACATCATAGAGAACGAGAAGGTGCAGGTGGTGAACATCAACAACGGCGAGCGTCTGGAGACCTACGTGATAAAGGGCGAGCGCGGCAGCGGCTGCGTATGCCTGAACGGTCCCGCGGCACGCAAGGTAGTGGTGGGCGATATCGTGATTATTATATCGTATGCCACAATGGATTTTGAGGAGGCTAAGTCTTTTAAACCAACGGTTGTGTTCCCCGACACAAGAACCAACAGAATAATCAAGTAACTATGGCTACCAAACTGGAAATCATAAAGAACAAGATATTCACATCGCTGGAGGATCCGGGATACATGCGCCTCATCAACGGATGGCGCATACACAGCGACGTGATAGTATTCACCAACGGATGTTTCGACATCCTGCACCGCGGCCACGTGGAATACCTCGCCGAGGCCGCTCAGCTTGGCCACAGGCTGATAATAGGTCTCAACAGCGACGCTTCGGTGAAACGCCTTAAGGGCGACACCCGTCCCGTAAACGACTGGATGGCCCGCGCCGAGGTGCTGGCATCGCTGCAGTGGGTGGATGCCGTGGTAGGTTTCGAAGAGGATACTCCCAAGAACCTAATCGAGTTCACATCTCCCAACATCCTTGCCAAGGGCGGCGACTACAAGGCCGAGGAGGTGGTGGGCTACGACCACGTAAAGGCCAACGGCGGACAGACCGTAATCATCAACTTTGTGGATGGATATTCCACCACTTCCATATTGGAGAAGATGTAGTAGAGACGCGGCCATGCCACGTCTCAAATAAAAAAAAGTAGAGACGTGGCACGGCCGTATTCTCTACAACATATCAAAGGTTTCAATCCTGTGCGAAAATGCCGGATTGAAACCTTTTTTATTTGGAGTTTACAAATAATAATTCTAAATTTGCGCCAATAATATAAATCGTCATTTATATAAATAGCCATTTACATTATGAGATTCTACGATAGGGAAAACGAGCTGAATATTCTGAGGCAAAACGAATTACAGGCCCAAAACAATGCTACCTTCACAGTATTGATGGGACGCCG
>JAZQPB010000274.1:0-4564 GCA_045628165.1 Bacteroidales bacterium | reverse complement strand
ATTGTCTGCTGCTGAGACTCCATTCTTAATATTAATGGTTCGTTCTATTGAAGAGTTCGGATCCTTAGCAGGGTCATAAGTACGCTTATTAGGGAGTTTAAATTGGAACTTACTAATATCCACATCCTTGAAAATTGTTGTATATTTAATAGCAACATCATTATAGACTAATTGATAAGGACTATTATCCATCAATGGCAACTTTAAATCTGTTGACAAGAAAGTGATATCAGTGAGATTATCAGCATCGAGACAATTTTTGCCCAAACTTGTAACGCTTTCAGGAACTGTAATCTCGCTAAGGCCTGTTCCCTGGAAGGCGCTTGCTCCGATGGTCTTCAAGCCCTCGGGGAGAATAATCTCTTTCAAGCTTGTACATCCCTGGAAGGCATTGGCCGCAATGGCAGTAACATCTGAAGGCAGTTTCAGGGTGATGTTCTTGGTAGTGTTCTGCAATGCGGATTTTACAGCAGCAGCATCGTATGTCGTCAAATCAAGATAAATCTCATCTCCCTCGCACTTGCTCAAATCATCAAGGTTAGCTGCATAGTTAGGACATACCATCATTGGATACTGATCACGGTACTTCAAATATGTCTCCAAATTCACTTTTACTTGGAGTTCAGATGAGCAATTGTCGAAAACATTTGTGCCCAAATCTGGAGTGCCTTCGATGGTAACTTCCTTTAAATTAGAGCAGCCATCAAAAACATGTTTTTCTATGTTTGTTACTGAACTGGGGATTGTGATTTGGGTAAGGCTTTTACAAAGATCGAAAGCATAAGGGAATATTTCCTTTAACGAACTTGGAAGTTCAATAATGGTAAGGTTTGAACAACCATCGAAAGCATTAGTACCTATGACTTTAATTGTCTCCGGCATATCTATACTTACAAGGTTAGAACATTCCAGAAAAGCGTTAGTACTAAGGGCATCCATTCCATTATTCGGCAATTTAATAGATACCTTCTTATCAAGATTATCTTTCAACGCGCTCCTATTTTTCACAAGCACATAATCCTCCAACTCTACCTCTGCCACCTCGCCATCGGCGAGAACGACTCCCGAAAGGTATGTAGCAAGTTCTTCCGACTTCAATTTCACCTTCTTGAAAGTTGCTACGTGGAACTGGGCTCTCACGAACTCAAAGTCGCCGGCTACAGTTACGGCACCGTAAATGGCAGAGGACTCTATCTTGAGTCCTGTTACGGCGCCGGGCTTTACGGCTATGTAGTATGTGCCGACAGCGATTTTGCCTGATGCTGGCTGAAGGGTGATCTCGTTGGCAGAGCCACCTGTGCAGCTGCCGTCGGTATTTACTGTAACATCTCCGGCAATGGCATTATCAGCTGAGAGCTTTATCCACTCTACGGGGACTGATACTGTTACCTTTACGAACGAGCATACGTTCTTGAGGCTGAAGCTCATATCACTCTTGGTGGTAGTTGCTATCAGCAGATTGGCCTTGGGATCGAAGCTGTTAAGTGTGGCGGTCTGTGCGGCGGGGATGCTCATCTTGTATTTGCCCTCGGAATACGAGCCCTCGGGATACATAGCCACGAAGTTGTTGGAAGCATCCAGCACAGGCTGCATTACCCTGCCGCTGAATGTTCCCTTGGCTGTTTCGCTGTTGCTGACAGCGAATGTAGTATTGTCGGCATCGTCGGCTACTACTTTCAATGTCTCGTTGCCCAAGAAATTGAGAGTAGTGCCATCACCGGCAAGAGCGGTTTTCTGCAGGCCGCTGCCCTGCATTGAGGCCTGGAAAAGCACCTCAACCTCCTCAGATACCGGGGAGATGGTTTGGAGATTATCGGTCTCGTCGAAATCGGAGCATGACGCCATCGCCATTACGGCCACCGCCATCACCGGTAATATTATATGTTTTTTCATTTCTGTAAATTCAGATTAATAATTATTAATTGATTTTGTTGCCCTCAGACAAATTCTCCAAATCCGCATTAGGCTTCACCTCAGGACGTGGATCCACCATAATGCCGTGGTATTCCTTGCCCTCGTCGCCGTAATTGAGGTAGGTAGCCTCGTTTACAATTACCTTGAGGTCGTGTGAGCAATTATCGAAAACAAAACTTCCCAAAGTTGGTGTGCTGTTGATTGTTAAATTTTGAAGGCTGGTGCAAACTTCAAAAGCGGCGTTTCCAATGCTTGTGATTCCGCTTGGCAAGGTTTCAAGGGCAAGGCTGGTGCAAAGACGAAAAGCAAGCACTCCAATGCTTTCCACACTCTCGGGGATATCAATGTTTACAAGATTTGTACAACCAAAGAAATTAGGAGGGGCAACTCGACAAAAAGCCTGATTCGGGATGCTTGTCATTCCATTATCCGGCAATTTAAGATAAACCTTCTTGTCAAGATTATTAAGCAATGCTGTTCTGACAGTCTCCCACTCATAATCCGCCAGTTCAATAGTAGCCACCTCACCATCGGCAAGAGTTAATGACTTCAGATAAGAGTCGAGGCCTGCTGACTTCACGGTTTTGAATGTGACGGTGTGGATTTGGTTTCTCTTGAACTCGAATTCGGCTACAGATACAGCAGCGTGAACATCGGTCTTTATCTCGAGATTGGTAACCTTACCGGGCTTTACGGCTATGTAGTATGTGCCGGGGGCGATGGTTTCCTCGCCATCAGCTGGCTGAAGGGTGATCGCGTTCTCAGAACCACCCTCGCAAGTGCCTTCGGTATTTACTGTAACCTCTCCTGCAATGGCATTATCAGCAAAGAGCTTTACCCACTCTACTGGAACTGATACTGTTACCTTTACGAATGAGCATACGTTCTTGAGGTCGAATTTCATGGCATCCTTGGTTGTGCTTGCTATCAGCAGATTGGCCTTGGGATCGAAACTGTTTAATGTGGCGGTCTGAGAGTCGGGTATATACATAATGTATTTGCCATTGTAATACTCGCCCTCCGGATACATTGCCACGAAGTTCTGGGCCGCATCGAGCACGGCCTGTGTAGTCTTGCCGTTGAATGTGGAAACAGCGGCCGTGGTGTTTTTAATATCGAAGGTAGTGTGTTTGCTGTCGTCGGCTACTACTACCAACCTCTCGTTGCCAAGAAGGTTGATTGCGTGGCCATCGTCGGCGAAAGCGGTTTTCTGAAGGCTGTTGCCCTGCATTCCGGCCACAAAGGCTATATCGACCTCCTCGCTGCCGCTGGATACTGAGGAGGCAATCTCCTGCTCCTCGCCATCGGAGCAAGCCGCTGCACACAGCAAGGCAGACATCAGAGCCGGTAATATGATATGTTTTTTCATTGTGTTTTTTTTAATTCAGATTAATAAATGATTATTTGATAGGGTCACCATCCTCGGCACTCTCCACACTTACACTTGCGCCAGCATCAGTACGTGGATCCACCATAATGCCGTGGTATTCCTTGCCCTCATCGCCGTATTTGAGGTATGTTTCCTCGTTTACAATTACCTTGAGGTCGGGAGAACAGTCGTAGAAAACGTCTTTTTCATCTAACCATGGAGAGCCTTTGATGGTAATTTCTGTTAATCCAGTACAGCCCTCGAAAGCCAACCTCTCTATTCTTGTTACTGAATTAGGTATATCTATCTTCACAAGATTGGGGCAGTTAGCATCGCCATCTTCTGTTTCTACAAGAAGCCTTTCCCCGTATATCTCTGTCACTTCATTCGGCAATTTAAGATACACTTTCTTGTCACGATTATTAATCAATGCTTTCGCAACTACAAAATCAAAATAATCCGCAAGCTCAATAGTAGCAACCTCTCCATCGGCGAGAGTTAATGACTTAAGATAATTGTTGAGACCTCTGGATAGTATCTTGTTGAAAGGCAAATCAGCAACACTTTTGAAATTCCTCAGGGTGTTTGGCTTTATCTCAAGATTAGGATTTGTGGTGTACTGAGCACATTTGCCATCAGCTGAGAATAGCTTGATAGTAATACCTTCGTCGTATGTGCCGGGACAAACTGATATGTAATAATCATTGCCGGCTTTCATGTTGCCTTCCATGGTGATGGAGTTTGCAGGTAAATCAACTTCAACTGAGAAGTTATTGTAACTGCCAGCTGATGGTGCAATTAAAGCAAGACCGACAATACCCTCGCCCCAAACTTCTACTTTAGTCAGGTCGCGTGGAGCGGTAAATCTCAGGAAAGCATTTACGGTCTTGAACTTGAAGCAATCAGGGTTTTCTTTAGTGGTGGAAGCCACCATAACGTGGGCTTTGGGATCGAAAGAGCCAGCAACAGGAGTCTGTTTGTCCGGAATATATGTCGCTATATTATCTTCGTCAAAATAAATGCTATGATCTCCATACATGGCATGATACGTTTTGTTCTCAAATGCGAAACCTTGAAAATTGCAGGTTGCAGATGTACCAGTCTCAATATCACATTTGAAAACGTTGGGTATAGGGCTGCCGTCATAGACTATTATCTCGTCACCGGCGGAGAATACGAGGTCTTTTGTGCCGGAAATAGCGGTCTTGGAGACATTGTCGCCGCCATCGTAAGATGCCTTGAATGTCATCTGAGTTTTTTCGGGCTTGGGGTCTGATGGCT
>JAZQPB010000273.1:0-27854 GCA_045628165.1 Bacteroidales bacterium | reverse complement strand
CTTACAAAGGATGAGGGAAGGATTAAGGATAGAATTTTGAGAGAAATACGTTCCATTGTGGATGATATGAAAATGAATCAATTGTTTGGTTTTATCGCTGATAATTTGAAACCATTGATTCCCGATTCTCTATACACTTCTTTGCGTTTGCGAATGACTTTGGAAACTACTGATTGTAATTGGGATCAAGTTTCTGAATTGTTTTTCAATAACATTGATTCTCAGTTGAAGGATGTTACCAAGAATCTCCCTTACAGTGTAAGCAAGAGTAACGACGCAGTAAATACGATTCGTCACGGCCTTTTGTTGTTGAAAATGAAGCCTCAGCGTGAGGCAATCAGAAAGCAGGTTATACAACTTAAAACTTCTGCGCATATTGATAATGATACTTTTGTAGATAGTTATAATAGTGTTATTGAGACAATTTCTGATGAGCAAATTTTGGAGCAAATTCTTAATTCTGTTGATGTTGTAGCGAAATTAGGAAATGCCGAAAATGAAGCAATTGTTCTTAAAAAGTCTCTCGAAATCTTTACTTCTACATTCGATGAGTGTATCGATTATATAAGAGAGCAGTTTAAGGGCAAACAAAACTTATTGGATTGTTTTGAGAATTTGATGAAAGAAATCCGACTTTACAATATAGATAAACCAATAGTTGTATTGTCTGCAAATTATGGAGTTCCTCAAAACCGTGAAAGAGTTTTGTTTATAGGTTGCAGAAATGATCAGGAGTTGATTACAGAGATTCCTAATACCGTTACTGAAGAGCAGAAGGTCAAGGTTTATGAGGCTCTTTGGGATTTGGATATGGTCGGTAACGGAGAAACTGTTACTAACTACAAACCTTCTCAGCCAATCGAGGCGTATGAGTCAGAGAAAAAAACAAGACTTGTTCAAGGAAAGCCTGATTTACAAGGTAAGTTGTTTTCTGATTGGTCAAAGGAAGGTAGATTAAATCATAGATTTAATTTTGATATTCAACCATTTTATATAATGGGTATGTCTGATTTGGAACAGTCAGGTAATTATAAGTATATGGAATTGTTCAATCACCAAACGAGTCTTCAAAACGATTCGGTTCGTGAGCGATTGAAAATAATTGCGAAGTATAATGATTATGATGAGGCCAAAGAAGAATTGAAAGAGGTTGGTTTGGAGTCACAGAAACGCAATTATGTGGTTCTTAATCCTTTGGGACAAAGTCCAACCGTTTGCACAATGCCAGATGATTTCATTCATTATTCGTCACACCGTCCTATGACTGTAAGAGAAATGGCAAGATTGCAAAGTTTTGATGATTCTTTTGTCTTCCAAGGAAAGCGACAAACAGGAGGTAATAATCGTCAGAGAGAAATTCCTCAATATACTTTGGTTGGTAATGCAGTTCCTCCGCTTATGGCAAGAGCAATTGCTAATACATTGCTTGAACATATAAAATAGTTTTGCTATGGTCAATATGCGTCCGTTTAATGAATTTGAGGAAAAGAACCTCAAATTCTTGGTAAACCACGATGTGAAGTTTACCCAAGTTGAAATTACTCCAACTGGTTTGGGTAAGGGTATTCTCGATTCTACAGCACCAATGCGTGCTTTTTTTCTTGAGGAAGGGATTCATAATTATGAAGAGCAACTTCAAGGACCTGAGCATAAGTTGATGTATAGGACCGTGATATTGACAGAAAATGGCAAATGTGAAACTCAATCGTCATTTTATCGCCCTGTTACAAAAAAGGGTGATCCTCGTATGTGGATTTATAAATTAGGCCAATATACGAAAGGTAATGATATTCACGTACTTTTCCATTTCAACAAAACTTTATTTGCTATCAATATTACTCATATTGATATTGAGAAATGTTGTAATTCTGTGATCGTAACACCTTTGAAGGAGATAATTAATGAGATTTACCATATAGAAAATGCTGTTTCTGAAGAACTGTTAGGAAAATTCCGCTCTGTTAGTGGGCAATGGTTTGAAAGTGAGGTTAAGGCTGACACTGGAATTGGAAGGACTCTTGAAACTTTTCTTGGAATTCCAATGAATAGTAAGAAAACACCTGATTACAAAGGTATTGAATTAAAAAGTCATAGAGAAAAGCGTTCTTCTAAAAAGAATGGTCTTTTTACGCACGCACCTAATTGGGAATTGAGCAATTTGAAATCAGGACGAGAGATTACAGAAAAATATGGATATATAAATAGTAAAGGTTTCCTTACTCTTCAGAATACTGTTCAATGTCATAAACCCAACAGCCAAGATTTGTTTTTGAATGTTAATAACGATGAAGAATGGTTGGAGTTATTGGCTCAAAAGTCTGAAATCGAAGATGTCGCTGTTTGGAAATTGATTGACTTGCATAGTCATTTTATGTCTAAGCACAGGGAAACTTTTTGGGTTGCAGTTGATAATGAAGTGGTTGATGGTAAGGAATATTTCCGTTATAAAGAAATTGAGCACACCAGGAATCCAATATTGGGACAATTCGACGTTCTCCTTGATCAGAATATGATTACAATGGATTTAATTCTATGTCGTCCAAGTGGAAGCGGAGATACTTATTCTTTCAAAATTAAGAAAAAAGCAATGCCTTTGCTGTTTCCTGAGAGTGTTAAATATGTAGTTTAATCGCGTTTATTTGTGTTGGAAAAGTGTAAGAATTTTTTGAAAAATCTTAAAAACGTGATAAAACACCCTTGCAAAAATCTTAAAAACGTGATATATTTGCGGTTGAAAAATCTTAAAAACGTGATTTTGATTTATGAAACGTAAGATATACAGCGAGTTATTGAAATGGAAGCAAGAGAGTCAGGGGGCCGTGGCTATCTTGGTGGAAGGTCCGCGTCGTGTGGGCAAGAGTTATATAGTGAACGAATTTGCCAAAAACGAGTATAAGACGAGCATTATTATTGATTTTAATGTGGCTCCTAAGCAAATTCGTGATTTGTTTGACAACTATCTTGGTGATTTGGATACTTTCTTTATGTATCTGTCAAGTTTTACGCATACTACTCTTTATGAACGCAATAGTATAATAGTGTTCGATGAGGTGCAGTTGTGTCCTAGGGCAAGAGCGTCTATTAAATATTTGGTTGCTGATGGGCGTTATGATTATATTGAGACAGGGTCGCTTGTTAGTATCAACAAGAATGTGAAGGATATTGTTATACCTTCAGAAGAACGTCGTATCGAGATGTTTCCAATGGATTTTGAGGAATTCTTGTGGGCCAATGACAACGAAATGCTTATGCCTTTTATCAAGAAGTGCTTCGATAAGAAACAACCTCTTGGCCCATTACATAGAACCGCTATGGATTATTTCCGACAGTATCTCGTAGTGGGAGGTATGCCTCAGTCTGTTTTAACGTTTGTCTCCACCAAAGATTTGTCAAAGGTGGATATGGTGAAACGGGATATCATAAATCTTTACAGAAGTGATATAGAGAAATATGCCACTGGTTTTGAATCGAAAGTGAAGTCTATTTTCGACCAAATACCTTCGCAATTGCAGAAGCACGAGAAGAAATTCAAGTTGTCTGATATTGATAGTAAGGCTCGTTTCCGTGAATATGAGTCCTCTTTTTTCTGGCTTGATGAGGCCAAGGTGATTAATATCTGTTATTTATCCACAGAGCCGTCGGTTGGCCTTAGGATGAAAATGGATTCTTCTGCCCTTAAGTGCTATATGGCTGATACTGGGTTGCTTATAAGTATGGCATTTGATGAGAATACTATCGTGGACGAAAAATTGTATATGAAACTTCTTTCTGACAAACTGGAAGTTAATAATGGAATGGTGATAGAGAATATTGTTGCTCAAATGCTGAGGTCTAGTAAACATAAGTTGTATTTCTATTCGCAGTATTCAGGTAATTCTGAAGATAGGATGGAGATTGATTTTCTTATAAAGAAATCATCGCTTACCTCACGCCACAATATAAATCCCATAGAGGTGAAGTCGTCCTCTAATTATACAATTACTTCGTTGCGGAAATGTATCAGAAAGTATGGTAATCAGTTGTCCATTCCTTATGTTATTCACTCGGCAGACTTGAAAGAGGAAGATGGCATTCTGTATGTACCATTATATATGACACCGTTGTTATAAGAGTGTTCTAATAATTAATCTTTTCCCGTTTTCCGAAGTCTAAAAATTACCAACAATTAAAACCCATTTTCTATGAAAGCATTATTCATTGGCGGTACGGGTACTATCAGTACCGCTATTACAAGTAAACTGGCGCAAATGCCTGAGTGGGAGGTGTTTCTCGTCAACAGAGGAAATCGGAATGATGAACTTCCTGCTAACGTTAAAACCATAATCGCAGATATCAACGACGAGGCGCTCGTCAGCGAAAAGATAAAAGACCTCGATTTCGACGTGGTGTGCGATTTCATCGGATTTGTGCCCGAGCAATTGCAGAGGGATTACAGGCTTTTCCGCGGAAAGACACGGCAGTTTATGTATATCAGTTCGGCCTCCGCATATCAGAAACCTCTTGCAAATCATCATATTACGGAATCCACTCCGCTCTGCAATCCATATTGGGAATACTCCCGAAACAAGATTGCCTGCGAGGAATATCTTACCAAACTCTACCGTGAGGAGGGCTTCCCGATTACCATAATCCGTCCGAGCCACACCTATTGCGAGCGCAGTATTCCCCTCGGAGTCCACGGCAAAAACGGCAGTTTTCAGGTGCTGAAGCGTATGATGGAAGGCAAGCCCGTAATCATCCACGGCGACGGCACAACTCTCTGGACTGTAACGCATAACAGCGATTTCGCTAAGGCTTTTGTGGGTCTTATGGGCAACGCCCACGCTATCGGCGAAACCTTCCATATCACAAGCGACGAGTCGCTCACCTGGAATCAAATTTATCAGACTCTGGCTCAGATACTTAACGTTGAGTTCAAGCCTTATTATGTGTCGTCGCAGTTTTTGGCTGATGTCAGCGATTTCGACCTTCTCGGAAGTCTCGTGGGCGACAAGGCCAACACCGTAATCTTCGACAACAGCAAGGTGAAGCGCGCCGTTCCCGATTTCGTCTGCACCACCCGCTTCGATCAGGGCGCCCGAAAGTGCATAGAGTATATCCTCTCGCACAAGGAGTGTCAGACCGAGGATCCCGAGTTCGACGCCTGGTGCGACAATGTAATCTCCGCCCTCGAAACCGCTAAAAAACAGATAATTAGATAATTTATTTCTCGCACAGATTACACAGATAACACAGATTTTTTATAAACTAAATCACATAAAATAATAATAAATCTGTGGAGAATCTGTGTTATCTGTGTCATCTGTGCGAAAACTTTCATCACCAAGCCTATGAAAAAGATTTTTACTATCCTTCTGATGCTGATGGTTTTCAGCGCAAGCGCTCAGTATCAGCGCGTTAATGATATTCCTTATTCCGACTGCAAGGACAAGTATGCGCAGGAGCGATGCAAGTTGGATGTCTATTACCCAACCGATACCACTGATGTTCCCGTGGTGGTTTGGTTTCACGGAGGCGGTATCGAGGCTGGCAACAAGCATATCGATCCCGAACTCCAAAACTCTGGCCTTGTGGTGGTTGCAGTCAATTACCGATTCGTGAACAAGACCTCTATCGACGATGTGCTCGACGACGTTGCGCAGTCGGTGGCCTGGACCTTCCGAAACTGCAAAAAATACAACGGTGACCCCAAGAAGATTTTCCTTGCAGGACATTCGGCTGGCGGATACTTGCTCGATATCGTGGGTCTCGACAAGTCGTACCTTAATAAATATGGTACTGACGCCGACGAGATTGCAGGCCTCGTGCCTTTCAGCGGTCAGGTGGTTACGCATTACAATGTCCGTAAGAAACAGGGACTTACGCCGTATCAGATCACTCTTGATAAATACGCTCCTCTCACTCTTATCCGTCCTGACGCTCCGCCAATCGTGATTATCTCGGGCGATAGGGAATTGGAACTCTTCGGCCGTTACGAGGAACAGGCTTATTTCTACCGTATGCTGAAACTCGTTGGCCACAAGGACGTTACTCTCTATGAGATTCAGGGCTTCGACCACGGCGCAATGTACCGCCCCGCGTATCATATCCTCAAAGAGCATATCAGGAGGCTGACGAAGTAATAATTCTTGATTGGAAAAATCATCAAAAAAAATAGGTTGCCTCATTTTGAGACAACCTATTTTTTATAATGTAATGTAAGATAAAACGTATGTGTTAGAAACTATAACCTACGGTTACAAAAATTGATTGGTCTTTGTACATTTTAGGGGCAACATAATTATAGTCTATTTCCCCAGGAATTTCAAGGGTTTTTGAACGCAATTCATTGAAGCCTATTTCCGCACCAATCCCGAAATACATTTTCTTGTATTCCAGTCCAATGTTTAGACCGTTGCCAATGATGCCTCTTCTATTAGAGAGCCAGTTCCTATCGTCCTTGCCCCATACGCTTTCCTTGAAGTAACTTTGATCGTATTTTCCCCACAAGCCCCAGGAGAAATACAGGCAGTAACCCAAGTCGAATTTCCAGTTTTCTGAGATTTGCTTCTTGAAAACCAAATTCAGAGGCAGTTCTACGAAGTTCAAGTTGCAGGTGTAGTCGAATTGATCGACCTTGAAACCTTTGTTGGCAAAATTCAAACCAGGTTCAAAGTATATTTTTTCAGAGATTTGGAAACTTTTAGTAACTCCTATCCTGTAACCGCATTTCATACTTATTACTCTGTTTTCTAAAGTCGACCCGAGCAGACTTGCCTTGATCGAGATATTCGATTGTGAATAGCCCAAGTTCGCAATGCCACAGAAAATTAGTAATATTAATAATAACTTTTTTTTCATCTTATTAGTACTTTTATAGTTCGTAATTCCAATCTGCGCAGTATTGGTTTCCGTTTGCAAAGGTATGAAGGAATTCTTATAAAAAGTGTTATTTTATATATTTTATTGTTAATTATATCTATAAGATGTGTTGCTTAAGTTGCCGTAAATGTTGTCTAAGGTTCTATTATTGGATGAGTTATGATATTTTCGCTAACAACTATCTCTTTATAATAAGAGGTGCTTATCAACGCATAACGATATATCATCGAAAAGGCGTGGATGTTTGGTCTGATGTTGCTATTTTTGTGCAGTAACTTTTTAAAATTCAATACTATGCCAACATTCACTATGCCTGTGCTCCGATATGCGGAAAACGCCTTGGAGCCTTTTGTCAGCAAGGAGACTATTAGTTTTCATTACGGCAAGCACTTGCAAACTTATGTCAACAATCTCAACAACTTTGTGAAGGACAGCGAGTTTGCTGATTGCACGCTTGAAGAGATTGTCAAACGGTCGCAGGGTGCTATCGCCAACAATGCGGGTCAGGTGCTCAACCACACCTTGTATTTCGAGCAGTTTGCGCCCAAGCCTTCAATCAATCGGCCTTCCGGGGCGTTGGCTGAGGCTGTCGTAAAGAGTTTCGGCAGTTTCAGCGAGTTGAAATCCAAGATGAGCGCCTCGGCCATTACGCTTTTCGGAAGCGGTTGGACCTGGCTCTGCGCCGACGGTTACGGCAACCTCAGCATTCATCAAATGCTCAACGCCGACAATCCTATCCGCCACGGACTTAAGCCGTTGCTTACGTTCGATGTTTGGGAACACGCCTATTACCTCGACTATCAGAACCGCCGTCCCGACTACCTGAACGCCCTCTGGAATATCATCGACTGGGAATTGGTGGCAAAGAGATTTGAGAAATAGTTTCGATTTGCTTTCTGTCATTAATTGGCTGGCTCAATTTATATTGGGCTGGCTTTTTTTGTGTTTCTATAATTTTTAGTAATTTTGCCAATGAAATAAATTGAGTTCGACAAATTAGTGACTTCTTCGAAGTCTCAAGATTTGAAAAGGTCGCTTCGCTCGAAATCCAACTAAAATCTTTTTCAAAATCCTTTGATTGTTATGCCCGAATTTTTGGGCAATAATCTTTCAAGAATTTTTTTGGTCTCTACGAGACCTGTCCCGTTAGGGACAAAAAGATTTTTGTTTAATTTTTGCCCAATATTTCGGGCTAAGTAAAAGTGAATGATTTTAAAATGATTTTTGAATGATTTCGAGCGAAGCGACCATACAAAATTGGATTTTATTTCGTCGAAATCACGTTAAAATAAAAATTATTCTTATGTCAAAAACTGATATTTCCCGTTTCCTGAATGCGCAGGACGGCAGGTTTGATAATTATCAGACGGCTCTTGCCGAGATCACTAACGGTCGCAAGGAGAGTCACTGGATTTGGTATATATTCCCACAGATTAAAGGTTTGGGATTCAGCGAGATGAGTCAGTATTTCGGAATTGCTGATATTGATGAGGCCCGCGAATATCTTGGTTGTCAGGTGCTGAGGGATAGGCTCTATGAGATAACGAATGCTTTGCTTCTTCATTCTGGGAAATCTCCCGAGGCTATTTTGGGCGGTATCGACGCAATGAAGGTGAAGTCGTCTATGACATTGTTCGACGTCGTGTCTCCAAATGATGTTTTCGCTGATGTGCTGGATAAGTTTTACAATGGCGAACGTTGTAAGAAGACTTTGGAACTGTTAGAAAAATAAATTCGGAGAAAAACGTGCTAATCTCCGAAAAATTTTCGGAGATTAATGCTCTAATCTCCGAAGATTTTTCGGAGATTAATTTTAATAATTTGATTTGAGATGATTACCCTAAAACCCAATCAGGGAATTCCTATGCCGTTGATGTGGATGTTGGCGGTGATAGCGGGAATATCTGTGGCCAATCTTTATTATTGTCAGCCACTGCTGAATATGATTCGTGAGGACCTGATACTCACCGAGTTTCAGGTGAACCTTGTACCTGTGCTCACTCAGATTGGCTATGCCTTGGGATTGTTGCTGATAATCCCTCTCGGCGACTTGTATAATAGGAGGAATACAGTCCTGATAAGTTGCTGTTCCTCGGTGATTTCGCTGATGGCGATTTTCTTGTCGCAGAATGTCTGGATGTTGCTGATTGCCTCGTTCGTTACAGGATTCTGCTCGGTGACGCCTCAGGTTTTTATTCCCTTTGCGTCGCTGTATTCCAAGCCTGAATTCAAGGAGCGGAAGGTCGGGATGATTCTCACGGGTCTGCTGATTGGCATTCTCGGCTCAAGGGTTTTGAGCGGATACGTTGGTCATCTTTGGGGCTGGAGGTCGATGTATGTGATTGCCTCAGTGATGATTGCGATTTCGTCGCTCTTTGTATGGAGGTGGTTTCCGAGCGTGGAGCCTACTTACAAGGGCCGTTTCACCGATCTTATGCTGAGTATCAGGCGTTTGGCTGTCGATAATCCCAAATCTATCGTTTATTCCATTCGGTCGGCGTTCGCATTCGGATCGTTTCTCGGAATGTGGGGGTGTCTGGCTTTCAGAATGAAGGAGGCCCCGTATTTCGTTGGTAGCGACGTGGTTGGACTTCTCGGATTCTGCGGAATGGCGGGTGCGCTCACGGCCTCAAACGTGGGGCGCTATATTCCCCGTTTCGGAATTGAGAAAATCAATGCCTTGGGTCTGTTTCTTCACGCCACGGCCTGGGCGGTTATGGCAATTTTCGACGACCATTACTGGGGACTGATTCTCGGTATCATCCTGATTGACATTGGTATGCAGTGCATTCAACTGAGCAATCAGAGCGCCACGATGAAACTCAGTCCTGAGGCTTCGTCGAGGATGAACACGATTTATATGGTCACGTATTTCATTGGCGGAAGCCTCGGCACATTCCTCGCCGGAAGCCTTTGGAGCGTTTTCGGCTGGCTGGGCACGGCGCTGGCTGGTGGAATTATGATTGCCGGCGCTGTGGGCGTGACGGTAGTGGGGAGGAGGAGGCTATTGAACGGTAAATAAACTTTCTGTTATGAGCAAATATTGGGGATAAAAGAAAGTATAGTTGCGGTTATAGGAGGAGTGGGGTTGGGGTGAAAATTGAAAATCTTGGGAATTTAGGATTGAAAATCTTGGGAATTTTGGAATTTTCGTGCAAAAAGTTGCGAATTCGCCCCAAAAGTACTTGCAAAAAGTTGTAAGAATTGGGGTGAAAATGGTTGCAAAAAGTTGTAATTTTTGGATTAACTAATTGGAAGTTAGTTATTTGATGAAATTGTACGATTTTTCTGTTTGCCCGAAGGATTTTTTTCCCATTTTTCATATATTTGCATATTCTTAAACCTATAAAACCGCTGTTATGAATAAGAATTTTTGGAAGTTGTATAAAGAATCGGAGGAGGGCAAAAGGATTATTGGTCTTTTTGATACTTCTCGTGAGGATTTTTATGAAAGTGTAGAAGATTCATTGTTTGAATATTTTGAAAAAATGGGCAATTCTAATGATTCTTCTGATGGTTACTTTTGGAATAGATTTTTTATATCGTCTAGTTATGAAGATCAATCTATCTTGCCTGATAGCATTGATTTCGACTCGTTTATGAAATTTGTCGAAAAACTTGAAATAAATGAGTTTGGGTATGATAAATATGATAATCTGAAAAAGGGTAAGGTCATTGTCCCTCGTGATAAGATTAGAGACAAATTAGGTGTTTTGTCTTACCTGTCTATCTGTCTTTACGAAGAGTATGGAGTTTTCTATTTCCCGATTCTTTTCCCACGTCGCTTTGATATTATTCAGCGTTATTGTGCTGTGTTGGGAATTGATTTAGATCGGATAGAGTTCCCTAATTCTAAGGATTATCGAAAGTATGTTGAATATTATTGGGAATTGTGTGCTGTAATCACCGAGTTCCAAGAAGAAAACGATTTGACAAGTGCTGAAATGTGTGCTTGTCTTTATGATTTTGCTCCTAAGTGTATCGAAGCGGTTTCTGAAAAAGATGACATTATTCCTCTTCCTACTAATGTTTGGATTACCGGTGCTGGCGTGAAAAATGGTGATTATGAGGCTTTGAAAAAAATGTCTAGGAATTCGTCTTATAAAACTGATTCTGTTTGGACTTGTAATGAACGTACTCGAAAGGGCGACATTATCATTTTTTACAGCACTGCGCCATATAGTGGTATTCATTTTATTGGCAGGGCGAAGACTGGTGGTGTTGTAAGTCCTTTTGATTATTACAAGCACAGCACAACTGTATGCGATGTGGTGAAACTTGATGTTCCTATCTCGTTGAAGGCTTTGAAGTCTGATCCTTATTTGAAGGATGTCACTATTGTCCGTCAGGGAATGAGAGGTGTTAATGGAAAGGAATTTTCTGCTCGTGACTATCAGGAACTTTTGCGTTTGGAGAAACAACTTGGCGGTTCTATTGACAAATTGCCAAAGTTGTTTGAAACAGAGACAATGGACTTCGGAAAGATTAAGGTTGAGAGGGATGTTGAGGAAAATATTCTTATTCCTTTCCTGATGAAGATTGGCTATTCTGAATCGGACTGGACTCGTCAATTGTCGTTGAAGGCTGGCCGTCAGGAAAAGGCTATTCCTGATTTTGTTTTCTTTGCAAAAGGTGAGCCTCATTTTGAGAAGGCGCCTTTCGTTATTGAGGCCAAACTCGATATGTCTTCTTGTACCGAGCGTCAGAATGCTTTTAATCAATGCTATTCTTATGCAAGAATGTTGAGTTCTAAGTTGATGGCTATTTGTGACAAGGAACGTATCGTGGTTTATCGTCTTAATAAAAATGGTGTGGCTGTCTATACCAATCCAATTTTCGAAAGGCATTGGGCTTCGGTTTATTCTGATGAGAAATTCGGCTCTGAGTTGCGTAAGATTATTGGCCGTGATGTGGTTGTGGAGATAATAGGGTAGTGAACGGAACTATTCCATTCTAACCATTCCCACTGGGCTTATTCCTGCTTGCTGAAGTTTTCTGACGGTTTGGCTGTTGGGAATGGCCACTTTGCCAGTTCTTATCCAGCGGAATTTCTTGTTAGGGATGGCGTTTAATAGAGGCGCGTTTTGTGATAGCCACGATTTTAGCCAGTTGTATTTTGCGAACATTTCGTCGACGTTTTTACCACTCGACGCGGGATGTACTTCTATGAAGTATAGGATCTCATTGTAGCCGACAACGTAATCCCAGCGTGACGCAGTTGGATATTTTCCGTGCGTTGTTTTGTCGATGTCCACACTTCCCTCTATTGAGGAATTGTTTGTAGCGGTAACGTATTTTGAGTTTGATCCTAATGCTTGAAGGCCTTTCTTGTAGCCATTCTCTATGTCTGGTGTTCCCTTTACTGCTTTTTCGAAATTGCTCATAACTTATTCCGCGTTTATGTCTGCTACTATATCTCCTACTCTTGAGGCAAATGTTGTAAGTCCTCCCCAATCTACTATGTCAGGGTCGTCTGACCAGGCGTCCAAAGAGGATATATCCTTGCTGATACCGTCGTTGAAGAAATATGTCTTTATGTTGGTGCGGTGGTTGAATAGGTATTCAAGATTATTATGCAAATCAACGTCTTCACAATCAGCATTAAGCATTTTCATAACAGCGTTTATGTATTTGTCCTTATCGCTGATGTGAGCAATGTTGCTTAGTGCCCAAACGAACTGGATTATCGTGTCGGAATGGGTGGAGATTATGAGTTTGTTTTTCTTTTTTTCAGACCAAAATATATCATAATTTAGAGGAATTTCTAAATTGCAGTTCTTTAAGGTGAATTTTAGAAAATCCTGAATTGCTTTGGGGTGAAGACCTAACTCTGGCTCTTCTATTATGATATATGAAACTCTGTCTTTTAATGAATTGAAACAGATTTGTAGTGGTGTAAACTCTTTTTGTCCCATACTCCAAGAAGAAAATGGAATGTCTGCGTCAGATACTTTCATTCTGATTTTGCTTTGTCCCATACTTTCTTTGGTTATGTATATTTCGCCCTTGTGATATATGTTGTCCAAGTCTTTTAACGGTTCTATTTTGTTGTTATCTTTTATATAACGTCTTAAATCTTCGCTAAATTCTTTGATTATAAATGGTGTTTCTTGTTCATACTCATTGAAGTTTTTGCACCTTCCGTCAGATACAGTTATAGATCTTTGGGCGGGTATGTAGACAGTCTCCTTATTGTTAGACCAAATGGCGTTTTTGTCTGTTTTTGTTTTGATTTTATTCTCGTTGAAAGTACAATCAGTATTTTTGCTCCATATTTTTGTTTTATGGTTGCCAAAATATAAGCGAATGAATTCGTCCCAATTTCTGTAATTATACGAATTTTGTTGCAGAGTGTATTCAATATATTCTTTTTCTAGAGCCAAATACAACGTCTCCAAAAACATTGTCTTTCCGCTTGCTTGCGGACCTACAATGAATGTTAAGTCACCGAATTCTACCTCGCAGTTTTTAATTGGACCGAGATTTTTTACAGATAATGTATCGTTCATAATGCGTTGTTTTTCTGTTCTAAAAGCAAAGATAGTTATTTATAAATGATGTTCCAAATTTTTTTCCCCCTCACACCTCCAAAAACAAGTCGTCCAATACTACCTCCTGTTTTACCTGGTTGTAGTACATATTGTGTTTTACTCCGAAGGTGGTTATCATTGTGAGTACCAGGCCTTTGGATTTTTTGAGGGTGGGCTTTAGGGCTTCGAGTTTGTTGCGGAGTTTAGCGGAATAATCCTTGTCGATGACGAACTCGCCTACGCTGAATTTCATCTCGCAGACGTTTATGTAGTTGTCGCGACGGTCGATGAGAAGGTCTATTTGCGCGCCGTTGTCGGAATTTCCGTTGTCCGCTCTCGAAAACCAGCACGACTGCTCCGATAGCACTGAGCCTATGCCGAGGGCGTGTTTCAATGGCTCTATGTGGTCTTTGGCCAGTTGCTCAAAACAGTATCCCTGCCAACTTCTCTTTTGCGGATTGTCGAGCATATGTGTCCAGAAATGCTCGTCGTGACCGTAGTTTGATTTTATGAAACGGTTGTAGAACATTGTGTAGAAGTCGGCGAGTTGGTATGTGGTGTCTTTGGTTTTTTGTCCGTAATACTGATACTTCCTGATAAATCCGCACTTGATTAAATCCTTGATTGCCTGCGAGGTAATACCGTTGTCTGGAAGTTTTGTCGCCGACAGGATCTCGTCTCTTGTAAGGCCTTTTTGTTTGGCTGACAGTGCCTCAACAATTTTCTCGTATTTGTCGGAGTTTACGAAAAGGGTCTTGAAAAGATTGTCGTATTCGTCCCACAACTTTCCGTTTTTCCTGAAGAAACAATTGTCGATATTGTCGGACACAGTGCGTCCTGGTTCCAGTTGTTTCAGATAATAGGGGATACCACCCATTATCATATAAATCTGCGCAATGTCGTATCGCTCAAGGTCGAAGCCCTGTTTCTGAAGGTATTTCTCGGTTTCGGCAAGTGTGAACGGACGTAGAAACATTTTACTGCTGGCGCGGTTGTATAGACCGCCCTTGTCGCTGAAAAGTTTGTTGATGATCCAGTTGGTTGCACTTCCGCAAATTATCATCATCAAATCGTCCTGAGAGTTTCCCCAACTGTTCCAAAACCACTCGAATGCGTCAAGAAATTTGCTGTTTGGAGTGTCGAGCCAGGGTAGTTCGTCGAAAAATATTACTTTCTTGCCTTCGGTTTTGGTTTGCTGGAGCATTTTTTTGAGCACAGAGAATGCTGTCATCCAATTTTCAATGGTTCCGAATTCGGCGTTGGGAAAATATTCATTGAGCGCCTCACTGAAGTTTTTCAACTGCTCAGGCATATTCTGCCTTAATAGTCCCGTGATTTTGAATGTGAAACCTATGTTGTTGAATGCCTGATTGATAAGGAATGTTTTGCCTACGCGTCGCCTTCCGTAAACTACAAGCATTTCGGCCTCGTCTGATTCGTAAAGCCTTTGCAATTCCTTGAGTTCTTTTTTCCTGCCGATTATTTTTGCCATAATTATTCTTTTTCTGGCGCAAATTTACAACTTTTTTTCATACTTCCAAATTCAACCCTATCGAAATCTCCAAAAAAATCCCACATTTCGATAGGTTTGAAAATTTTCTTCAAAACCTCTGTAAGTATCAGAAAAATAATAATATATACCAAATAAAGCCATAAACGAGAAATTCAACCCTATCGAAATCTCTAAAAAAATACCACATTCCGATAGGTTTGAAGGAATTTTTTGTGTCCTTGCTTTTCTTTTTTTATATTTGCTGAAATTTCTAATGATTACACTAATATGAGAAACAAGATTTTTTCTATGTTGACGGCGTCGGTGCTGATGGCGTCGTGTGCTGGCAATTCGGGTAATCCGTTGCAGGTGAGTACGTTGAATGGCGTGGTGGAGGGCCTGGAGTTGGAGGGCGGTATCAGGGCATATCTCGGTGTGCCGTTTGCTGAGCCTCCTGTGGGAGATCTCCGCTGGGTGGCGCCTCAACCCAAGAAAAACTGGGATGGAGTGCTGAGTACCAAGGAGTTCGGTCCCGATCCTATGCAGTTGCCGATTTTCGGTGATATGGCTTTCCGCGGAAAGGGTATCAGCGAGGATTGCCTTTATCTAAATGTCTGGACCTCGGCTAAATCCGATAAGGACGGACTGCCCGTGCTGATATATTTCAATGGTGGCGGTCTTATGGCTGGTAGCGGAAGTGAGCCCCGTTACGATGGCGCGCAGATTGCCCGTGAAGGCGTTATAGGCGTTACGGCAAACTACAGGGAGGGCGTTTTCGGATATTTCGCTCATCCTGAACTCTCGGCCGAGGCCAACTACAAGGGTTCGGGAAATTATGGTTTTCTCGATCAGGTGCAGGCCATTAAGTGGGTGAGGGAAAATATCAAGGCCTTTGGTGGTGATCCTGAGAGGATTACGATTGTTGGCGAGAGCGCTGGATCGTTCTCTGTGTCGTTGCTGATGGTGTCGCCACTTAGCAAGAATGATTTTGCGGGCGCAATGCTATCGAGCGGTGCCGAGGTAATGCCTTACAATGCCGTGTCGCTAAAGGAGGCTGAGGCTGAGGGCTTGAAAATGTTGCAGGACAAGGGTTTGGCCAATTTGAAGGAGGCGCGTAATGTATCAGCTGACTCGCTCCAGAAACTCTTTTTCCCAAGTATGAAGAGCGTGGTTCTGGACGGGTATTTTATGGTTGAGAGTCCTGACTCGGTTTTCGCGCGTGGCGGACAGTCGCAGGTGCCTTTGCTTGCTGGCTGGAACTCGCTTGAGGGTGTTCCGTCTGACCCCACCGTATCTGGCTATAAGGACAAGATGAGGCCTGTTTTCGGCGATATGACCGACGAGATTTTTGAGGCTTACGGTATTCTTGAGGACAAGGACGTGATGGATACTCCTGGTTTCACTCTCGCCTCGGATATGTTTACTGGTTTTCCTACTTGGAAAGTCTGTGACTATCACGTGCGTACAAGCGATAAGCCTGTTTACCGCTACAAGTTCAATCATCCTCGTCCGCAGGTATCAGACAAGATGGGCGACAAGACCACGGCCTTAGCTGGTGGCGTGCGCGAGAAGACTGATGAGGAGAAGTCTCAGAAGCCTCAGATTGCTCCCGGTGCCGTGCATTCCGCTGATATTGAGTATGCTATGGGCAACCTTGCTACTAACGGGTATTTCGACTGGCAGGAGGAGGATTATGCTGTATCGAAAACTTTCCTCTCGTTTTATGCAAATTTCTGCAAGTCTGGCAATCCCAACGGCGACGGTCTCCCAACCTGGACTCCGATTAACGGCAACCTCGACAATGCGCCTGTAATGCAGATTGATGTGGAGAGCAAGGAGGTGGCGTCGTCGGCACTTGAAAATGCGTATCGCACTTTGGAACGTTTTTACAAGAACAGATAGAACACGGATGACACAGATTGGGCGGATTTTCACAGATTTTTTTTATTTATCTGTGAAAATCCGCTTGATCCGTGTTATCTGCGTGCTATTATTTATATCAAGATTTATCTGAAAATCATCTGCGAGAAGCAATACAAGCCGTATTTCCAGACAGTGAAGTCGTGGACACCGCCCGGATATGGAACGTATCCGTGGGAGATGTTTTTCTGCTTGCAGTAGTTCTCGAGATCGTTGGTGATGGCGCCTGTGGTACCGTCATTGGTTCCGCAGGTAACCCAGAACAACTTGCAGTTTTTGTTGTACTTGGCTATGTCGGAAAAAATCTGGTCGTTGCTGTATTTATGAGGCGCTGGCGAGAACGCTCCCACGTATGCGAAAACCTCAAGGTGTCGGAGTCCGAAATCGAGCGACTGGCCGCCACCCATCGAGAGACCTGCCAGAGCCCTGTGGTTCTTGTCGGCGTAGGTGCTGTATTTCTTGTCGATGTATGGCACAAGTTCGTTGATAAGTTCGTTCTCGAAATTGTGGAATCCGGCAATCTTGTCGCCAGCCATGCAGTCGGCGCCGGGAGAGGGGTCCTTCATGGCACGACCGTTAGGCAAAACAAAAATCATCTCCTTGGCCAGGCCCTGCGCTATCACGTTGTCGATGATGATTTCGGGAGTGCCACCGTATCTCCATTCGTCCTGTGTGCCACCGATGCCGTGGAGTAGGTAAAGTACGGGATATTTCTTGCTGGTGCTGTAGTTGGCCGGGAGATATACGTAGGCGGTCTTGTTGGTGCCGGCCACCTCCGATTTGTAGGTGATGTTCTCGTATTTGCCGTGGGCCACGTTAGCCTGCTTGTCGAACCCTGAAGGCGCCTTTACGTACTTGTTGTAGAATTCGGGGAGTTGGTAGGGTTTCTCCTCGGGAGCCGGGTCTTGCGAGGTCTCGTAAACCAGAGGCTCGTCGTCGTTCTTGTTGCATCCGCTCAGCACAGCGAGCGCCATGGCCGATGCCAAAATTACTCTTTTCATTTGTTATAAGTTTTTATGAATTAGTTTTTGAGATTTAGCCTGCAAATATACGAGTTTTTTCTGTATTCCCGAATCGTTAGTAACAAAAAAAATATGCAGAGTTTTTTTTAGGTTGCTAAAATTTCTTATATTTGCGTGATTCTTAATTAAATCCAATACTATGAATATGATCAAGAAAATTGCAATGGCGCTTCTGGCTGTTGCGCCGTTTTGTGCAAATGCGCAAAACCCCTATCTGCCTATGTGGGAGTATATTCCCGATGGCGAGCCTTACGTTTTTGAGGATCCCGACAAGCCTGGCGAGTACCGCGTTTATGTTTATGGATCGCACGACAATCTGCTGAAATACTACTGCGGACGCGATCAGGTGGTTTGGTCGGCCTCTGTTAATGACCTGACTAACTGGAGATATGACGGTATCATCTTTGAGTCGAAGATGGGTCCCGACGGCCGTCCGCTCAATGCTGATGGCGAGGGCGACGTGCTCTATGCTCCCGATGTGGCTGTCAAGGTGGATAAGGACGGCAACAAGAAGTACTATCTCTATCCCAACAATCAGGCCTGGGGACGCAATGGTCAGGTGGCCGTTAGCGACCGCCCCGACGGACCTTTCACTACTATAAATTGGAGCAAGGACAACCCAACTGTCTGCGACGGCGTGTTGCAGTTTGATCCCGGAGTTTTTGTGGACGACGACGGCCGTGTTTACGGATACTGGGGATTCGGCAAGAGTCACGGCGCCGAACTCGATCCAACAACGATGGCTACCGTAAAACCTGGCTGTCAGGTAATCGAATATATGATTCCGTCGTTTGAGCAGGACGACAAATACCGATTCTTCGAGGCTTCATCAATGCGTAAGATAGAGGACAAGTACGTGTTCATTTACAGCCGAATGACTAAGGATGGAGATTTTGGAATGCCTCAGGTAAACTACACCTTGGCTTACTGCTATTCCGACAATCCTCTCGGCCCCTGGACCTACGGCGGAACAATAATCGACGGCCGTGGTCGTGACGTGGACGACAACGGAAAGCCAACCTACACAGCCGATCCTTACGGCAACACTCACGGCTCTATCTGTCAGATAAATGGTCAGTGGTGGGTGTTCTATCACCGTCAGAGCGATCAGTGGGAATACAACCGTCAGGCGATGGTGGCCCCAATCACCGTGAAGGTGGAGAAGGGCAAGGGCGGAAAGGTTACTATCAGCGAGGCTGAGTACACCTCGGAGGGTTTCCAAATCAACGGCTTGAACCCGCTCTATAAGTCGAAGGCCGGCTGGGCCTGTTATTACACTCAGCCTAATGGCGTTAATCAGGAGTATCCATATTTCTATCACTCAGGTCCTTACGTGAAGGCCTCACGTGTAGGCGACGATGTCCGTGAAGGTCTCAACAGCCTCCGCGACTTCACCAATCCTGTTGTAAACACCACCAACGGCTCAACAGTTGGCTACAAGTATTTCAACTTCGACTGCACCTCCAAGGCCGACAATGTGACATTGAAGGCACACTTTAAGCCCGAGGGTTTAGTGGACGGAACAATAACAGTTTACGTAGGCGGTCCAAAGGAGAGTCGCGGCGGAAAGAAGATCGGCGAGTTCTCTATCAAGAAAACCGACAAGCAGGAAATCACCGAATTCTCAATCCCGGTTTCAGGACTGAAGGGCGTTAAGGGCAAACAGCCTCTCTTCTTCTCAATCAAGTCAAGCGAGGACGGCAAGAGTTTGTGCGAGATGTATGATTTCAGATTTGAGATCAAGTAATTGAAGTGATTGAAATAATTGAAGTAATTGAGGGCGGATTTCGCGTTTTTTTTAGCGGAGTCCGCTTTCTTTTTTTATAATTACAAATTAAAATGCTATATTTGCTGAAATTATAAATTGTTGTGATATGGGCGTATTTGTAAATCCAAGCATTGAGTCGTTCGAGGAAAATTTGAATGCAGATATATTTGTAGATAAATCTCTTTTAATCAAGGAATTAAATCAAATTGTCTGTACTACAAATAAGTATCTCTGCGTATCCCGACCACGTCGTTTTGGAAAGACGATGGCCGAGAATATGCTTTGTGCCTATTATGGACGAAACCACGATACTTCCCATATTTTCAATAACCTGAAGATTGGTAAGGACGAAGAGGCCCGCGAGAAATACCTGAAATATCTCAATGCGTTTAATGTCTTGAAGATTGATTGTCAGAGCGTTTGGACAAGCAGAATGGAAAAGCCATTTATGCAGGCGATGAATGACTTTGTAAATGAGGAACTTATCGCAGAGTTTCCTGAGGTAAGTCTTAGTAATGATAACTCTGTTGCCACCAATATTCTGAAAATCTATAACGAAACCAAGGTTAAGTTCGTGATATTTTTCGACGAATACGATATGCCTGTCCGTTATCAATTGAAGGAAAGCGAGTTTCAGGAATATCTTGATTTTCTGGTTTCGCTTTTCAAGAGTTCAATTATGGCCCCCGCTGTCGCATTGGGCTATATGACGGGAATTCTGCCGATAATCAAGGATAAGTTTCAGAGCAAACTTAATAATTTTACGCCTGTTACAATAATTTATCCTGGACAATATACCGATTTTACTGGCTTCACCAAAGAAGAGGTTAAAGACCTTTGCGCGGAATACGATGTGGATTACAAGGAATGTGAGGATTGGTTCGATGGCTACAAATTCACTTACAACCGCCGAATTGATAATAAATGGGTTACTTTCTCGCAGTCGATTTTTAATCCATACGCCATTGTAAACGCCATTCAGTCGAGGGAATTCCATTCGTATTGGAATGGTACGGGGAGTTACTTGTCGATTAAGGATTATATTACATATAATTTTGACGGCACCAAAGATGATGTTGTAAGAATGCTTTCGGGTCAGGAGGTTGATATAAATGTAACCTCGTTCTGCAATTCCCTTACGGATTTCAGGACAAGAAATGATGTTTTCACTTATCTGATTCATTTGGGCTATCTTGCTTATAACAAGGAGGAAGAGACTTGCTATATTCCCAATAAGGAGATCCGTCAGGAGTGGAAGAATGCCATAGAGACTATTGAGGATTATTCCGTAGTTTTCAAGACCTTGGAGAATTCAAAGCGACTTCTAAAACTTACTTTAAATTGCGAAGAGGAGGCAGTGACCTCGGCTTTATCGGACGCTCAGCAGTTTGTAACCTCCCCAATAAGTTACAACAACGAGCAGTCTATGCAGTCGGCGATTAATCTTGCTTATTTTTCGGCCACCAATCAATATTTCATTTTCAATGAGTTACCCTCAGGAAAAGGCTATGCTGATGTTTCTTTTATCCCAAAACGTCCTGGTATTCCCGCCATAATTATCGAACTCAAGAAAGAGCAGTCGGCAGGCAAGGCATTGGAACAGATTAAGAACAAGCAATATTTTAAACCATTCAATGATTATTGTGGCGATGTCCTTTTCGTGGGCGTCAACTACGACGAAAACAAGAATTACAAATGCAAAATTGACAAGTTGCAGAAGTAAAAATAGTGCTGAAACCCGTGGAAATGTGTCGATTTTTGATAGATTTCCACGGGTTTCAGCGTTTTTTTATTTTTTTATTCTGTCTACAATGTCATCTATTATTTTTGATAAGTTAGGACTTTCTTCTGTGGTAATCAAATAGTCTGATAGTCCCATTCGCTCATAAATGGATTTTTTTTCAATCCAATGATTTTTGTAGTCTTTTTTATCCAATAGACCTAAGTGTTCTAAATAGTATTTTTTATTATTAATATGAATTGTGAAATCTGGTACAATACATTGATTGTCATTATAGTATAATGGTTCTTCGTATTTGTAATATAGTTCTGACCTGTAGAGTATATTAGCAATTATGACTTCAGATTTCGAGCGGACAAAATCTCCTTTTTCTGTTATGTGTATTTTGCCCATTTCAAAATTTGAGACATTTAAATATTCACCGATCTTTTTATGGAAGTTAAGTGAATTGTCGTAACTCTCTAATAATCCTTTCAAACTGTCAAGCAAATCGTATTTGTAACATTTACGTTTTTGCAATTCTTTTGAAATTGTATTAATAGAGTTGGAGTCAAGTTCTTCTTGATTTGAATTAACAAACAGACATTTAGGGATTGATTTCTTGTTTGTTATTTTACCCTCAAGTATTTCCTGATATATTTGTTTCATCAAATCAGTACTTGATATTCCTGTCTTTTTCAAAATTTGTATAGTAAGGCCTGATTTTGTTTTGCTAAAGATTTCTTTCAATTTTGATTTGTCGGACAATATGTAGTTTTCTATATTGTCAACTCCTTTTGATAAGAAATCCAAAATATTCATTTTAAGTAGATAATTGAAAATTGAATAGAAATCATTATTCTCGTCAAATATTATAGATTTCAATCCTTCTTTTCCTATATTATCAGAATAGCATTTTTGTATTTGTTTTTCGTTCAAAAATGATTTGTCGATATAGTGAGTTTTGCGTATTTGGAAGTTTTTGTCAGAGTACAAAAGTATGGCTTGGGCTCCTTTCTGGTCTCGTCCCGCTCTACCTATCTCCTGATAATATTGCTCAATAGATTCTGGAATCATATAGTGGATTACCAATCGTATATTTGGAATGTCAATACCCATTCCAAATGCATTTGTGGCAAATATTAAATTAGTTTTTCCTTTATGGAAGTCGTTAAGAACATTTTGTCGTTCTTGTGATGTCATATCTCCGTGGAAATATGCGACGTTAAATCCTTTATTTCGGCATTCTTCGCATAATTCTTCGACCCCGTTTTTGTCATATTTACGATAAAGATAAACGAGTGTTTTCTTGTCTTTGTTATTGTTTAAAAGATTAAACAAATATTCTCTTTTTATCTTTTCGTCTTTGAATTTCTTGACGCAAATGTCAATGTCGTTGCGCAATTGGTGCTTGTCCTTTAAGATGTTGTTGCGTGTAATTTTTAGGTCTTGACACACCTCTTCCAATTCTTTCGGGTTTATTGTGGCTGTCATCGCCAAAATTGTAGGCCATTCATTTCCGAATACTAAATCAAGAAAATTTGGTATTCGTTTATAAAATGGTCTAAAGTCAAATCCCCATTGACTAATGCAATGAACTTCGTCTATTACAAACAACTTAATTTTGTCTCGTTGTTTACGTATGCAATATTCTATAAATCCGTCCATTGAAATTCTTTCGGGACTTAAGAATATGAAGTCCAATGAAATTTTGCCTAATGCAAATTCCTTGATTTGGTCCAAATCCCTTTTCTTTTCTGAGGCTGATTTAGATGAATGGAGAGCGAGTACATTGAATCCAAAATTCCTGAGTTTAGATGATTGCTCGTCTATTAAAGAAATTAACGGAGATACTATAATGCAAACACCTTTTAATGCTCTGGCGCTTACCCAATACATTAATGATTTGCCACTGCCTGTTGGGGCAATTACCAATGTCGAGTTGTTGTTTGTTACGTTTGATATAACGTTTTCTTGAATTCCTTGGAATTTTTTGTATCCTGGAAATTCTTTCTCTAATATGTCTGTAAATTTAGAAGTCATAGCCATTTAGCATTTTTTTATCTTCGTCTGTTTTGCAATTATCTACAACAAAATTCAGAAAGTGATTAACGAAGACAAATCTATAATTTTCGAAATTTGTTTTAGAGTTAAGAATTACTTTGTATAAAGCGTACTTCTTCTCCAAGTAATCAGAAATCTTCGACGCATAGTATGCAAACAAACTATATGGGTAATAGTAGTTTTGCTGAACAATTGTTTGGTTGTGTTTAAAGTCAAAGATTAAAAATTCCGAACCGCCTTCCATTTTGAAATCCTTTTGTTTGTCAGACAAGTACCATAATGACAAAATTGCCTCTCTGCTTCTATTTGGAAAAATTGATGGATTTAATTTGTAAAGCAAACGACTTCTTATTCCTCCGCCAATTACGCTCCAATCAACATAGTATTTGGTATCGTCTAAGTCGAAGATTCCTTTGTCTGAATAGTCTATGTCGATATAATGGCAATTGGATAATTCATCAACTCTGATTACAAGGTTTTTGACAACACGAAATAGATCCTTGGCGTCGTTTAAGTTGTAAGCCTTTTTATATTCGTCAATTTTGTTGAATGTTTTTCTTACAATTGGTATATTGTTCAAAAACCATTTTTTGAAATTTTTGTAACTACTATCCTCTTCAAACTCTTCCAATGTATCAAAGTCGAGGTTGTCAACATAGTCTGACCTGTCTTTTTCATATTCTTTGATTGCTGTATTTGCTAATCTTGCCAAGGATTTTGAATCTTCGGCGAAATCTGAAGTGGTGAAGTTTGATACGTTATATTTGCTGTTTAATGCCAATTTGAAATTGTTGTCATCCTCGCCACTTTTAAGATATTTTTTAAATAGGTCAGACAAATTGTTGGACATAATGCTCCATACTTTGGATTTATGTTCGTCTTTAAAACAAACCTTTTGGCTAAATTCGTTGTCACCTTCTATTTTTATCATAATTTGAGTTTTTGATTGCTGTTTAAGTTATCGCAAATATAATCATTCCTTTTTTCCTTTGCAATATTTTATATTTACTTTTTTATTTTTTTTTTGAGACTATCTGTTGTTGGTTCGATTTCTTCCTCCCAAAATAGTGCTGAAACCCGTGGAAATGTGTCGAAAAAAGATAGATTTCCACGGGTTTCAGCGTTTTTTTTGCTTGTTATTTTGGGAAATGTTGTATATTTGTGGCTGTAAATCTTTATTATTCAGACTATGCTAATCGGTAGGGAAAAGGAACGGGAGGTTTTGCTTAATGCGCTGAATTCCAATCAGTCGGAGTTCGTGGCTGTGTATGGTCGCAGGCGCGTGGGTAAGACTTTTCTTATCAGGGAAACGTTTGAGGGTAAATTTGCTTTTCAGCATACAGGAATTCTTGACGCTCCACTCAAGGAGCAACTAAGCGAGTTTCGTCAGTCCTTGTATAATGCTGGAATGAAAAAATGCGCACTCCCAAAAAACTGGAACGACGCTTTTCATCTTCTTCAGGATTGGCTTACGAGTCAGCCTGATGGCAAGAAGGTGATTTTCATTGACGAACTTCCCTGGATGGATACGCCGAGGTCTAATTTTATCCGTTGTCTTGACCATTTCTGGAATGGTTGGGCTACTACCCGAAAGGATATCGTTCTCGTGGTTTGCGGAAGTGCTACTTCGTGGATAATCGACAATATTGTAATGAATTACGGCGGTCTGCATAACAGGCTTACGAGGAAAATTCATCTTCATCCCTTCTCGCTCTATGAGTGCGAGTTGTTCTGCAAGAGTCTTCATCTTGGATATCAGCGGAGGATGATTCTTGAGGCTTATATGGCTCTTGGCGGTATTCCGTATTACTGGAGTTTCCTGAAAAAGGGATTGAGCGTGGCGCAGAATTTCGATCAGATTTTCTTTGATGAGGATGGCGAACTTGTCCACGAATACGACGCCCTGTATGCTTCGCTTTTCAGAAACCCGAAAGTCCATATCGACATTATCACTACACTCTCCACCAAAAAAGTTGGAATGGAGAGGGAGGATTTGCTGAAAATGTCGGGACTCTCGGATAATGAGCAATTCAGCAAGGCGCTCAAGGAATTGGAACAGTGCGGTTTTATCCGCAAATACACTTGTATTGGAAAGAGTGTGAAAAATGCTGTCTATCAGTTGCTTGATAACTACACTCTTTTCTATTTCCAATTTATAAGGAGGAACGAGAACGGTGACAGGAATTTCTGGACCTCGATGTATAATTCTCCTCTGCACAATACTTGGGCGGGTCTGGCTTTCGAGCGTGTTTGTCTGGAGCATTTGCCTCAGATAAAGAAAGCCCTTGGGTTTGAGGCTGTTATCAGTACGGCTCATTCCTGGAGTAATCCCGACGCTCAGATAGATTTGCTCATCGACCGCAACGACGACACTATAAATATCTGCGAGATGAAGTACAGCAAGAGTCTTTTTGCTCTCGACACCAACGAGTTGCAAAAAATGCAAAACCGAGTGGATACTTTTATGAGGGAGACGTCAACTACCAAGTCTCTTCTCCTTACATTGATTACAACCAATGGCGTAACTGAGGGCTCTGATATCAGTGCTATTCAGAGAGTTATTACAATGGATGATTTGTTTGGAAGAGGGTGATTGCGAATATATGGTAGTTGAGAAGAGAAAGACATTCCCAAACTAATGATATCGTGGTTGGGAATGTCCTGTCCTCGTAAAACTTAAAACAAAGATAATTGTCCTGTTTGGTCTGTTGGTTTTCTTTTCCCGTCTAACACTTCTAGGGCTTCTCTTACTTGTAATGCAATTTTTTTAGCAAACACTACAGGGACTGCATTGCCAATTTGTAGGTGAATATCTCTATGGTTATTGCCGTAGAAAATCCAATCGTCAGGAAATGTTTGTAATCTTGCATATTCCCTATGAGTGAATTGTCGTAAAACACTTGCGCTAATTCTCCATAATTTTGCTGTAGAATTAGGATTCCTTACAAAAATAGCATTGTCGTTATTTCTATCTTTGTCTACTCTAATTGCTTTTACATTCCCTTTGCCCCAACCCCATAATGTTGCTGTGTCAATTGCTGGGAATGGACTATCAAAGGAACGAATTGGGGTTCCCTCGGAGGCTGTTCTGCTAAAACGAATTGGAATAGCAATTTCCCCTTCCTCTATGTGTTCTTTTGTCTCAGTATGAACGGCACTTTCAAATCCCCATATTGGATTATGGTTTGGAAGTTTGATTGATGTGTCTTGTCCTAAATCATATAAAAATTCTCTTATCGTGGTATCTGCCGACGGTAGAGGAAATCTGAAATGATCTAAAGTGTGGTTTTTGTAAGCAATAAAAATAAAACGTCTTCTAGTTTGAGGTACGCCATATTGTGACACTCTGAAGAATTGGAATTTTGTAGTATAACCAATATTTTCCATTTCCTCTGCAATTTGGATACAAAAAGGTTTACCTGTTTCGGGATGGATCATTGTTCGTAAATTTAGAACGTTTTCCATAACCACTACTCTAGGTTGCATTTCTTGTGTGATACGGATTACTTGTTTGTAAAGACTGTTGCGAGAGTCGTTTACATTTCGGTTTCCTCCCAAAGAAAAGCCTTGACAAGGGAAACCTGCTAGAAGAACGTCTAATCCCTTTTTGAAATCTGGGGAATAGTCGCGGACGTCTTTTTGCAATACGTTCCAATTTGGTCGGTTGTTTCTCAATGTAGTGACAGCACATTCCAGAATGTCGCTAGATTGAGTGTGAAGGAATCCTGCCTTTTCAAATCCAAGATCTAACCCTCCTGCTCCACTAAACAATCCTAAAAATGTATATGGGGTCTTGCCCTCGTCTTTAATCGTAAACATTATAGTTCTGGTATTATTGGTATATACGCAATTCGTTCCTTAGGCGCTCTTTCTTTACAAGCGTCAAATATGTTTGTGAGAGTTTTCAAACATATTGTTTGGTTATCGTTATTATTTATTTCGTCCAATAAATAGTAATAAAATGAATTGTTGTATTTATCAGTTCTAATTATTTGCTCAGTAATGTTTGTTGCTGTTGGTATTTTAGCAAAATCTTGTTTTTTTAGAATAAGAACCGTTCGTAAATACAATTCACTTAGGTTTGAGTTTAATGGGTTGGGGTAGGTATACATACACCTATGTCTAACAGAACCTTCTCCGTATGGTCCGTGGTTGTATTCTGAATAGTTCGCATATTTAGCCTCTTTGTATAGTTCAAAATCATAATTGATAAAATCTCCGTCAAGAATGATTAGTGATACTATTTTTGTGCTTGTTTGATTTAATAATGCGAATAAATAATAACACGGAATGATTCTTGTTTCTTCTCCCACTTTAACAAGAGACTGCCCACAAGGCAAACAACTATTATAGTCCATAGTCATACCTCTTGGATCTTTCCCATTTGCCTTTTGGATTAATTTTTTTACTTCGATACCAATAATTAATCCAGTGTTTTTGTCTCTAATTATTAAATCAGGTGTAGTAAGTGCTCCCG
>JAZQPB010000272.1:0-2982 GCA_045628165.1 Bacteroidales bacterium | reverse complement strand
TCGGTAATCAAGAAACACGAGGATTATTTCTATTACCTGATATCGCGTTACGCCGACCTCTTCCTTGAGAACCGCGTTATCAACAAGCAGTTCACAACGGTGGCCGACGCTCAGTACTCGCTGGCTGTCACCAAGTTTCTTGTAAACGACCTCGGCCTTGTGCCCGCGCGTCAGTATGTGGTTGACGACACCCCGAAGGATCAGCGCGAGGCCATTGCCCAGGAGTTCAAGAACCTCAACTACGGTATTCAGGCTGAGGTTTCGTTTGAGACCGACGGCTTCAAGATCCACGAGGAGATAAAGCAACACGACTACCACGGCTATCCGCTGATACTTGGAGGCTACTACGAGAAAGAGGTTACCGAGAGCCTGAAGGGCAACTTCCTGAATATCTCGTGGCCAGTTCAGGACAAGGTGGTCCTCGACGACAGTTACGTAGGCTACACAGGCGGTATCCGTTTAATTGAGGATATCTACACCGTTGCAGTACAGAGGTTTAATTAGGATAGAATTTATATTCGCTCGATATTTGTTTGATTTTCAGTGTCCGGCAAAGGAGCCGGACACTGAAATTTTTTATTTGTATTTGAATGAATACGAAAAAAGTTTTAGCAAAGAGAAAAATGATTCTTATATTTGCACATTAATATAGAAGTGGGCGAATGGACAAGAACAATCCCATAAAGAAATCGTATATCAGAGATACGATCCATAGTATGAAGCGTCGCTGTGAGGGGCACAATTACAGCGGGAGGGGAATCTATATGGTCACGTTTAATTTGCTGGATAGAAAAAAGCCGTTGTTTGGGACAGTCAAGGGAAATCCGAATATGAAACCTGGCGAGCAAGGCTGTCCATATACGGAGTATTCCGAACTCACGAGGCTGATATTGAGGGATGTTGTCGACAAGCACAATGAACTGTATCCAATGGTTAAGTTGTGGAAGATTCAGGTAATGCCTGACCATATCCATATGATTCTCTATGTAAAAGAACCTCTCCCTGACGGGAAAGACCTCGGCAATGTAATCGGTGGTTTCAAGACAGGATGTTCTAAGGCTTGGAAACGTTTGAGGTCGGCTGAATTGGGTTACGAGGCACCTTTTGAAACTTTGTTTGAGGATAATTTTGTAGACAAGATTCTGCATACACGTGATCAACTGAATAAATGGAACCGTTATCTTTCCGACAATCCCCGCAGATATTTGATTAAGTACAACAATCCTAAGTTGTTTACTGTTTGGAATGATATGGATATTTGTGGGCGCAAGTGTCAGGCGATAGGGAATAGATTTCTTCTTGATGTTCCTGAGAAGGTGGCTGTGATAGTTCACAGGGCATATACAGATTCCGATTTTGAACGGCTGAAAGAAGAGTGGCTGGAATGTGGTGAGCGTGGTGGAGTCTTGGTGTCGGCCTCTATTGCCCCTCGTGAGAAGGAGGTAATGCGAGAGGCGATGAACCGAAAGTATAGGATTATTCTTCTCCGTGAGAATGGATTCCCGAAACTTTACAAGCCTGCGGGCGAGGGTTTTTATGCCTGTGCAGAAGGCAGGTTGTTGCAGGTTTGCCCCTGGGAGTATCATTTCGACAGGCGAACTATCACAAGGGAGCAATGTCTGGCGCTTAATAGATTGGCGGAGGATATTGCTGGGATGTGATATGGGAGCGGGCAGTCTCTTGTTGCGTGAACGGAACTGGCGTTCCGCTAACTCGTGGTCTGACAGGATATAATGATTCTTTGGATTTTTTGTTAGCGGAACACAAGTTCCGCCCCGTAATTCTCTTTCCGAAAAATAATCTCTCTTCCCCTCACTTTACTCCCTTATTCCTTATAAATTTTCTCTTCCACTCCCTAATCTCAGCAAAATCATCCAAACTTCTTAATCTCCTTGGAAGAAATATCTACTCATCTTACCTTTGCAGTGTAAAAATTAATTGAAGAAAAAAAACTATTAAAAAATGAGTAAGATATATAATTCCATTACAGAGTTGGTGGGACGGACCCCACTTTTGAGGATCAATAATTACCTCAAGGCAAAAAATCTCGAGGCCGATATTTTGGTGAAGATCGAGTATTACAATCCTAACCAGAGCGTTAAGGACCGCGCCGCTCTCGCGATGATTGAGGACGCCGAGCGCAGGGGGCTTTTGAAACCTGGCTACACCATTGTGGAGGCCACAAGCGGAAACACTGGTATCGGTTTGGCTGGTATCGCCGCCGCAAAGGGTTACAAGTTCCGCGTCTATATGCCTGGCAACGTCTCGAAGGAGAGGTTTCAGGTTGTGGAGGCTTTGGGTGGCGAGGCTATCGACCTTCTGAGCGTTCCAGAGGTGGCTGAGGTGGCCGAGAAGACTGGTGGCGACGCTATCGCAATGTTCGACGCTCTCGAGAAATGGACCTACAAGAATTTCAAAAACGTATATTTCACCGCCCAGGCCAAGAATCAGACCAATCCTGAGGCGCATTTCAATACCACGGGCCCAGAGATCTGGAACGATACCGACGGCAAGGTTGATATCTTTGTGGGCGGAGTAGGCACAGGCGGAACAGTATCAGGAACAGGACGTTACCTGAAGTCTCAGAATCAGAATGTAAAAATAGTTGCAGTTCAGCCTGGCTACAACTCGATACCCTCGGCAGAAAATCCAACTCCTGAAGAAATCACTGGTATTCATCCATTTGAGGAGATTCCTTTGGAGCAGATTCCAGCCACTCTCGACTGCGATATTTACGACGAGCGTTACCTCGTGGAAACCAACAACGCCTACAAGGCCGCACGCGAGTTGGCCAAATACGAGGGCATATTGGTAGGGGCATCGTCAGGAGCATCCCTCTACGCCGCCACCGAGATAGCCCGCCGTCCCGAAAACAAGGGCAAAACAATAGTAGCCCTCCTTCCCGACACCGGCCTCAGATACCTGACAACCAATTTGTTCAATAAGGAGTATTCGATAGATTAGAGATTAGAGATTAGAGAG
>JAZQPB010000271.1:0-9196 GCA_045628165.1 Bacteroidales bacterium | reverse complement strand
ACTTTGTCCCCGTTGGGGACGTGATTACTTTGTTACAGTCCCACGTTCTCGCCGGTGTAGACGTCGAGGATTTTGCGGTGGAGTATGAATCCGTATTTTGCGTTTATGTACTCGTTGAGCGCCGCTATGTAGTTGTTCTGCTGCTGGAGGAGGTCCACGGCCACTATGGCGCCTACTTCAAACCGTTTCTTGTAGGCGTTGTAGCTGGCCAGGTATGCGTCTTTCCGCAGCTGATATGCTTTGTAGCGCTGATACTCGAGGCTGGTGTTTCGCCATTGGTTTATTACGGTTCTGGTGATTTCCGATTGGATCTGCTGGAGGTCGAGCGCGGCCTGATGCTGCTGTATTCGGGCGCGGGTGGTCTGCAGTTTCGATTGTCCGCGGTCCCAGATGGGGTAGGATAGTGATATGCCTATCTGCTGCGAGAATCTGTTTTTCAGCTGCGCGCCCATGTCGTCGAAGTCGGTGTGTCCGGTGTTTATTCCAGCTGATGCCGAGATATTGGGACGGCGGCCGGCCTTGGCTATTTCTATGGCCGTGTTGGCTATCTCCATTGTGTTTTTGGCCAGCTGAATGTCGGGCATGTGTTCCCTGGCCCGGGTTACGGCCTCGTCCTGACTCATCATCAGCGCCATCTGCTCTATTATTGTGGTGTCGGGGGCTTGTATGGATAGCTCGGCGTATGGGTCCATGCTCATGTATTGTTTCAGATTTAGGAGCGATGTCTCCAGCGAGATTGCCGTGTTTAGCGAGTCGGTGATATCGCGCTGATACTGGGCCTTCAGCATCAGATAGTCGCTCTCTATCATGGCGCCCACCTTGTAGCGGCTCTCTCCGCGGCTCAGCTCCTCGCGCGAGCTGCTCATTATGCCTTCCTGGTATCGTAGCCTCTCTATGCAGGATAGTGCGTTCAGGTATTCGTTCAGGATTTGTATTGTAAGCTGGTTGTCGTACTGGGATGTCTGTATCTTGGCCTGCTCGGCCTGCAGACGGTTCTGCTCTATGGTGTTCTTGATGGATCCGCCGCTGTATATGGTCTGGCTGGCGTTTATTCCTATATTTCCGGATATGTTCACCTTGTCCATGTCGCCGGAGTGGTTCATGTTTTCGCTTGCGGAGGCGCTTACGGATGGCAGCCTGTTGTTTCGGCTCTGCTGATACGCGGCCTCGGCGCTCTCCTCGCTCAGCTGACGGCTCTTGCGTGTGTAGCTGTTGCCCATGGCGTATTGCAGGCAGTCTTCCAGTGTGAAGCTGTAGCTCTGCTGCAGGGTGTCGGGCTGTGCCGGGGAATCCCACGCCAGCGATATTAGTATTGTCAGTATAAAAAAACTTCTTGCCATTTTTTTTGCTAATTTACACTGATTTGATATTCCGCGGGTCAAAAGGTTTAATGTTTTTTATCAGCTCCTTGCCACCGGCATTGTCTGGTTCATGGTGTTGGCTATCATTATTATGGAGCTTGATACCTCCAGTATGTCGAAGTCTTTGTTTAGTTTCAGCTGATATATTTTCTCTCCGTTCAGCTCGTCTATCTGCTCTATTCTGCTGTCCAGAAACTGAAGGCTCGGAAACTTCATCAGGAGGTTTTGGCGCAGAATGCTTGTGTACTGCTGGCATTTTACCCTCACCTCGGAGTCAAAGTTTCTTCTGAAAATCTCGTCCTGGTCCTTGGAATACCAGATCTTGAAGTCGTCGTATTTTGAATCGTTGTTGATGCCGATTATCTCGTTGCCGGAGTTTTTGGTGTTCAGAATCTCGCAGAAGTTGATGCTCTCGCCCGATTTGTCGTAGTTGTCGCGCGGACACATGTCGTTGTTCAGCCAGTTCATCTGTATTCCCTCCAGGAAAATCTGCCCGTTGTGGCGGCAGAAACGCACATTCTCGAGGTCTATTCCTATGATTGCTTTTTCGTGGTGGCGCTTGATGTACAGCACCTTCTGGTCGCCCTTGTCGCTGCCGAAAGGATTCAGCATCATGCTCTTCTTGATATCCTGGCCGTGGAATGTGGATCTCACGTTCTCCTGTTTCACCACGTAGCCCTCTCTCTCGTATTCGCTGGTCTCCAGCTTCAATACCATGTTCTCGTTGTTGCTTATCGACTTGTATTGCTTGGCGGTGTCGAGCTCGTTCTCCAGGCGCTTGATTTCCAGCTCACGCTCACGGGCCTTGTCTTCCAGGAACTTCAGCTGGCTCTCCAATTCGTTTTTCTCCTCCAGAATCTGCCTCTGCGCCGATACCTCGCCGGACAGGCGCGACTGTATTTCCTCGTCTATTACCTTGCTTATTGGCTTGTAGATCAGGAATGTTATTATCACCGACAGAATGTTGCTTATTATTATAGCCAGAAAACCGGGCATTGCGAATGCGATATCCAAAAACGTGAAAAACGCGATGTTGGATATAAGCAGTATGCCGCACAGCGCTATCGTAAGCACTTTTTTTGTATCAGCTAATAGCTTTTTTATGTTGAAGAAGTTGCTCATTTTTGTTGTTAATAGCAGAATCTTGATGCGATGTTTTGGGCAGTAGTAGTGTCGCCACTATCGGTAAAACGCCAGTATGCCGAGTTTATCATTCTTGGAATGTCGCTCAGTACTTTGATATTAAGCAGTTGCGACAGTTCGAGGAATTTCATCTTCTTGGATTCTGTATTGGCTATTTCGCCGATTTTCTCTTCCTGATATTTGTCGAACGAGCGCTGCTCTTTCATCCACATGCGGGCTGGTATCAGAGTGCCGGCTTCCAGCCTGTCGGCTATATCGGGAGTTATTGAGCTTTTGCCTGATATAATGCTGTTGATTATATCCTCGCTTACGGATATTGTTTTTGCGAAATCTCTGGCAGAGATTCCCATTTCCGACAGCTTTTCCTCCAGCATCTCGCCGGGATGGTATGCTATCGCAATCTTTTCCAGTTTATATAATTTCTTATTTTCCATGATAGTTTGTTATTTCGTTAATTTCTACACTTTTTATTTCCAGCCATATATACTTGCCGTTACTATCGGTAGGAATAGGTTTCTCATGTGGCTCGAATATCAGCCTGTATGGCTGGTCCAAGTCGCAAGCCCATTGTCCTTTGCGGTCTCCCGTTAGTTCATGGTAATGTCCTGGTATGTTGCGAAGGTCTTCGAGCGAGGCAGCATTACTGAGTCGTCCAATACGCATTTGGAACAGTTTTGCTCTCTTTGCTCCCAATTCTTTCAGACATTTCTTCGGGTTCTCGGCGAGTTCCTTCAATTTCTTGTCGTTGAAATATATATCCATTCCTTAATATAGTTTTTCATGCGCCAAAAATAGAAAAATATTTTTATAAACCCAAGAAAAACTATTACCTTTGCGGAGTAAAAAACTTCACAAAAACATCATGAACAATACCGGAAAAATTCCTGTAACCATTCTTACAGGCTTTTTGGGTGCAGGCAAAACCACACTCCTCAACAATATTATTAAGAAATACAAGGACAAGAAGTTCGCTGTTATCGAAAACGAGTTTGGCGAGATGGGCATCGACGGCGGCCTTATTGTGGGCAACGTGTCTCAGATAGCAGAGCTGAGCAATGGCTGTATCTGCTGCAACCTGAGCGACGACCTGCAGGCCACTCTCAACAATCTCCTTACATCCAGATACTCTTTCGACAACATCCTGGTGGAGACCACAGGCATAGCCGACCCCGCCGGCGTGATAGATACTTTCATCGGTTTCGAGGAATTTGTAAATAAGTTTGTGGTGGATTCGGTGATCTGTCTGGCCGACGCCATGACCTACGAGGATTCCGCCGCTGAGGAGCCGGAAGTGCACCGTCAGCTGGCTGTGGCCGATATCATCATTCTCAATAAGATAGAGGACGTATCGCCCGAATACGGCGAGCACGTAAAGAAACTTATCCGCTCGGTAAATCCCACAGCCACAATGTATTGCGTATCTCAGGCCAATATCAGCAACTGCGATATAATAGAAACCTTTGCATACTCATCGAGCAATGTGGAAAAACTCGTGGCAGATTTTAGAAACGCCACACCGCTCAAGTTCGAGATGGCCGACCTCCAGAATACATTATCGTTTGCCAAGAACCCGTCCAACAAGCACAACGACTCGTTCCGCCACAGCATTGTATCAGAGGGCTTTGTGATAAAGGGCGACATGGACGAGAAAAAATTCGTGTACTGGCTGCAGGGCATTCTCACATACAACGAGGCAAGCGTTTTCCGTGTAAAGGGCATACTGTCGCTGGCCGGCAAAAACAAGAAATTCATACTTCAGTCGGTCCGCAACTTCTTCCTCGTGGATGAGGCCGAGGAATGGCAGCCCGGCGAGGAGCGCTATTCCAAGATTGTATTCATAGGCAAGAAACTGGACCGCGACGCCATCCAGGGCTATCTGGAGGGATTTGTAATTTAAGTAGTTTGTGCTAACTACCAACTACCAACTACCAACTACTATCTACTATCTACTATCTACTAACTACCAACTACTAACTACTATTATCCAATGCGCAGAAACAATAATCAACATAGAAATACACCGTCGGCACCGGCCGAAATCAAGTTTGTATCCGATAAGGATGGACTTCTGCTCGACCTTCTGCTCGAGAAGATAAACGACCGCAGCAAGACCAAGGTGCGCGAGATGCTCAAGAGCGGACGCGTGGTGGCCGGCGGAATCGCAACATCAGCTTTCGATTTCCCAGTGAAACGCGGCATGGAAATCCGCATTCTCCCCAAGCCAAGACTCATGAAGGAGGGCGGTATCAACAACTCGCAGGTAGATATCCTCTATGAGGACTACGACGTAATCGTGATAAACAAGAAGGAGGGCCTGCTCTCCGTGGGCACCGACGGCGACAAGGAAAACACCGCTTATCATATCGTGAATATGCACGTGAAGAAGCAGGGCCGAAACCACCATATCTACGTGGTTCACCGTCTGGACCGCAAGACCTCGGGCGTAATGATGTTCGCCAAGTCGATGGCCAGCCGCGACATCCTCCGCAACAACTGGAGCGAGATGGTTACCGAGCGGTCATATTATGCTGTAGTGGAAGGCGTGCCTCAATACAGAAGGGATTCAATAAAGTCTTATCTTACAGAGGATAAGATGCTCAAGATACATTCGTCGTTCATAAACAACGGCGGTCAGATGGCTGTAACGAATTACGAGGTTCTCCAGAACAACGACGAGTATTCGCTCGTGAAGTGCAACCTCGATACCGGACGCAAGAATCAGATCCGTGTGCAGATGTCGGCGATAGGTCATCCCGTGGCAGGCGATGCCAAATACGACGCCAAGACCAATCCTCTGAAGCGTGTTTGCCTTCATGCTGCCACACTCCAGTTCAAGCATCCCAAAACCGGCAAGCAGATGAAGTTTGAGGTTCCGGTGCCCAACGGATTCTTCAAGGTGGTGAGAAAACAGGAAGCTCCCAAGGGCGAGGTCAAGAAGTAAAAAACTTAAACCCGTATTCCCATCACGATGATGTCGTCCAGCTGCTGATGGCTGCCTTTCCATTGGTCGAAATAGCTTTCTATCGTTTTCTGCTGATAGGCGAGAGGCTCCGATCCTATTGATTTGATGAGTTTCAGGAGTCTTGCCGACGAGAATTTCTTGCGGTGGCCCTGCTCGTTTATTCCAAACTGGTCTACTATGCCGTCCGAATACATATAGAGCGTGTCGCCGGGGATAATGTCTATTATATTGTCCTGAAAATCACTGTATTCGTTGATGTGGATTCCAATAGGCATCTTGGTTGCGGAAAATTTTGTGATATCGCCGTTGCGGTATCTCAGCAGCGGACGGTTGGCACCGGCGTAATGCATTATCTGGTCCTTCTCGTTGATAATCACCATTGCGAGGTCTATTCCGTCGTGATTGTCCTCTGCGTGGTCCGATTGATGGAGAGCCGTCTTCAGGCGTATGCGCATCTTGTCGAGCAGGTGTCCCGCCGACGGATCGCTCGTAACGGTGCTGTGGAGATCGTTCAAGATGCTGATACCCAGCATACTTACAAAAGCTCCCGGCACACCGTGGCCTGTGCAGTCGGCCGCCACGGCTATCTTGTAGTCTCCTATCCGCTGGGCCCAGTAAAAATCGCCGGCCACCATGTTCAGCGGTCTGAAAATCACGAAATAGTCCTTGAACAATTCCGCAAGCAGTTCGTTTTCAGGCATGGCGGCCTTCTGGATCATGCTCGCATAGTGTATTGAGGCTGTTATGTCGTTGTTTCGGCGCAGTAGGATAGTCTTCTGCTGCTCTATCTCCTCGTTCTTTTCCACGAGGTCGCTTCTCTGCGATAGAATCTCGTCCTGTTTCTGTACGAGCTCGGCATTCTGTCGGTTTAGCAGGCCGTTCATTTTCTTGGCCTTGCGCAGCAGCGCGTAGATGTATATACCTAATAGCGATACAATTATGAGAATGGCTGTTACAGCTGATATCATCATCTTGCCGCGGGTCTCGCGTCTGGCCTCCTCTATCTCGCGCTCCTTCAGCTCCTTGTTTAGTTCGTCCTGGGCAATGTTTCTGGTGGCCTTTATCGCAAAATCCACCTTCTGGCTGTTCATCAGGTTGTAGATAATCTTCTCCTGATACTTTATCACCATGTCGCTGTTCCCCATCAGGCTGTAATATGTAATCCACCCATTGCAGATGGCGTTTGTATAGTCTTCCTCGTTGTCCGATAATGAGTTAAGCAGTTCGGCGGCCTTGTCGAAATCGCCGGTCAGGGCATTGTAGTTGGCCATGCAAAGATATATGTCGATAGTGGAGGCGTTGTCGTCCATGGTCTCGTGAATCTCGCATGCCTCGTCTATCAGCTCCTTTATTTTTTTCAGAGCTGATACGGACTCTGTACCGGTCACAATGCCGTCGTTTATCTCGATGAGCATCGTGGATGCGAGTGCGGTCTCGTTCACCATTATATTGTATAGGTCGTTCTGCTGCCGGGCGGTCTCGAGCGATTTGCCGAATTCGTCCTTGGCCATCTTCAGCAGTCTGGGATCTTTTTCTTGAAGGTGCTGATACTTGGTCTGGTACAGCGAACCATACATATTGTAATAATTTTCAGTATTTTCGCCTAATTCCTGCGATAATTCCTTGGCTGTGTTCAGGCATTTCTCGGCCTCGTCGAATAGCAACTCGTGTATGCATATCAGGCCGATGATATCGTACATGAATTTTATGTTGATTGTGCTGTTCATCTCCTGATAGATTTTCAGGGATGTGTAGTAGTTGTCGAGAGCGGCGTTCATGTCCTTGGAGTCCTCATAATAGCATCCCATCTCGTAATATCCGTTGGCCAGCACCGTCTTGTTCTTTATCGAATCGCCTATCAGGATGGATCTTGACGCGTATCTTCCCGCGCTTGGGTAATCGCCCTTCATCATGGCTGCCCACCATAGAAAATCGTTTCCGCGGGCCTCCATATATCCGTTGCTGTGTTTCCGCGACAGTTCTATAAGTTTCTGAGAGTAGAATTCCACCGAGTCGGCGTTGTAGTGTTCCTGGGATATTATGTATAGCGCCTTCAGCTTGTTTGTGTCGTTGTCGCTGAGAGTGTGGTATTTAGCTATCATACTGTCGAGCATGCCGCTCCCGTCGTTGCCTTGGCTCATAGCAGCTAATGGCATCGACATCAGTATCATTATTATAGCAGCTAATTGTTTCATGGTATATTGCCTAACTCACTGCAAATATAATACTAATATGAATATTTTGTTTTCAGCTGATATAATTTTTTTATTAAATTAAGACAGCGCTTTCTGAACTCTTGCGTTTTCAGAAGCGCTGTCTTGCTTTTATTGAAATCTTGGCCTTGATTTTACTTGAACAGGCTGCCGAGGATGCTTCGTGTCAGCTTGCCCCAGAATCCCTCTTCGTTTGACTTGCTGGATTTCTTGGAATTTGATTTGGAGCCTGATGTGCCTTTTGTAAGGTTTTTGGTGGCTTCCTTGGCAATGGTGTTTACGGTGGACTTCACCAGTCCGCCCAGGAATCCGCCGTTCGACGATGATTTCGAGGATTTTTTCTCTTCCTTTTCCTTCTTCTCTTTTTCCTTTTGCTTGGCGGCTTTCTCCTGTTCCTTCTGAGCCTTTTCAGCTGCCTCCAGCAATACCTCGAAAGCGCTCTCACGATCTATGGCCTCGTCGTATTTGCCGTAAATCTTTGATCCCTTGATTATTGCAGTGCGCTGATATTCGGTTACCGCGCCTATCTGGCTCAGGGGGAAGAGAATCTTGCAACGCTCCACAACTGATGGCGCACCCTTCTCATCGAGCAGCGATACCAGAGCCTCGCCAGTTTCGAGCTCCTGGATGGCATCCACGGTGCTGAAGTTGGGGTTGGCGCGGAAACTCTCGGCGGCGGCCTTCACAGCCTTCTTGTCCTTGGGAGTGTAGGCTCTCAGTGCGTGCTGAATCCTGTTTCCAAGCTGTCCGAGAATTGCGTCTGGAATGTCGCTCGGGCTCTGTGATATGAAATAGATGCCCACGCCCTTGCTTCGGATGAGTCTCACCACCTGCTCTATCTTGTCGATCATGGCCTTGGATGTGCCGTCGAACAGCATGTGGGCCTCGTCGAAGAAGAATACTAACTTTGGAAGCTCCATGTCGCCGACCTCGGGCAGTGTGGTGTAGAGCTCGCTTACCAGCCAGAGAAGGAACGATGAGTAGAGTTTTGGGTTCATCATCAGCTTGTCGGCGGCCAAAACGCTCATTACGCCCTTGCCGCCCTCGGTCTGGATGAGGTCCTGAATATCAAAGGCAGGCTCGCCGAAAAACTTGTCGCCGCCCTGGTTCTCGAGTGCGAGCAGCGATCTCTGGATGGCGCCCACGCTTGCAGAGCTTATGTTGCCGTATTGGCTGGAATATTGCGATGCGTTTTTGCTAACGTAGTCGAGCATCGATCGGAGGTCCTTCATATCGAGGAGCAGGAGGCCGTTGTCATCAGCTATCCTGAAAACAATATTGAGTACGCCTGTCTGAGTCTCGTTGAGCTCCAGCAGACGTGACAGCATATCAGGTCCCATGTCGCTGATGGTGCATCTCATAGGATGTCCCTGCTCGCCGTAAACGTCGTAGAATCTTACGGGGCAGTTCTGGAATACTGGGTTTGGAACCTCGAACTCGTCCTTGCGCTTCTCTATGAACTTGCTCATGGCGCCTACCTGAGAAATTCCGCTGAGGTCGCCCTTCATATCAGCCAT
>JAZQPB010000270.1:0-7520 GCA_045628165.1 Bacteroidales bacterium | reverse complement strand
CTATCAAGAACAGCCACCGCACCGGGCGCTACGAGGCCGTGATTACCGAGGGCTCCATTCCGGACCAGGGCGTGAGCTTCAGGGTATCGGGCAGTGCAGCTAATGGCCAGTGCGTGAAGTACATAATAGAGAAATCGGCCGATGCCACCAACTCGCAGATAGTATCGGAGATAGCCCGATATGCCGAGATTAGGTCGTTTAGCGAGCAGATACCTACAATGCACGAGATTTTCCTGAAAACCGTATCAACCATCAACAACTAAGAACATGAACAAATTAATGCTGATAACACAGCGCGAGTTCGTAACCCGCGCCAGATCCAAGTCTTTCATTATAATTACCCTGCTGATGCCGCTGCTGATAGTGGCTCTGTATATGGGTCCGCTGATGCTGTCGCAGATTAAGGACACCGATGCCAAGGTGGTGGGCGTATGCGACCAGACCGGGCTGTATGTGTCGGATTTTGTGAGCAACGAGCAGTTCAGGTTTGTGGAGTGCGGCCCGTCGGACACCGATCCGGATATGGTGGCCAGGATACTGATAACCGACACGCTGAGCAAGTCGCCGTCGGCCATCAAGCTGTCGTACAACGGCGAGCCTAATATTGCGCTCAGCAGATATGTGGAGGGCGTGATAAATGCCAGGATCTATCAGGACAAGATAGACAATTCGGGCATAGAGGGCATACAGCAGCTTCTTAGCGATCTTAGCGAGAGGGTGAGCGTGCAGACCGTGAAGGTGGATTCCGACGGACAGGAGGAGGAGGCCAGTGCCGCCGCCTCTGTGGTGTCGAGTTTCCTGTTCTCGATGCTGATATTCATGTTTGTGACCATATACGGAGCCATGGTGATGCAGAGCGTGCTGGAGGAGAAGACCTCGCGCATAGTGGAGATTATGGTATCGAGCGTTAAGCCTTTTCAGCTGATGCTGGGCAAGATACTCGGCATATTCCTGCTGGGCCTTATGCAGATTGCGTTCTGGGGATTGATGTGTTTGGTGATAGTGGGTGTGGTATCGGCCATGTTTTCAGAGGGCAGCGCTCAGTATGGCATTGTGCAGGGCATTTCGGCTACCATAAGCTCTCTGCCGGTGGGCGAGATGGTGGGCATGTTTCTCGTGTACTTTGTGGGCGGATTCATGCTTTTCGCGTCGATATATGCGGCGGTGGGCGCCAGTGTAAACTCTATGGAGGAGGCCCAGCCGTTCTACATGCCTATAATGCTGCTGATGATGTTCGGTTTTTACGCCGGCATATACAGCGTTGAGAATACCGACGGTCCTCTGGCTTTCTGGTGCTCCATGATTCCTATTACCAGCCCGATAGTGATGATGGTGAGGATTCCTTTCGGGGTTCCGCTCTGGCAGGAGCTGGTGTCGCTGGTTGTGCTGTATGTCTCGGCATTAGCTGTGCTGTGGCTCGCGGCCAAGATCTACAGGATAGGCATACTGATGTACGGCAAAAAACCGACGATAAGGGAAATCATAAAATGGATATCGTATAAATAATTTTTGCAAAAAACGTTTTTTTATTTGGAAACTTACGATTATTTTTGCAAACGATTTTAAATCGTGAAACTATCAATCCCAATGAGCAGTAAACAGAACCGCATAAGTCTCATCGCCAGCATTATTGAGAATGAGACTGTAAGATCGCAGCAGGATATTATAGACAAACTGACAGAGCAGGGCATAGAGCTTACTCAGGCCAGCCTGTCGAGGTATCTTAAGGAGATACAGGCCTCGAGGATTCCCGACGGCCAGGGCGGCTATGTGTACAAACTCTCGGCCAGCAAGAGCGACCAGCACTCCACCATCAGCGACCAGATTATCAGCGTGGAGTTTGCGGGGCCCAATATGGTGGTGTTCCGCACAGGGGCGGGCTACGCCAATGCGGTCTCAGTCCAGATAGACAGCAAGCGCCTTGTTCCCGTGGCCGGCACAGTTTCCGGCGATGACACCATCCTTATGATTATCCGCGACGGCTACACCCGTCCCCAGATCCGCCAAATTCTCGTTCAGGAATTCCCGTATTTAAAGGACAAGATTGTGAACGAATAAAATATAATTAATCCCGTTGCCACTCGGCAACGGGATTTTTTTTGCCGCTATTTTGCCGGAATAGCAAAAAAAATGCGATTGTGGCAAAATAGGGAGTGCTTATTTTGCCGGAATTGGTATTTTTTATACATTTGTGGCAAAATAAGGATTGGTAATTATGAGCGAACTGATTGGAAGAAAGGAATATATCAGAGATTTCGACGATTTGTACAAATCAGGGAAATCCGAATTCGTGGTAGTCTATGGCAGGCGACGCGTCGGCAAGACTTTTATGATAAACCAAATATTCAAAGATAAATTTACATTTTATCATACAGGTTTGTCTCCGTTGGAACTGGAGAACGACCAACTCGCAGAAAAACAACTCCAGAATTTCTGCTCGTCACTCAAGCATTACAAAGTGGATTTCGACAGCATACCCAAAGACTGGTTTGAGGCGTTTGACATACTCAGAGACCACCTGTCGGCAATCAACAATGGCGAAAGGCAGGTTGTCTTCATAGACGAAATGCCCTGGCTCGACACGCCCCGCTCTGGATTCATCACCGCGTTCGAGCATTTCTGGAATGGCTGGGGCGCCCAGCAGGACAATCTAATGCTGATAGTAAGCGGTTCGGCCACAAGCTGGATTTCAAACAAACTTATAGACAACCACGGCGGTCTCTACAATAGGATTACAGCAGAATTTTACCTGAAACCATTCACTTTGGGCGAATGTGAGGAATTCTACCAGAACAACAATATAATGTTCGACAGACTCACTCAGATTCAGTCGTATATGGTGTTTGGAGGAATTCCTTATTACCTGTCACTTATCAACAAGCGCTACAGTCTGGCACAGAATATCGACAAGCTGATGTTCGAGAAGAAAGGCAAACTCCATAATGAGTTCTCGCATCTGTTCAGGTCTCTGTTCATAAATCCCGAAGACTATCAGAAAGTGGTGAGGGCGCTTAAAAACGGAAGCCTCTCCAGGAAACAGATTGCAGACATCACCAAGATTCCATACGGCGGAGGACTCACCACCATACTAAGGTCGCTTGAGGAAAACAATTTCATAATCAGCTACATAGAATATGGCCAGTCGTCAAGGAACACAAAATACAAACTTGCTGACCCATACGTGATATTCTACCTGAAATTCATTGACGGCGAGAAGAATATCGACCCAAGGTATTTCGAGAGCAGGTATTCGTCACCAGAACTCAACACCTGGTTCGGACTCGCATTCGAGAGGGTTTGCCTCGCCCATATCAGCAAGATAAAGAAGGCTCTTGAGATAGGCGACGTGAATGTAAAATATTACTCGTGGCAAAGCAAACAGCCTGACAACCACTCTCAGATAGACTTGCTGATAGAGCGTGCCGACCGTGTGATAAACATTTGCGAGATAAAATTCTCAAGCAAGGAATTCAGCATCGACAAGGAATGCGACGCCGACATCCGCCGAAAAGCAGTCTCGTTCATAGAGCAAAACAAAATTAAGGCAGATATAAAACTGACAATAATAACCACATACGGCTTGCAGGAGAATATGTATTCCGGACGTGTGCAGAATGTGGTGGTAATGGACGATTTGTTTTAAAAATTTCGCCGCTATTTTGCCAGAATAGCAAAAAAAATGCGATTCCGGCAAAATAAGCCCTAGGACTATTTTGCCGGAATTGGTATTTTTTATAGCTTTGTGGCAGAATAAAAGGCAAGGTCGGTATTCTCTTGCTCGTTTAAATGCAGGATTATCAATAATATGACTATTAGCAACGACTAAAAGGGTGTTTTGTGCAAATTATTTTATTAATTTCATTGATGAAGATTTGCAATTATTGCTTATCTTTGCGTCTGTTAGTATTCATCCACAAAACAAAGAATTATGGCACTACCAATTTTTGAAGAGGTTTTATATCCTTTCTTGAAGAACTTGGAAAACAAAGAGGTCAGCAAGAAAGAAATGAGACAATTCTTGATAAAACACTTCGCCTTAACCGAGGAGGAGTGTAATATGAGGACTAAGGGTGGCAATATGACACAATTAGATGACAAAATGGGGTGGACACTTCAATATTTAAGAAGGGCCTTGTTTGTTGATATTCCTAGTCGTGCTGTATATAAAATTACGCAAAGAGGTAAAGATTATCTTAAAAATAACAATGACTTACGAAAAATTGATTTGTTAGCATATCCCGAATTTTGTGAATATACCGGCGTTAAATATGTAGAAGCAAACCGGGAGAAGAAAGTAAATCCAACACCTTCGTCTGAAAAAACACCTACAGATCAGTTGGAGGAAGCCTTTCAAAGCATAAATAATGATTTAGCAGAAGACATACTGCAGAAAACGCTTCAACAATCTCCAAAATTTTTTGAACATTTAGTTGTAGATTTGTTAGTAAAAATGGGGTATGGTGGTTTATCTAACAGAACCAAAGTGACTCAGTATTCACACGACGATGGAATAGATGGAATAATATATGAAGACAAATTGGGCTTGGACAAAATATACATCCAGGCAAAATTGTACACCCCTGGTAATACAATAGGCAAACCACACATACAACAATTTTCAGGAGCCCTCGATGAACAGAAGGCGACTAAAGGTGTGTTTATAACAACTAGTACTTTCTCTAAAGAAGCTCGTTCTTATATCGACAAACTCAGTAAAAAAATTGTTCTTATAGATGGGAAGGAACTTGCTGAGTATATGATAGAATACAATGTTGGTGTAAGTACGAAAAAAGTATACGAAGTAAAGAAAATAGATTCCGATTATTTCGAAGATGAATAAGGTTGTTAAGACAATACACACCAAAACTTAGATGTAATGCAACGAAATTTCAGGTCCACAGGAGCCGTAATCAAGCAGTCTGTTTACTTTCATTCAATTAAGTATAGGACTGGATAGGATTTAATAGGATTTTTATAGGACAGCCCTCCTATAAAATCCTATCAAATCCTATCAACTCCTACACAAAACAACAAAAAACTCACAAAAAAAGCAGAACCAATGCAACAACAGCCACCCAGAGGATTCATCGATTGGAAACAGAACGTAGAGAAAATGTATTTCTACCAAAAATCCAAGGTGATTTACGATATGACATTCCATTTCACTAAGTGTTATATGAATAAGTTCAAGGACAGAACCGTAGATCAAATGGTGCAGGCTGCCCGCTGTGGAAAACAGAATTTTGTTGAAGGTTTTATCGACGGCTTAATGTCAACAGACATCAAACTCAGGCTTATTACCATTGGACGCGGAAGCCTCCACGAACTTAAAGAGGATTACGAGGATTACCTGAGAACAAGAAATCTAACTATATGGACCGAGGGACATCCCCGCTATGCTCAAATGGTTGAATATTGCAAATACAGGAACAATCTTGAAGATTACGAACCCTATTACGAAAGGTGGAACGACGAGGAGATTGCGAATATCTGTCTAACCCTTTTTCATATGACAGACAGACTTGTACTTGGATATTTGCGCAAACTTGAGCAAGACTTCCTTCAAAACGGTGGCATCAAGGAGACTATGTACAAAATCCGCACAGAATACCGGGATTGGAAGAAACATCAGAACTTTTATTACAACTACAAAAACTCATTGAAAAATAATCAACAATAACGTTTCCCCTAAAATAAGCGCCATAATTAGCAAATCAACTGATTTTTTTCGGCTGATTTGCTAATTTGCTATCCCAAAATCCTAACAAATTAATATTAAGCCACATAGCGTTCAATAATTCCAAAATCCCCAAATGTTTTTTGTCAAATTATTCCAAAATCCCCAAATCTTTTTCGCCAAAATGTTCCAAAATCCCCTTTTGTTATTCAAATTTTACATATTCAAAAAAATACGTATTTCTCTTAATCCCGTTTCTTAAAAAATAATTAAAACTCTCATTGCATTATATTCGAGCAAAATTTCTTATCTTTGCACGATGAAAATTATTTTGATAACGTTACGAAAATAAATCATAAATGAATAATCCTAAGAAGGCTGAATTGCTTCTCGAAGACGGAACACGCTACAGCGGCTTCTCATTTGGTTATGAGGGTTCTGTGGCTGGAGAAGTAGTTTTCAACACTGCAATGACAGGCTACACCGAAAGCCTCACCGACCCAAGCTACAAGGGTCAAATCCTCGTTTCTACCTATCCGATGATCGGCAACTACGGTATCCCCGGCAACGAGGCCGAGGACAATATGCCTCTGTTCTTTGAGTCGGACCAGATTCACATTCAAGCACTTATAGTAGACGACTACTCCTTTGAGTACTCTCACTGGAATGCCAAGAAGAGCCTCGCCGACTGGCTGAAGGAGCAGAAGGTGCCAGGCATCTACGGCATCGATACCAGAGCCCTCACCAAGCGTCTCCGCGAGAAAGGCTCAATGCTCGGAAAGATCATCATCGACAACGTGGAGCCTGATACCTACGACCCCAACAAGGACAATCTCGTGGCCAAGGTATCCTGCAAGGAGCCAATCACTTACGGCAACGGAAAATACAAGGTGGTTCTCGTGGACTGCGGTGTTAAGAACGCCATTATCCGCAACCTCATCAAGCGCGACGTCACTGTTACCCGCGTTCCTTGGGATTACGATTTTTCTACATTAGACTACGATGGTTTGTTTATATCAAACGGTCCCGGCGACCCCAAAATGTGTAAGCAAACCATTTCTCATATCCAGAAGGCACTCCAGGAAGATAGGCCAATCTTCGGCATCTGTCTCGGAAACCAGCTCCTGGCCCTGGCCGCGGGTTTCGACACCTACAAGCTCAAGTACGGCCACCGATCACACAATCAGCCTGTACTTATGCACGGCACCGACCGCTGTTTCATCACCAGCCAGAACCACGGTTTCGCCATCGACCTCAAGAGCATCGACAACAACTGGATTCCTTTGTTCATCAATGTAAACGACAACACATCAGAGGGCATCAAGCACAAGAGCAAGCCATTCTTCTCATCACAGTTCCACCCAGAGGCCTGCGGTGGTCCAGTGGATACAGAGTTCCTCTTCGATGATTTTGTAGAGAATATCAAAAAGTACACCGGTAAATAATTATACGATATGGCAAAGAAACTTTGGGACAAAGGATTTGACACCAACGAGTTCGTTACGAAATTCACCGTGGGCAAGGATCGCGAAATGGACCTCTACCTCGCTGAATATGACGTACTTGGCTGTATGGCACACGCCAATATGCTTGCCAAGGTGGGTTTGTTGTCAGTGGCTGACAACACCGCGCTCCAGGGCGAGCTCAAGAACCTCTACAAGAAGGCTCAGGACGGCCATTTCGTAATCAACGACGACGTGGAGGACGTGCACTCTCAGATAGAGTTCGAGCTTACTGCCGCCTGTGGCGACCCCGGCAAGAAGATCCACACCGCCCGCTCACGAAACGACCAGGTGGTTACAGCAGTAAGATTATTCACAAGAGCCAAACTTCAGGCTATAAT
>JAZQPB010000269.1:0-6899 GCA_045628165.1 Bacteroidales bacterium | reverse complement strand
CTTGCTGATAACGTCGGCCTGGCGTGTGCGTATGGAATATGCCTTGGTGAGCTTGTTGTATATATTGCGCACTCCCGACACCTGCTCCTTGTTGTTTTTCTGGTCGATCTGATCGATGAAGTCGTAGTCGTCGTAGCCGAGCTTGATGGATTTCAGGTGGAAGTTCAGGATTCTCACCTTGCGGTCCATTATCTGGGCATCGGCGTATATGCCTATCAGATTGTCGGTCTGGTCGAATATGGGAGTCACCTTGCTGAGCGGATACTTGGAGAAAATCCTGTATCCCTTGTTGGTGGAGTGGGCCTTGTCGTCGGGATTGTAGTCGCGCACTATGTACTTGGTGCCCAGCAGCTCCTGTATTATCATCTCGTTGGTGATGGAATCCTTGCTGTTGTTGTAGAATTCCTGGAAACATACCACATCGGGGCTCTCGTAGCGGAGAAATTCGAAAATCTTGGTTCTGGTGTCGTTCTTTCCCTTTATCCAGTTGTAGCGGTCGAGCAGACGCACATTGAACGACATGATGCTGAAAGTGGAATCGTCCTCGTCGAAATCCTCTATGTAATGCAAGGGGTTCAGCTGCACAGTGGCATCTATGCACCTGTAGCCCAGGGCCAGCACCGCTATCATCACGAGCGCCGAGAGTTTCTTGGCGAATATCAGCATCAGGGCATATATCACATCTACTATCAATATATACGGGAACGCCATGCCGGCCATAGCCGGCAGCGGAGTTGTCTCTGGGTTTACCAACACGGCAAGATACGCAGTAAGTGTAGCCGTTGCCAGTATCACTGTAACGGCCACATTTATCTTGTTGAGTATCCTGGAGGTTTTCTGCCAGACCGTATGTACGAAAGATGCCATGTATTACTCTTCGAATTCGAACTTGGGAATCTCGACAATCTCCTTGTCGATATCCATTATAAACTTGAGGTATGTGATCTTCTTGCCCTGCTCCAGGAAACTGCGCTCATAGAAAGTCTTGATGCAGAGTATGCTGTCGAGGCAGTCGGAATTGTAGAGATCGTCGGTGGCCACAAGAGGCACAATGCCATTAGCTCTAAGGAGCTCCAATGTATAATAGTGTAGCAGGCGGCTGTCGGTCTTCAGGTTTACGATGGCGCCGTCCTTCAGGAATCTGCGGTATAGATTCAGGAAATGGGCCGATGTGAGGCGCTTGTTCTGTTTCTTGGGCTGAGGGTCGGGGAATGTAATCCACACCTCATCCACCTCGCCGGGAGCAAAGAAATTATCAATCATGTCGATCCTGGTGCGCAGAAAACCGGCATTCGGGATATTATTGTCGAGAGCCTTCTTGGCGCCGTTCCATATACGGGCGCCCTTGATATCCACGCCTATGAAATTCATGTATGGCTGTATCTCGCTGAGTGCCACGGTATACTCGCCCTTGCCGCAGCCGAGCTCCAGAGTTATGCCGTTGGCATTGTGGAAGAAATCCTTGCTCCACTTTCCCTTGTACTCAAAATCCTTGACCATGAGTTCCTCCGGCTGCACCACGTTCTTGAATGTAGCCATCTGAGCGAACTTCTCCAATTTGTTTTTTGACATTTCCTGTTTTGGTATTTTATGAAAAAAAATTACTCATGCTTGTATACCGAAAGGCCCACCTCGTTTACGAAAGGGAGCTGCTCGATGCGCATTCCATGCTGGAGCTGTATCTTGAATACGCCCTGCTCATGAAACTTGACTGCCTCGGCAAAAGTGAACTCGTAATCCTCCACCTCGCCGAAACTCATATTGCCGGATGTGGAGAATCCCTTGTCGTCGCGCAGGATGCACTCCATGGTATCGATGCGCGACGATCCCGATGGCGACATGGTTTTCACGAAGAGCCACATATTGTTGGTAGGATAATAATCCACAGTCCTGAGCTCCACCTTGATATCGTAGAGCTGAGACGAATCGGCCACCTCCACATCAAAATCCAGGATATTGTTCATATCCCACACCATATCCGGCGATAGTGAGTAAATCTCGTTGTATACTCGTCCGGGGTGGCACGACGAGAGCATGGCAGCTGATGCCAGGGCTATATATAGTTTCTTTGTCATAATATAAAAAGCATTTTGTGTGCAAAAATAGCATAGAAAAACTATTTAGACAAAAAAGCCGGGAAAAATTTTGCATTTTTCCCGGCTTTTTACGTATATCTCAGCTGATACAGCTGATAGACAAATCAATTTTTAGTCCACAATCTTGAGGAATGTAGGATCCTCGAAGTATCTTACAAACTCAACATCAAACTTGGCGTAAGACTTGAGCTTTGAATCCTTGTCGATAGCGGCCTTGAGGTTGTTGAGGGCTACATCGCCGTCGTTGTTGCGAGCACCGATAATGGCTCTCAGATAGTAGCAGAGAGGATCTGTAGAGTTGAGGGCATTGAGAGTGCGCTCGGCGTCGTTAGGATTCTTGGCGAGAATCTGGGCGAGGGCCTTGTTGAACGAAGGCTTGCCGCCGAAGTTGGCAACGGCCTTGTCGTATTCGCCATCGCGGATATTCATGATACCGAGATTGTATCCGGCCTCATCGCATCCGATGTTCTTAGCCTTTGCGAGGTCTTCCTTGGCCTTCTGGACATTGCCGTTGGCGAGGTCGCATACGCCGAGGTTGTTGTATGTGGCAGGCTGCTTGGAATCGATAGCCTTTGCCTTGTTGAACTGAGCCTCAGCCTCTGGAATCTGGTTGTTCTTGATGTAAGCCACGCCGAGGTTGTTGAAGCCTCTCCAATCGTTAGGATACTTGGCGATATACTTCTTGAGGAGGTCGATCTTGCCGGCATTGTCGAGCGATGGCATTGTAGAAGCGTAGAGAGCCTCGTCCTGGGTAAGCTCGTCGAAGTTGGTCTTGGCGAGGTCGGCGAGTTCAGAGTCGCTCTTCTCCTTGGTCTGGAGAGTAGCCTTGATCTCAGAGCGGCGGAGCTGTGGAAGCACCGACGACTTGAGCGATGTATAAGCCGCGGCTATGTTCTTGATCTCGCGCTCACGGGTGCTTGGGTCGGAGTACATAGAGAGCACACGGAGAATGAGGTCCTTGTCCTTGATGTTGGAAGCCTCGATGCTCTTCTTGAAGCCTTCCCAGTCCTCAGCCTGAGTGGTCTGACGAGAGATCACATCGCCTGCGCCCTCAATCTTCTTTACCTGATCCTTGGTGAACTTCTCGCCCGACTTGCCACGCTGGTCTACGAGCTTCTGGTTCATAGCCTCGGGGCCATCAGGAGAAGCGTATGATGCCACCTCGATAGACTTGATCTGAGTATTAACGTCCTCAGCAGCCTCGGCCAGCATATCCATGAATGCCTTCACGTCGCCCTTCTTGAGCTCCTTGTTGTCGAGAGTGCCCTGCTGAAGCTTGTAGTACATTGTGAGGTCCTTGGTGGTGATGCTCTGTGTAGGCTTGGCGATCTTGCTCTCTATCGCCATTGCAGAACCCCTTACGCCGGTGCCGGTGCCCATTGTGCCGTTATCCACCTTGAGGCCCTCCTCCACGAGCAGAGGTGTTACATTGATACCATCGGCAATCTTTACCTGTACAAGCTCCTCAGCTGGCTGAGTAAGGTTCTTGGTGGCCTTGATGTTGAGCATGAAGTCAGACTTGCGGTATGGCTCGTTGTAGTCGAGGGTGTCCTTGTATACGTATGTACCGCCGGCCTTGTAGTCGATGATAGGGTTGTTGTCCTTAACCGACGAGCCCTGGAGAGTGGCGGGTCTCATCTTGATCTCGTCCTGAGAGAGGTCAGACTTGAGGCTTGGAGTTACAAGAACGTATGCGCTCTTGTCGAAATATTTAGCTGGGAATGTTACAGTAACTGATACTGGCACCCTGCCAGCGTGCATCTCCAATGGGTTAGGAGTAATCTCGCCCTGGATGAGATGAGCGTTCTGCGCCATCTGCTTGAGGCCGTTACAGCCACTTGCCAAAAATGCGGCAGCAAGCATCACTGCCAGATAATTAACTGTCTTTTTTTTCATCATAATATGAATTAGTATTTATTTTTGTTATTATTTACAATACGCAAATTTAGCAACAATTAATGACAACGCCAAGCGATTAGAGAATTTTCTTGTTTTTCTCCTGCTGATGGTCGCGGCGGGCGCCGTACATATAGGCTCCAGTCATCATCACCAGCACGGGCACCAGGAAAGCCAGCTTTCCGTAGCCCTCGGGCGCCATCATGGCAGCTAATACGCCCAATACTGCTCCTGCCGCCAATCCGTAGAGCGAGTAGAGAGACTTGTACCAGTACCGGCGCGAGTATCCGTGCTCACGGCAGAGATGCGCGGTTATGGTATCCATCTCGTCTTCCAGCTTGCGCTTGCCCGGGGCTCCGGATGCTATCAGCTCGGGATATGTCTGCGAGAGGATTTCCAGATGTTCCATATTAGCTCTGCACCTGTCGCACGAGCAGCCCTCGGATTCCGACACACTGGCCAGAGTGGAGATAAAGGCTATGTTGTAAAACGAATAGTCTTTCTTGTAAACCCTCTGACGGTTTTCCTCTATATTGGCGGTTATGTTTTCCAATGATGCCATTGCTATCTGTAATTATTAAAACAAATAATAATCCAAACTTTCAAAATAAGCGGTATATTATTTTGTTTTAGTGAATATTTTTTTTCGAAAAAACTCCGCAAAGGATAATCTGCCAATGCGAAAATTATTATTTTTGTATCAGCTAAAAGTATTTCCCAAAACACCAAAACATTAATCGTGAGAATCACATTTATGGGTACGGGCACCTCATTAGGTGTGCCCATCATAGGCTGCGGGTGCGATGTATGCAAGTCTGCCGACCCGAGGGACAAGCGCACCAGAAGCTCCGTAATGCTGGAGATTGACGGCAAACACATCATCATAGACACCGGCCCCGACTTCAGGACCCAGTGCCTCGGCAACGGCGTGGCAAGGATAGATGCCGTGCTCATCACGCATCCGCACCGCGACCATCTTGCGGGCCTCGACGACATACGCCCCTTCTGCTACCAGCAGCAGGCGGCCATTCCTATATACGGATCGCCCTTGTCGTGCCAGGCCATCAGGCGCGATTTCGCCTACTGTTTTGCGGAGCCCAGATATCCCGGCGTGCCGGATATAGAGCTGCACGAGATAGGCGACGGCGATTTCTGGATTGGCGGTATCAGCATTACTCCCATCATGGTGATGCACGCCGACATGGAGGTAACAGCCTACAGGATAGGCGATTTCACATACATCACCGATGCCAATGTGATACCCGAAGAGTCGATGCGGAAGATAGAGGGCAGCCGTTACATGGTGATAAATGCCCTGAGCCCGCGGAAACACCACTCGCATTTCTCGCTGGAGGAGGCTGTGGCCACCGTGGAGCGGATAGCTCCCGAATGGGCCTACCTTACTCATATAGGGCACTCGCTCGGCCACGCGGCCACGGAGGATGCCACTCCGGACAATATCCACCTGGCCTACGACGGACTGGTGCTGGAGATATAATGCCTTCAGCTGAAATGTAAAGCTACTGCTGCACCATGTACGATATCACCCTGAGGCCGCCGTCCTTGCGCAGGAGCACGGCACGCATTTTCTTGAACTGGGCAGGCACATTATCGGCGTCCTGGGCGGGCCACTTATCGGGCGATGATGTGATGTCGCCCTTCCATCCCGGCTGGCATCCGTATACGTCAACATCGTACAGAAGGGTGTCGCCCGATTTGTCTTTTGCCTTCAGCTGCCCCTTAGAGAATGTGAACTGAATGTCGTTGATGGGCATTATCATGTATTTGCCGTCCTTGGTGAAATCCACCTCGTTGGACGGCTGGTCCTCGCTGATGGGGTAGTCGAAATATCTGGCGGCCATGGCGTGCACCTTTGCGGCATCCACCACGAGGTCGTTGCCTTTTTTCTCGAAAGCCTGAGGCTCGTCGATCAGGAGTCTCTTTACAGCGAAATCCACCTTGATGTCGTCGCCGGGATTCGGGCCCTTGAAATCTCCCAAATACACCTGCGAGAGGTCGGTGAGGAATTTGTCGACATCAGCTGCACTGGGCTCAGGATTCGAGCAGCCCTGCAATGCCAGCAGCAATGCGGCGCTGTAGATTATCTTTTTCATGTCTATGTGATTTTTCTGTTAGTATTCCAATACAAAGCTACGATTTTTTTTGCCTCCGTGCAATTTTTTGCAAAAATAATTTGGTGGTTTGAAAAATAATTCGTTACTTTGTTGCGTAATTTTAACACAAACTAATATAAAACTTTAAAGATATGATTATACAACACATTACCGACAACGACCTCTACAAGTTTACGATGCAGAATGCGGTAATCAACAAGTTTCCGCTGAGCAAGGTAAAGTACAAGTTCATCAACCGCGGGCCGGAGCTTTTCCCCGAGGGATTTGCCGGAAGGCTGGTGCAGGAGATAGATGCCATGAGGACGCTGAGCCTGAGCGCCGAGGAATACGAGTTCATGAAAAAGAGATGCTACTATCTGCCGCCGTCGTACCTCGATTTCCTGTCCGGATACAGGTTTGACCCCAACGAGGTGAAGGTAAGCCAGAGCGACGGTAAACTCGCCATAGAGATAGAGGGCTACTGGTACCGCACCATTCTGTGGGAGGTGCCGCTGATGGCAATTATCAGCGAGCTGTATTTCCAGATGACGGGTCAGGTGATAAAGGACATGATATCAGCTGATAACAATACAATAGCCAAGGCCGAGAGATACCGCGAGCTGGGGGTGAAGGTGGCTGAGTTCGGCACCCGGCGCCGCTACTCTTACCAGAACCACGACAATGTGGTAAATATCCTGAACCGCTATGCGCCTGATACTTACGTGGGCACCAGCAATGTGTACCTGGCCATGAAATACGACAACACTCCCATAGGCACCCACGCCCACGAGTG
>JAZQPB010000268.1:0-52501 GCA_045628165.1 Bacteroidales bacterium | reverse complement strand
TCCCTGGTTGTATTCTTTATATACTTGTCTTGCCATATTATCTTTCTATTTTTCAGAAAGATAATAATTTTTTTTGATATAAAAAAGGCTGTCGCAAAAAAAACTTTTTGGACAGCCTCAACATTTTACTCAATGTCGCCATGTTTAGTGGTTGTTTCCAAAAAAGAAATAACCACTGAACAAAATTGTAAATATTTTCTCTTTTGATAGTTTTGTAAATCAATAAATTGCGCTTGAGTTTAGAATCTACGTATCAATCTTTTCTACCTGATAGTTGTATTGTATTAATTTTTTTCTTATCATTGCAAAACATAACATAGAATATTAGGATAGCGATATCCTCATAATATTTAACGAACAAAACTGAATTTCTCTAAAATCGAAATCTGCAAAATTTCCAAAACACAGGAGAAATACAGTGCGTCGGTTCATGCCCTAATAGGCGTGGACCGTTACGTGCTTTGTATCTGTGTTTGGGCTTTGCAGAGCCTCGATTTTGGTACATTCAGCGCGGACGGTTACACGCCCTTTTTGTATCCGTTAAGATCGGAAGTTTGATGGCTTACGCCGATAAACATGTAGGCATGATAATTTTTATAGTTGTTATTTCACTATGGATATCAATGAACGATACAATAACATTGTGAATATCTACGAGAAGTTAGACAGCTTCTTTGACAGCTTGCCTGATGCTGTTCCTGATTTTGTTAAGAACAAATTGAAGGAAAAGATTTTGGCTGACAAGGAATTGAAGGAGATAGTTGATTCTGTAAAGAACAAGCGTGCTCCCCGTATTATTTTGATTGGCAATTCCGGACATGGAAAAAGTAGCTTGATAAACGCTATGCTTGGTTACTATGCCGCCAAGGTTAGTAGTGTTAGGAAAGGAACTGTCGTGAATGAGAAATACGATGTTTTGGACAATGACGGCAAGGTTGTTTTCTCTATTCTTGATTCAAGGGGCATAAATGAGCTCAAACAGGAGGGGAAGGTAGATGCCGAGCAACAGCTTTTGACCGACATTGAGGAGTTTGTGCCTGATGCAGCTATTTTCGTAAGGAGAGCTAAGGATAGGACAGGAATTGAATCTGAGTTGAAATGTCTTTTGGATGTAACTTCTCAGTATGAGAAAAAGAACGGCATTAAGTTACCTATTATTGTCGCATTGACTCAATGTGACGAATTGGATCCTACTTCTCAAAAAGACCCCAATAAGTATGGAGCTGTCAAGAAAAGAAATATTGATTTGGCGTTGGAAGAGGTAGGCGCTCAGATTAAGAACTCGAACCTTAACGTCAAGGATATCGTAGTAACTTCTGCTTTGATGGAGTATAATGATGGGGAACTGACAAATGAGGATCTCGATAAGATGTCTGATGAGGATAGAAAGAACCTTGTTCCTACTTTGGATGGCCGATACAATATCGAAGACCTGAAAATGAAGCTTTTTGACTCTATAAGCGATATGCATGCTCAGATGGGACTTGTTGCCAATTTTAGAGTTAATAAGGCGTTGAAATCAGTTGCTCAGAAGATGGTTCATCCTTTTGCAGGTATTGGGGCTGCCATTGCGGCTGAGCCTATTCCTGTTGCTGATATTTTCATCCTTTGCGCTCTTGAAGCTATATTGGTGATGCTTATTGCTTATTTGTCGGGTAGGGAGATAAGTTACAAAGCCGCAGGTGAAATGGTCATTGCTTTGGGTGGCGTTGGTGTTGTCGGTTTTGGATGTAAAGTTGTTGCACAACAGGCCGTGAAGTTCTTGAATCTGTTCCCGGGAGCTGGCAGCAGTATAAGTGCTGCAATAGCCGCTGCGGGAGTTGAGGCTATCGGAAAGGCCGCTGTTGCCTATTATTTCAAGGATGATCAGGAGTAATTGGCAGAATAGTTTACAATAATAGCGCCGAGATTTGTTTTGATACTAAATCTCGGCGTTGTTTTTGCGATATATTTACATTAACTGGAGCCCAAATTCCGTTAACCAATTATATGTTTAACTTTTAATGTTAATGAAAATGGCAAAACCAATAACCGGGTATTTTTGTCCTGAGTGTGGACATACAAAACTTAGGTTTGAGACTCAAAAAAAGGCTGACAATTTCATAAAATTCAATGCAGAAGAGATATTGGAGGAGAACGGCAAGGCTCCTGACAGGAGTTACTATTGTCCTTTGTGTTGTGCTTGGCATGTAACAAGCAATCCAAACAAAGAGGCTTGTGAATCAAGTGCTAAGATTAAGGTTAAACTTTTAGACAAGAGGATTGAAGCTCAAAAGATAAAAAAGGAGAACTCCAAGTTTCAAAATCTTGGAAAGAAATTGTTTGCGCAGGAGTTTCTAAAATTAGAGGAATTGTTTGGTATGGGGAACCTCGGTGAGGCAAATGATTTGGTTGAACTTATAGAGTTACAACTTACCCATTACAAATGTAAAAAGAGAGTTTTTTTTGTAAAAAAATTGGAGGAGCTTAAACGTTATCTTGCCAACAAAAATGCTGAAAAGTTTGTGCTGTTGCCTATGGATTCACCCCAGTTTAAAAATGATGTTATGGTCATAATTGACAACTTTAAAGTTGTTTATGAATCTATAAGTGATTGTTCATGGAAGATTGCTATGTCTCTTTTGAATGAGAATAATGTTCTGTTGAACAATCTAAAACAGCAATGTTGTGATGTGTCGAAATTGATGCCGTACCAAACTAAATATTTGAAAATTTTGGAGTCAGAGGAGGTCAAGTTTGAATTATTGCCAATGAATACTTCTTTTTTCAAACCATTGGTTATGAAAGTTATTGGAAATTTGGAGGTTATTTCACAACATATCGAAAATAATGAGCCTGATGCCGCTGAGGTTTTATTGGAAGAAAATGAGGGTATTATGAATAAATTAAGAAATAGAAGTTGTGACGTATCTGCCTTGGAAGGATTCCAAGAAGAACGTTGGAATAAGGTGTATGATATTTCAAAAGATTGAGCACTCATTAAGCTATTTTCTAATTTTATTCCCGGGCGGAAATGCGAGAAAAAATGTCATTTCCGCCCGCGAATATTTTTTTTTGCTTCTTTATCAATTAATATCTATATTTGCCACATATATTTAAATCCGTGATTATGTTAGCAACAGCATTGAACCCGACACAGATACACTTGTTGGAGATGTTTTCATACGCAAAAACCGAAGAGGCGCTGAATGATATCAAGAAGGCTCTTTTTGAGTACTTCGCTGATAAGGCAGAGGCCGAGATGGACAAACTTTGGGAAAGCGGTAAGTGGAACAACGAAATCAACGAGAATATCCTCAATGAGCATTTGAGGACTGAGTACAAGTAAGAGATTTATTCCCGGGCGGAAATGCGAGAAAAAATGCCATTTTCGCCCGGGAATAATTTTTTTAGGTAAAAGAAAACGGGCGAAATCGATAAAATAATCGTCGATTTCGCCCGTTTCCTTACAATCTGGGCGAAATCGGTAAATTTTTAATCGATTTCGCCCGTTTTCTTGTTTCTTTTTGTTATCTTTGCGATGGAAAACATTTAAACAATCGCGCTATGAGAAAACTGATAGGTAGAGACAGGGAAATTGGTTTGCTGAATGATTATGTGAATTCTCCCAAATCCGAGTTCATCGCGGTATATGGCAGACGGCGTATCGGCAAGACTTTCCTGATAGACCAGTTGTTTCAGGACCGGTATACATTTTCTTTTACGGGTATTATAGATGGCAACAAGAAGATGCAGTTTAAGGCTATTACTGATGCTTTCAATCAATATGGTTATGAGCTTAAAGAAAGTATCAGCGACTGGCTCGACGCATTCTCTGTGCTCAGAAAGTTTCTGTCTGAGAGAATATCAGCTGATAAACCTTGTATCATATTCATCGACGAGCTTCCGTGTCTCGACTACAAAGGATCTGGTCTGGTGGAGGCATTGGGATATTTCTGGAACAGTTGGGCTTCTAAGCAGGACAACATTAAACTAATAGTGTGTGGTTCGGCTACCTCGTGGATGATAAGCAATATAATTGATTCGCGTGGCGGTCTTCATAATAGGATTACTCACGAGATACATTTGAGGCCGTTTTGTCTTGGCGAGACTCGTGAATATCTGAGGTCGCAGAATGTTTGCTGGGACGATATGTCGTATCTTCAGGCGTATATGGTAATGGGTGGGGTTCCTTATTATCTAAGCTTGATAAACAGGAACCTGAGTATCGCTCAGAATATCGACGCACTGTTTTTCAGTGAGGGCGGAGAGCTTAGGCGCGAGTTTGGGAGATTGTTCAAGACATTGTTTAATTCGGCTGATGCGTATATCGAGATTATCACAGCCCTGGCCGGCAAGAGGTCGGGACTTACCAAGTCGGAACTCTCGGAGAAAATAGGCAAGGTCAACAACGGTCATCTTTCCGAAAAGCTGGAGGATCTTGTGAATTGCGATTTTGTGCGGTTCTACAATGTTAAGGACAAGAAGATTTCGTCAAAAAACGGAATTTATCAGTTGGTGGATTTCTATTCTATCTTTTATCTTACATTTATAAACAAGAATTCCGTGGATGCGGATTTTTGGGTGAATAATATCAACAATCCCGAACTTAACACTTGGTATGGACTTGGTTTCGAGAGGGTTGCTATGGCTCATATACCTCAGATCAAGCGGAAACTACATATAGATTATATGTCGGTGGAGTATTATTCGTGGCGTGGAGCTGATGCCCAAATTGATTTGATTCTTGAGCGCAAGGACCGTATTATTGAGCTTTGCGAGATTAAATATTCCAATACCAAGTATCAGATATCAAAGTCAGAACACGAAAAGCTCACCAATCGCATAGCCCGTTTTCAGGAGGCCTCGGCCAAAGGTTTTGCAATATGGCCAGTATTCATCACAACTCAGGGATTGGAGGATAATATGTACTCAAAACTAATCAATTTCGAGGTTACGCTTGAGGATTTGTTTGCGATATTGTAAAATTATTCCTGGGCGGAAATGAGGAAAAAAATGCCATTTCCGCCCGGGAATAATTTTTTTTCTGAAAAATCACAAAGTATACTTTCAACTTTTTGACAAAAATCACAAAGTATACTTTATGATTTTTGTTGAAATCTTTCCGCTATATCGGAAACTTTTGTGCTGATTCTTTCCGCTTTATCGGAAACTTTTTAAATCAGCCATTTCCATATTGGAACTACCTCTATTTTACAACCGTCGATTTCGAGAGTGCGCTCGTCATCTTTGGTGATTATGTACATTTTGTTTTGTTGGATGAAACTGTTGAGTTTTACAAGGGCTCTTGTCTCACGCTCAAAGGTCTGAGGATCTTGTATTGAGTATGCCACCTGATATGACTCTTCCCTTTCGGGTAGGTAGAAGTCTACCTCGATGTTGGTTGAGAAATATGTGAGTTCTCCGGGATATCTCTTGCGCAGGGTGATTGCTACAAGGTTTTCCAACAGAGTGGTGTCGGCGTCGTTTACAAATAGCGATATGAAACCGTTGTCGAGGAAATAGTATTTGGGAGTGGAGGCCTTCTCCGACAGTTTTGCTGCAAAATTCTCTATCGAGAACATTAGCCAGGTGTCCTGAATGTATCCACAATATTCCGCAATGGTGTCGGGTTTCACCTTGTATCCGCTGGCTGTAACCACCGAGGCTGCGCGGTTGTAGGTTACGGGCTGCATAATGCTGTCGGCGAGTTTGCGGATAAGCATTTTTATCGCTTTCTCGTTTCTGATGGAATATCTGGCTATCAGGTCGTTGAAATATATCTTGTTGAAAAGGCTACTCAGCCATTCGCGCTTGAAAATATCTTCGGTTTTTATAACCTCTGGCAATCCTCCGAGTTTGAAATATTGCTCGAAATTCCTTATTATGTGAGTGTTGGATAAGAATTGCCAGTTTTCCTCGAGTTTTATGCCCTTCAGATCCAAGAACTCCTTGAATGAGAATGGGAAAACTTCCTTTATGTAGAATCGTCCGCCCAGAGTTGTGGCTATCTCGGAACTTAGCATTTTTGCGTTGCTTCCGGTCACGAAAACCTGATATCCGGTATCTGCAAGCCTCCGGGCGAATTTCTCCCAGCCGTCCACAAGTTGTATCTCGTCGAGAAAGAAAATAGGCTTGCTGTTGAAAGTCTCCTCGTAGCATAGTTTTATGGTATCGAGATCCTGAAGTTTCAGGCTGTCGATACGGTCGTCCTCGAAGTTGAAGTACAGAATCTCATTGATGGAATGTCCGTTTTTTATCAGTTTCTGAATGCATTGAAACATTAGAAACGATTTTCCCGCACGTCGCAATCCCACAAATACATTGTTGGCGGAATAGTCGATGTTGATATCGCGCTCAATTATCTTTGCTGATGAGGCAAGTTTTTGATATTCAAGTATTAGTCGTTTTATTATACCCTTGTCTGCCATATTCTGTGATGTTTGGTTGCGGCAAAAATACAAAAAGTTTCCGATATAGCAGAAACTTTTATCTTAAATCTTTCCGCTATATCGGAAACTTTTGTTCAAATTCTTTCCGCTATATCGGAAATCACCTCACCCAGAAATCCCATACAAATACTCCCTCGTTGCCGACGGCGTCGTAGAGTTTCATTATTAACTGGTGCTTGCCGACGGGGAGGGAGAGGTCTTTTACGGTGGCTATCAGGCGGTTTTTCTTGTAGTCGTATTCAAAGGGCTTCCATTCGTTGTCGATGAAGGCGGTGTAGTGGTCGATGCCCGTGAGGTTGTCGGACGGGGATACGCTTATTATGTTGCTGGGGCGGAGGTATTGGCTTGTGTTTCTGCTGATGGCGCTTGGTGGTACGGTGTCGAGGCCGAGGCTGAAAGTGCCGAACTCGCGCGATTTTATGAGGATGCTGTCGCCACGGACCTCACTGCTCACGAACTTGGAACGGCCCTTGTCGTTGGTGTGGATGGCGTAAACCTTGTCCTTGTGGAGTTTCTGCTCGTCGCTGAGGCCCATGCGCACCTGGAATGCGGTGTGGGCTGGTATCGAGGTGGTGCCTACCTGGATGCGGTTGAGCGTAGTATCCACTATTACGGGCACGTATTCGTTGCGATACATGGTGAATTTAGGTATCAGTACGTGGAATCCGTGGGCATCGAGAGTCCAGTCCTTGTCGGCCTTTACGAGGTATCCCGAATGGGCTGGGGGTGTGGCCGTGGCGGATTTCTTGCCTACGATGGTGAAGTTTACGGTGGTTTTGTGGCCTGCGAAATCGAGGAACTCGTATCTCATGCTGTGGCGCTCGCCCTCGCGGATGGTGATGTTGGATTTGCAGGTTTTGTAGTAGTTGTGGAGCATGTTGAAGGTGTCGATGAAACTTTTCTGAACGTAACGGCCGTTCTGCTTGCGGTCGGCGAAGTCGAAAAGGCTGTTGATGTAGCGGGTCTCGTCGAAGGAGATGCTGTCGATGTTGGATTCGAATATAAGTTTCTCGCCGTCAAATAGTTTGGTGTTTACAACTCCGCATCTGTTGCCGTTGGGAATGAAACGGTCTATCACGTCGGCGCCTACGCCAATCTGTCCGTAGGCGAAAATCTGCTTGTTCTGAATCTGGAGAATGGGGTAGTATTTGTCGGCGCAGAGGAGGTTTACCTGTGATGTGTCGTTAGTAGCATAAACCTTGATGCCTGAAACCTCAGGCTTCTGATTATCAGGTATATCCACGAGAAATGCCAGCGGATTCAGGGCCAGTTCGGTCTCGGTGTCGCGCACCTCGAAGTGGAGGTGTGGGGCCTGACTTCCGCCCGTGTTGCCCGACAGCGCTATCACGTCCCATTTCCTGACGGGGATCTGGTCAGGTGCGAGATACAACTGGATGTTGAAGTCTTTTCTGGCGTATTGTTCGGCCCTGACGATGCTGTCGATCCTGCCTGAAAATGCCGAAAGATGGCCGTAAACGGTGGTGTGTCCGTCGGGGTGATTGATGTAGACGGCGCGTCCGTATCCGTATGGAGATACGGATATACGGCTTACGTAACCATCTGCCACTGAGTGCACTGGTATGCCTTCCTGACCTATGGTGCCCATGTCGAGGCCCATGTGGAAGTGGTTGTCCCTCATCTCGGCAAACGATGCGGATATCCTGACCTCGAAGTCCATGGGGTAGGGATATTTCTGCGCGAATCCCAAGACTTGGAACGTTAGCAGTAAAACAAAAAATAATGTAATTCTCTTCATTTTATATTTGTAAACTTGGTTTTCTCTTTATGTTTCGGCGTCTCACGATTTTAAAGCGAATGAAAACCAATGGTAAAACGAATAAAAGCGAATGCGTAAATATGGCATTCGTTTCCCATTCGTTTGCCATTGGTTTTTATTCGTTTTTTTATCTTCAAGACACTACCATTCAATCGCCGTTTCCTTGCTTGCAGGCAGTAAGACCTCCTGTAACTTGCCATTTGGCAAAGTTACACTGAGTTTTTGTTTCTGGAGACTGACAACTGATATTTTGCCGTGCTCTCCGTTCCATTCCAACTTCTTGATTTCCAATCCTCCGCGGGCCTGAATGCCAGAGATCTCGCCCTTGTCCCAGGAGTCGGGCTTGGCGGGGAAGATTTTCAGTTTCTGGGGCTCGGAATAGATGAGGCCCTTGATGATGGTGTTCTGGAATCCGCCTGAGAGGTCGGCGTTGAAACAGCCGTTTGGGTCGTGGTATGTGAACAGCGCGTTGGTCCAGTATTGTGCTGACAGCCAGTCGATAATGGTGGAGTACATTTGCTTGTCACCGATGTTGGCGGCTATCCAGCCCATTTGACAGAGTCCGAAAACCATAATTCCGCCACCGTCCTGAAGGCGGATCTTCATACGCTCGTAATACGACTTCTTTACGGCCTCCAGAAGCGCTGGATTGTTGGCTATCTCGGGGTCAACAATGTTGTACATTCCGTAAAGGTGCGATACGTGGCGGTGGTTGTGGTTTTCCTGAGCGTCAGAATCTATCCACTCCTTGAAAAATCCATTCTCATCCACCTGATAATCAGGAAGGTCGGCCAGCATTTTCTTCCAGACGGCTATCTGAGCCTTGCTCTCCTTCATCAGCGGGGCCACGGCGAGGAGGTTTCTCAGCAACTCCTTGGCCATTGATACGTCCATAGTGGCGTTTTTGCAGGCCTGGGCGGGGTTATTGAGAGGGTTGTTCTCGGGCGAGTACGAGGGGTTGAATACGAGTTTGCCGTCAGAGCCCTTATACAGAAAACCCTCGTAAAACTTGGCGCTCTCCTTCATAAATGGGTAAGCGTGCTCGCGGAGAAAGTCAACGTCCTGAGTATAAAGCCAATAGTCGTAGAAACTCTGCGAAACCCAGGCGGCGCCACCGGTCCAGAAAGTCATTGTCCAGGTCTTGTCGAAATGCACATTGTAGCCGTGGGTGCTGGTGTGCGATGGCACCATAATTCCCTCTACGCCAAATAGTTTCCTGGCGTTCTCTCGGTAATACGACAGGAATTTCTCGTGATATGCGAAATAATCGAGCAAAAACTCCTTCATATTTGCGCAAAGGTACGACGATGTGGCGGTGTTCACGTTGCCGTCGTGGGTGTAGTCGGAAACCCAGGGCGGAGTCCACGAACTTCCCCAAATACCCTGAAGATGAGGAATGTTGGGGCCCGACGCGCAGAGAATGTTGTATCTCGCGGCCTCGAACTGGCGCTGTACATACGCCTTGCTTGGCTTCTGTTTGGCCTTGCTCATCATCACCTCGCCGTAGGTCTGGTAGTCCTTATCGTCGCCGAAGAGATTGAATTTCACGCGGTTGTATATTGCCTTGTGGATATCCACGTGGCGTTTCAGCATATCGGCGTAGTGGCCCTGCACATTGTTTATCTTGCCTCTGATGCTGTTGTCTTTATGGCTTTCGCCATACCAGATTGGCTCTATCTTTATGGCGACGACCACCTCCCTGGCGCCGGTCACCTCTATCGAGTTGCCATTGTAGTTTACAGCGCCGTCAGTCTCCTTAACGGTCATAACTCCCTCGTAGCCAATGCTGTTGGGCTCCCACTGTCGCTGATACTCACAACGGTAAACAATGCTCTGGTCGATGTTGTTTATTGTTGTGGACTTGATGTTGGTGTTGATGTAGTCCCACTGGTCCCAGTTTACGGTGCGCTGTTTCAGGGCGAACTTGGCGTTGAATTTCCCCTTGTCGGCCACCATTCGTATTATCATCACGCTGTCTTTCCGGGAGATGAATTGCTGACGCTGGATTTTTGCGCCGTCCTGAATCCAGTCCACTGAGCATACTCCTGTCTCGAAATCCACCGAGCGCTGATATTTCTCGATGTTGTCGGCCGAGGTGCTGATTTTCAGTTCGAAGGCTGGGATGTATGGGTCGTTCCAGATCTGACCCTCGTAGCCCTCTTTCTTTGAGATCTCGACAGGAATCTCGCCGGCGCGTGTTCCGTTGTGCTCGTCGATTAGTTTGCGGATCTCGCCCAAATGCTCGGCCTGCGAGATAGGCTTGTGAGGATAAGTGGTTGGCAACCAGATGTTGTGCTGGTTCAGGATGATGGTCTCGTCGTAAGGGTTTCCGAGAATCATAGCACCCATATCGCCGTTTCCGATAAGCGACGCGTCGTTCCAGTCGGGAGCGGGTTGCCAGTTCACCACGCCCTTCTGCGGGCTTGGAAAAAACTCCTGTGCGGAGGCGAGGCCTGTCCACGTAAGCGGTAAAAGTGATAAAATTATCAGTTTTCTCATAATTAGTAATAAATAAATATTGGTTATTAAGAACAAGTATTATTTTACAATTATTTTCCAGTAGCCGTTTTTGTCGGCTCCAATGCGCATTAGTTTGTTTTGTTTTTGTAGTTTTTGGAGGTCTCTTCTTATAGTAATTTTCGACGCATTTAGTAGTTCCGTAATTTCATCGATTGTGATTTTGGGGTCGTTTGAAATTAGGAACATAATCAGTTTTATGCGTTTTTCGGAGATTGTGTTTTGTATTTCGTCATCTCCGACATTTACAGTATCATTTGTAATGTTATTTACAGTATCATTTACAGTATCATTTGTATTTTCAGTGTTGTTGGTAATGTTTGTAAGTTCTTTGTTATTAGTTTTTTCTATAATATTTTCGACTTTGTCGTAGATGTCATTTACAGGCTCATTGTTAGTGCTATTTGCAGTATCATCATCTCCGGCAATGTTACAGTAATTTTCATTGTTTTGGGTATCAGAATTGTTGTTCTCAGTACCTTCTGGTGTATTTACTGTAACATTTTTTTCTGTAACATTGTAGTTGGAGAATCTGTAGACAACGTTTGTGCAAACCACGTCGTTCTGGAATACGAGCGACTGGTTTTTGTAGGTTTCCCAAACAAACATTTTGTCGATTCCGTAACCGCCGTTCTCTGCGAGTTTGGCGTATCGGAAAAACTTGATAATGTTTGGGTTGCGGGGCATTGAGTGCATTTGCGACTTCAGTTCCTTGAGGTCGAAGATGAATCGCCCTGGGTTCTGGAATTCTATGCGGTTGTCGTATTTCCTGATTGTAGGGTGCATAGGGCTGAAATAGTCGGCGTGGGCTATCATATTTATAAATCCCTCACGGATAGCGTTGTAGAGGCTCTCGTCTTCGGGCGCGAACCACGACGGCCCCATTTTGAGTGGAGCGTCGACGTGTACGCGCAGGCGCTGGGCTATCACGTTGTAACTTTCCCAGATGTTGGCTTGCTCGGGCATTCGGTAACTGTATCTTACGCTGGCCTCGGAGTAACTGTTGGCTGGAATCTCGATGTAGTCGATCCAGAAATTGTTCATAACGGCGCGCAGGTTGTCGTATTTGCCGAACATTAGTATTCCGCCGTATGTAAGACGGCCGTCTCTCAGGATGTTGGTCTTGGTGCAGAAATCCTTGTCGGATAGCGAGTTGTATAGGAATGTGGGGTTGAATGTCTTTACATAGTCGCGGTAGGTTTTCAGCGAGTTGAGGTCGAGGTCGTTCATAGATGTGCCCTCCACGGTCTGTTCCGATTTTGTGCCGAACGACTGTTCCCTGAATATCGAGGCTATCTCCATATCCTTGGCCCTCTGGTCTCCGCTTCCGCTACGGATGAATGTGTTCTGGACGTTTCCTCCAAAATATACAGGCTTTACCGACGAACTCGGGATGTAGAAACACAGTACTTTTTTGCCCTCGATGTCGAATATCTGTATTTTGCAGAATATCAGTGTGTTGAATTTGGTGTTGTTCCTAAGCGTGGTTGTGAAGTCCTGTTCGAGTTTTTCGGCGTTGTCCACTCCCTTTATTATGAACTCCTTGCCTTTTTGCTGGATACCGAGCACAATCCAGCCTCCCGAGGTGTTGGAGAATGCTGATACGGTTTCCCAGATTGATTTTGGGAGTTCGCTCTTGGCTTCCTTCACTTCGAAATCGTCCCACTCTATGTCGGTGAGTCTTTTATATAGTTCCTCGCGGGTCATTGTAAGTAAGTGTCTGTTTGCGTTGACTATCCTATAAACCTAATACAGGTATCTGTAGTGCATTTATAGGATAGTTTTATTGTGTAGTTTTGTCTAAACTATCCTTAAAACCTAATACAGGTATCTGTAATGCGTTTCTAGGGGAAGTTAGACTATCCTATAAACCGCCTACAGGTATCTGTAGTGCATTTATAGGGGAATTTATTTGGTAGTTTGCTCTTAAAACCGTCTACAGGTATCTGTAATGGGTTTCTAGGGGAATTCTTTTGTGTAGTCTTTTGTGTAGTCTTTTTGTTGTTGAACTACCAAATAAAACTAATACAGGTATCTGCAATGCATTTATTTGGTAGTTTTATTGTGTAGTCTTTTGTGTAGTTTATTGTGTAGTTTTCTTATTTTAAAACCACCCAATAACCAAATTTCCTACCTCCTCTTCTGACAATGTAACCATTGTCTTTTAGTTTTTTCAAATTGTATTTGACTCCTTCAAATCCTATTTTGCTATACTCTGTAATTTGTTCAGTAGTTAGATTTGGAGTGGCTTTTATCAGGCGATATATCATAAGACAATTGCCTGTCAGTTCAATTTCCTTAACAGGAGTAGTCTTATTTACTTCTATTTCCGTTTCTTCTCCCTTTTCCTCTTCCTTTTCCGTTTCGTATCTAAGTATGTCGAAGAAGTATGTTACGGTGGAGGATACTATGTTTGACTGGAAGTCTACTGTCTTGTTTTTGTAGCGCTCCCAGATGAGCATTTTGTCGATACCGTATCCTGCGTTCTCTGTGTCCACAATCCAGCCTCCCGAGGTGTTGGAGAAGGCTGATACGGTTTCCCAGATTGATTTTGGGAGTTCGCTCTTGGCTTCCTTCACTTCGAAATCGTCCCACTCTATGTCGGTGAGTCTTTTATATAGTTCCTCGCGGGTCATTGCTGTGTAAGTGTCTGTTTGCGGACAAAGGTAAGTATTTTTGGCGAGATATGGAAACCGCTTTGCCCGTTCTGTGACAAATCTTCACGCTTCCGTGAAAAATTGTCACGGATTTTTTGCCGTAAGCGGTTATTATTTGTGCTAATATTGTGTTCCCGAAATTTTCTAACAAAAAGGATGGAAGAGATACACATTGGCAGGATTATCCACGAGGAACTCAAGAGGCAGGAGCGCACTCCGGCCTGGCTCGCAAAAAAGATCAATTGCGACCGCACCAACATATACCATATCATAGCGCGCAAGAGTATCGACACCGCCTTGCTCGTGAAAATCTCCGTTGCCCTGGAGGTAAATTTCTTCGAGTACTTCAAGCCGTTGGAGGAGAGGTGAGAGTGATTATTCGCTTTCCAGCAACTTTCTCATTTCTTCTATGTCAGGAAGTGCGTTCCTAAGTTTCTCGGGCATATCGGAGGCTGTCTTGAATGTGGATACTCCGATAGGCTTGTCGTAATCTCTTATCGCGTATTCAACGTATGATTTCTCAGCGCTCTTGCATAGGATTATTCCTATGGAAGGGTTCTCGTTGGGCTTGCGGACAAAATCGTCCAATACCTGAAGGTACATATTCAGTTGTCCCAGGTATATTGGCTTAAAAGGTCCTGTCTTGAGTTCTACGGCTACGAGTGCCTGCAGTTCCCTGTTGTAGAAAAGCAGGTCTATTACGTGGAGATGTCCGTATGCCTTTATTTCGTATTGGTTGCTGATGAATGAGAAGTCGTCGCCAAATTTCAGTACGAAATTTTTGATGTTTTGTACTATTTTGTTCTCAACTATACGCTCATCAACGTCCTCGATGTCGCGGGCTCCCAGTTCCTCCACGTTGATGAAGTCAAGCATATACTCATCCTTGAATGACAATATGGCACGGCGGGCCAGTTCCAATGAAGGAATTGTTTTGGCGAAATTGTTTGGCAATGCGTCTTGGTGGTGGTAGGCGTCGGAACTGATGTATTTTTTCAGCGTGTCGTTTTTCATATTCCCCAATGCGCATTTCTCTATGTAGAAAAGTCGCTCGTCCTTGTCTTTTGCCATTGTAAGGATAGTGCAATGGTTGGTGAATCCTATTTGTAGGAATGAGTCGATTGGGAAGTCTGCGAATGAAGGTAAAGTAATATTTATAAATTCGTCAGTTGCAACTGGCGAATTTATAAATTCTTTATTGTCAGTATTTTGTAATTCGCCAGTTGCAACTGGCGAATTTGACAGGTAAGATTCCCATTCCTCATAAAAGGTACGCATATTTTTAATATTGGATGGAGAAAAGCCTCTAAGGCCAGGTAAGTCTTTGCGCAAGGTGTCGCTGATGTATTCGATTGCACCTTGTCCCCAAAACTTCTTCCTTGAATTTTCGGATATGAATTTTCCGATACCGTAATACAAGGCCAATTGCTGACGGTTGATGAGTTTTACTGTCTGATACTGAGCCTGCAGTATAGCCTTCTTGATGGCCACCACGGCGTTTATGTAGTTGGGTGTGTTGCTGGTGATCTCCTCCATACTTGTTTTGTGTTTTGTTCGGTGCAAAGATAAAAAAATTTTATATTCAAGGGTTACCTGGGGAATACTTTTGCTATTAATGGGCAAATGATTAGTTAAATCATAACGGTATTTGAATTACTGATTTGGAGAGGAATGGTATTGCGCTGATTGTCAGGTTTCTGATATTTTAGGCGCAAAAAAAATCGTGTAATATTTTGCTTCTCACAAAAACGTTTCCTATATTTGTGAGGTTGAAATGGCCTTGTGCCGTTTCAGGAAAATATTGCATAACTAAAATTGTACTCAGGAAAAAGCCTAGGAAACTGATTCTTTTGAGTTCAGATTAAGTTACTATGGAATTTGTTATGTGATAATTCCGTTTTTTTTGATTTCGCATTATGACAGATTTACGAACTTGGGTTAAAGAAAATATTGAAAATTATTCCTCTAAGATAAAAACAGAGGAAGACGTTAAAATGCATGTTATTCTACCTTACCTGGCTAGTTTAGGTTTTAAGATAGATGATATGCGTTTCGAGCATAGTATGTCAGTTCAAACAGGAACAAAAAAAATTACGGTGAAGTCTGACATTGAGATTAAGGAGGGAGATAATATAGAACTTATCATTGATACAAAATCTCCAAACGAGTCTCTTAGTGAAAAACATATTCTGCAAAGTGAAAGTTATGCTAAGTTGGTTTCTACACCTCCTGCCATTTTCGGTGTTGTCACGAATGGCCTTGATGTAGTAGCGACAAATATATACACTGGAAAACGTTCTGCCCATATTCCTTCAAAAGGAGAATTGGTTAGTGAGGTGTCGAGAACTAGGAAGAAAGAATTGACCGAAGTAGAGATTCGTGAGGTTCAAAGTTTGTTGTTGACACTTTCCAATGTTGATGAATTGTACAAAATAATCAAAAAGTGTAAGGACACAATTGAAAAGAAAGGCTTGATTAGGAGTGATTTGTCCTTTAAGGAGATGACAAAAATTCTTCTAGTCAAAATGAACGAGGAACGTAGGGCAAAAAATGGTTTGACAAACAGATTTCAATTTTCTGTTCTTGAAAAGATGGCCTTGGTTCATAAGATATCTGTTGTCAAGGAGTTTTTTGAACTATTCAATGACGCCATTACTACATATCCAATATATAATAATAGGGAAGAGCATATAAATATAGCAGATGAAGAATGTGTTGAGTCTGTTATTAAGGAATTAGAGCCGTGGTCTTTCCTTGGTACTGGAGAGGATATAAAGGGTGCTGTTTACGAAATTTTCTTGAAATCTACATTGAGAGGAGATTTTGATCAGTACTTTACTCCAAGAGAGATTGTCGATTTTATGGTTAAGTATGCTGATCCTAAAGTCGGTGATTTGATATTAGATCCTGCCTGTGGTTCAGGAGGCTTTTTGATTCAATCTTTTTTGTATGTTAATAGAAAGATTATTGATTCTGATACCTCTGAGCAAAATAAGCGTCTCAAGTTTGCCGATTTGGTAGATAAATGCCTTTGGGGAGGAGAAGCGGATGAAGATTTGCATGTTTTAGCGAAAATCAATTTGATTATGCATGGCGATGGTTATAATAATGTATATCAAGGCGATTCGTTGAGTAACGGCAAAATACCAGACAATACATTTAACTTGGTTTTGGCGAATCCTCCTTTTACCATACCTTATAATTTCCCAAATGTATTGTCTAAATACGAAATGGGATTGGGACGTGAGAGTCAAGAACTGGACATTCTTTTTGTTGAGAAATGTATTAACGCAATCAATTCTTCTGTTGGTGGTGAGTTGTATATAGTGCTTCCCGAAGGCCTTCTCAATTTGCCGTCTTATCTATACTTCAGAGAGTGGTTGCTTAAGAAATGCTATTTGACTTTGGTTGTTAGTTTGCCTGAAGGTGCATTTATTCCTTTCGGTAAGTCTGTTTCCAAAACTACAATTATTGGTTTGCGTAAAAAGAATGAAGCACAGTCTAATAAACCTCAATATGTGTTTTTGGGTAACGCTAAAGAAATTGGTTACGAATCTGGGAAGTCAACGTATAAGCAGATTTCTTTGAATGATCTGCCTATTTTCTTAGAAGGAGCCAAAGAACATTTTACTACTATTAGGACAACGGATAATGGAGGTGAATATTCATGGCTTGATCAAGATTCTATTACAGAATATAGAATTGATGCCAATTATTTGCTCAACACAATTGACTTGATGCATATTCACGAAAAGTATCCTAAGTTAATGAGATTGGATAAAGTTTGTAGGTTTAAGCACAATTCTGTATCTCCTAAGAAGGACGTATACTACAAATATTTGGAGATTCCAGATGTTTCGCCAATTACTGGAGTGATTTCAAATATCAGAACAATGCTTGGACAAGAAATAGGTCAATCTTTTTACGAGGCAGTAGGAGGAGATTTGGCTTATTGTAGGATTAATCCACGCAAAAATAGAGTTTTCATAATCCCCGAAGATGTCAATAATGTTTTGATTTCTAAGGAGGCATATATATATTGGAACTGATTGATAATTCTGCAATTATTAGCAAATATGTATTGCAGGCCATATTGCAGTCTGATTTGGTTAAATCACAATTAGTTAGACTTGCTACTGGATCATCTTCGTCAAGGGCTAGGGTTCAAGAGTCAGATTTTTTGAATGCTGTTTTTGTTCCAATACCAGAACGGCCCGTTCAGTTGAAGATTGACAAAACTTTAAAGAGTATTTACAAAAAGTATTGGGATGTTTCTCAATCCTTTATTAAGGATTTTGTAGATGTTCAAAAAGAATTTATGACAGAAATTAGTATAGAACAATTAAGAACAATATAAGAAATGAAAATATTAACTATTATATCAATATGTTGTGTTTTGTTTTGCGCTTGTAATGCAGGACAAAATTCTAATAATCAATTGTCTTCAAAAGACATTAAGGTGGATACTACCCAGCATTTGTCTTTTAAAGGTATTTCTATGGGATGCAAATATGACGAGTTTGTTTCTCAACTTCAGGAAATTGGTTTTGTGAAATTATCGGAAGATGACTGGTGCTCAGTTCTTAAAGGAGAAATATCTGCGCGTAATGATTGGAAGGTAACAGTTACAAAAACAGCCAAAGAGCAGTTAGTTTTTTCGGTGGTTGCAGTTAGCCGTCCTTATGATAATTGGGATGATTTATATTGGGATTATAAATATTATAAGGATTTATTGGAAAAGAAATACGGAAGTAAAGGTGATAATACTTGCCATTGTGGTTCGGAGTCGATAGAGTATAATAAAGATTATTTCCCCAATTTGTTGAAAGGAGAAATTGGTTCGTGTATTTATTATTATATAACTCCAGGACAAATAACTTTAGAGATGATTCATGATACTAATTATGGATATCTGCAAATGTTTTATGGTGATCATGCTAATCAGTTTAAGGAAGAACAGTCAAGGATAAATGATATTTAAAATTCTTTGATGCTATGGGAAAGGATAAGACTAAAACAATAGCAGAAATTCATTCTGCCGGAAAATCTCAAATGGGTTTCTTTTATCAGTTTTTGTGTTTTGTTGAGATGTCCTTAAATTTAATGGACGGAGAAGTTTTGTCATATGAAATCAAGGATGATATTGCTATTGATACACCGAGTCGTACTATTTTGATGCAAATTAAGCACACAACACAAACTTATAAAAGGACTAATGTCGAGATTAAACTTCGTGAGAATGTTTTTGATATTTGGCATACAATCGGAACTTGGTGTGATTTCTTGTTGGAAAAAGAAGGTAATGGAGAAGATATTAACAATTACGAATTTCGTTTGATTACAAATAAAAGTGGTGATGTTGATATGCTCAAAGAAAAGTTGTCTTTGTTTTCCTTAGGATCTATTTTGATGAAAGATTTATTGTTATATTTTGATGATATAAAATTGGATGAAGCAAATTCTAAAAGTAGATCCAAAATTTCGAATCTTTCTGACAATGCGAAAGAGGTTCTTTTTAAGAATCTTATGATTATTACTGACGAAAGTAAAATTGTTGATAAAACCAAAGATTTTATTTTCTGGAAATATAGTTATAGAAAGGACGAAATGACCAAAGTAAATGCAATTTATGATACATTATTGTCTAATCTTTTTCAGGAAATATATTCAAATAAGGGTGAATATGAGATAACTAATGAAAAAATTGTTGCTACATTGCATGATATTATCCATGGAACCAGTTTGCCTGTGAGAACACCTGGAAAGTTCGCAAGTTTTGACCCTTCAAGGTTGTCTATTGTTCAGTTGTTGGATATAGAAGCCTGTGATGTCTCTGATGAAGAGTTTATAGTTGATGTATTAACCAAAGAAGAAACAGCCCAAATGACTATTGATGACTGGCGGGCTATGAGTGGGGTTTCTTCCTTTTCTATTGAAAAAGAAATTATAAGTAGAACTAATGTTTGGAAAAGAAAGTTCCGAACAAAATGTTTTGAGTTGAAAGGTCGTGAGTCAGAAAGTGGTCAAATAAGCGAAAAGGATATAAACACTAGTGCTCAGCAATTATATAATGAAATCATGGATTTGGCAGAAAATGATGGTTTCGGTTCTGATTTTGGTCAAGGTGTTTATTACCTTAATTCTGATACTGATTTAAAGAAAATTGGTTGGAGATATGATTGGGAAAACAAATACAAAAATTATTAATTGTTGATAAAATGAATAATAACTCATATTACGCATATAATAACGAAGCACTTGCAAGTTGTATCTTGTATGAAGTTGTTAGAAAAATCAAAAAGGTAGATTATTCTGTGTTTTGTTTAATATTACCTATTCTATTTGATAATAGAATAGTTGAACGAATTGACAACCATTGTGATTCTATTGAAAATTTTATCAATGAAAATTTTGCTTTTTTCGTTGATTTTAGTGATATTTACACAGATTTATTGCCTGTGACAATCAATTCTGCAACTATCCTAAGGGATATGCAGTTGATTAATTTTGAAAATCAAATTGAGTTAATACGAGATTATGATTTTGATTATTCAAATTCTGGGCAACGTATCAGTAAAATATTAGCAATATTACCAATATTTGAGAAATGGCTCGAAAGTATGGATGTTGCACAAATATACAAGAAACTTAATATTGTATTATGAAGTTTATTATTCATAACATAAAGATTTGGTTGAAGAATGCCGTGTCTAATCCTATTGATTTGGAGTTTGCGAATAATAAGGTAAATGTGATTACGGGAGACTCAACAACTGGCAAATCTAGCATTTTTGCCATATTGGACTATTGTCTTTTGTCTGTTAATAATAATATTCCGGATGAAATTAGTGGCAATTCGTCTTGGTTTGGTATAAAGGTTACAATTGACGAAAATGATTATTGGATCTGTAGAAAAGCGCCAAGAGAGAATATTGCTTCTGATGAGGTTTACTTTGAGATGATAGATGATACAAGTCTTCCTATGTGGAATAGGATTGATGAACCCAAATCTACAGGACATATAAATCTTTATCGAGATGCATTGAATAATAAGTTTAATGTTGATAAATTGCATTTTAATTATAGAGATTTGTTCTTGTATTCTTTTCTGACAGAAAATATTATATCGGATCAATTTCATTTCCTTGATGTTGATTATGTTTTTGATAGTTACAAAGAACAAGATGTCATTGACAACTTGTATCGTTTCATAAGCAGTAACTTTGATGAATTTCAGACTAAGGTTTTGGAAAAAGAAGACCTTGAAAACCAATTGACTAAAATTAAAAATCATCAAAAGGAATATGAAAAAAAGTTGAAAAAATATTCGAATACTATTGAAGATTTATTTCAGCAATGCATATTGAAACATATTATCAGTACCGATTATAGAGAAAAGACTTTATCTCTTGAAGATAAAGAAGTTATTCTTTTGTCTCTTTTGGAATTGAAAGGAAGAATTGCAAGAAATGAAACTGATGAAACTGTAGAAAAATTAGAAAGAGAAAGGAAGTCATTAATAGTAAGGAAAAAAATATATGACAGATACAAAAGACAGTATAATCGTTATTGTCAGATGCTTTCTCGTGATGAGGACAGCCTTCGTCCTATTCTCAATTTAGAGAAGTATTATGATATGGAATTACTTCATAATTCAATAAGTGATGAATTTATTTGTCATTTGAAAAAATCATTACTTAATATCAGGGAAGATTTGGAAAGACAAGAGACCTTTTCTCTTGAAGGTTTTGAAAAGAATTATTCTATTATAAGGGAGAGAATAAAAACAATAGAAGAGGACTTGGCAGTGTTAAAGAATGATAATGAATTGTTGGACAATTCATATTATTTTGAACTTGGTAAATTAATTAGGGATATTGAATTTGAGTATAGTCAGAAACCTGTTTTGAAATATTCAGAGGATGATATATTTAATCTTTACAGCAAACTTAAGGTTTTAGAAAACATTGAAAGTCTTAAAGGCAAACAATGCGATTGGGCCAAAGGTTTGTTGGAGGAAAAAACTACGTTTTATTTTAAGCAATTGTATTCAATTGACAATAAATACAAAGAGTATTTGACTGTTTTGCGAAATCGTAGGCTTGTGGTTAAGAACCCTAATAGTGATTTTGTGGTTAAGAATTTGGGAAGTAAATCCAATTATATGTTTTTACATATTTGTTTCTTCCTGGGTTTTCATGATTTATTACTTCGTCGTGTCACAAACATGCCTTCGGTTTTATTTATAGACCAGCCAAGTTTGCCTTATTATAAGTCAAGTAATGACGATGTAAATATTTCTAATTCTGACGAAGAGAAGTTGTTGAATATTTTCAAAATATTAAATGACTTTATTGATCGTTGTAATAATGAATTGCATACTGATTTTCAGATTATTTTAGTAGAACATGCTCCAGAAGAGTTATGGAAAAATAATAATTTGATTCATTTCGAAACAAAAAAGATTTTTAGAAAAGGTTCTGGTTTGTTACCTCAATATTTGTTCGAGGGGCAGGATTAATGAAATACTACAAGGAATAGCAAATCTCCTCATTGTGGAGATTTGCTTTCTCATACCTCCTCGCTGATGTATTTGCGGTATTTTGCTGTCTGTTCAACTTCTTGAAAACTAATATTTTATATTTGTATCATTTCGAATGACACAATTTGTGCCAACATTGTCGGCACAAATTCCGTATAATTTTGCAATTTATGAAATAATCTTTATCTTTGCGGTATAAAGAATAATATTATGGCAGACAAATCACTATATCGTCATTCAAGGTATGTGGATCCCGTTATCGACTATGGTTTCAAGATCATCTTCACCGATGAGCAGATAACGCGGGGGTTCTTGAATGACTTGTTGCAATCCAAGGGAATCGACCTCGTTATCGAGGAGGTTACTATCTGTGAGAACGAGGCTTCGGAATATGCTTGGGATAAGCGCAAGGTGATTTTCGATGTTCATTGCCGTGCAAACAGTGGAGAGGAGTTTGTGATTGAGATGCAGAATGAGTCTCAGGATTATTTCTCCGACAGGGTAGTTTTCTATATGTCACGAGCCACCTCCAGGCAACAGAAGAAAGGTTTCCGAGAGGTTGTAAACGAGAAGGGCAAGACAGAGAAAGTGCCTTGGAATTACCATATGAAGAATATCTATGGAGTGTTCTTTATGAATTTCAAGGATGAGAAACGCCCCAAGCCATTGTCGCACTGCGCATTGATGGATACCGACGATAAAGTGATTGATTCTGAGATTTTCCAATACTGGAAAATCCAGTTGCCATTTTACAGAGAGATGAAAGAGTCCGATTGCAAGACAATTATGGACAAATGGTTTTACATTTTAGCAAATATGTCAACTATGGAAACAGCATTGCCATTTATCGGAGAAAAGCCCCTCTTTATGAGGTTGGCTGAGATTGCTGAATACTCAGCACTCACAGAGGCTCAGCAGATACAGTATGACGAGAGCCTTGATGATTATTGTGCTTATTACAATTCTATAGAGCGCAGAGAGCGGAAGGCCGCTGAGAAGGCTCGTGAACAGGTTTATCAAGAGGCTCATCAGGAGGCTCTTAGGTCGGCTTTGGGTTTCTATGCTTTGGGTACTATGTCTATTGAGCAGATTGCCCAGATAATGAAACTTGATATAGATGAACTCAAGGATTATATCATTGACAATTCTGTTAAGTCGTAGAAAAGATGTATAATAATTGCAGTTTCAATACGTTGATTGCGTGTTGATTGTGATTAAATATTATGTTTTTGTTCGAAAATATTTGGAGAAATGTGATTTTCTCCCTAATTTCGCCTTATAGTAAACCTTATTAAAAAATCAACGCAAAAATGGCAGATACAAAGTATTTTTCTGATGAGATTTTGGCAAGTTACGATTTGAGTTTTGCCGAGTTGGAGAAGATAGAGAAGGCTCTCGAGAATCCTGAGATCTCTGTTGACGATCTGTCGGAAATGGCCAAGAAATGTATCCCCCTTATCCGTGCCTGCAAGGACAAACTCCGTGAGACTCAGGACAGCGTTGATCAGATCCTTAAAGAGGTGGAGGCTTAATTCCATAAGAAAATGCCAGAGCAAGTTTCGGGTAAGAAGGTATATTTCCTCGACGAGTTTGTGGGAAGCATTCAGCGGATGTTCGACAAGCACTATTGCGGTGAATATTGGCTGAAGGCCGAGATTTCGAAACTGAACCTATACACCAAGACGGGCCATTGCTACCCCGACCTCGTGGAAAACCGCGACGGCAAAACCTTTGCGCAAGTATCAGCATTCATACATAAGAAAAATTTCCAGGCCTTCAACGAGAGGTTTCTATCCTCTGTGGGCGAGCCACTTAAGGACGGGATGAAGGTTTATGTGCTTTGTTCCGTAAGTTTCAGCAAGAGCCGTGGTGTCCGCCTGGAAGTAAAGGATATCGATATTGATTCTATCATCGGCGAGCAGGCCCGAAATCACCAGAACTCCATTCTAAAACTTAAATCCGAGGGCGTTTTTGCCCTTAACAGAAACCTCAGACTCCCAACTATCCTGAAGCGCATTGCCGTGGTTTCGGTGGAGACCAGCAAGGGATATCAGGATTTCTGCGCGTTGGTGAAATCCGTCCCTAACATTCATATAAAATTGTTTCCTGCCCAAATGCTTGGCAACAAGGCCGTTGCGCAGATTACGGAGTCGCTGTTGGAGATCAGGAAATGTGCGGAGGCCTTTGATGCCGTGTGCATTATCCGCGGAGGCGGAGGCGAGGTGGCTTTGCAGTGTTTCAACGACCTCGACCTCTCGCGACTGGTGGCCACATTCCCTTTGCCGGTGCTCACGGGTATCGGACACGTCACTAACAAGACTGTAATAGAGGAAGTTGCGAATCAGGAGTTTGTGTCGCCAAGCGATCTGGCCAAGTTTCTTGTGGACAGGTTTCAGGGCGAACTGGCTAAGTTCCAATCGCTTGTAAGCAGGATTCACGCGCAGTTTGGCCGTCATATCAGCAGAAACGCCAACCGTCTTAATTCGCCGTCAGCAGGCATAAAATACAAGTTCCGTATGGCCTTTGAGCGCAAGATTCAGAATCTTAGGACCAAGACCAACAGCATAAAGCAGAAGTTCAATGGCGTGTTTGTCCGCAATCGACACGCGATTTACACCAAGGCCTCACACATAGTTTTGCAGATATCAGGACAGCGACAGGCGCACCTCAGGCTCCTTGACGAGAAGGCCGAGAAGTTGACTCTCGCCGAGCGCAAGATGGTGGCTTTCCGTAATCCTCAGCAACCTCAGTTCAGGATGGTGGCCGAGCCTGGCGCGCAGTTCGGAATCTCGTCGGCCGACAAGGTGATCCATACCATTAAGGACCTCAGCGAGGGCGATGTAATCCAGATTTCGACTCCCGATGGCGTGATAACTGCCAAGGTGATGAGGGTGGAGGAGAGGAAGGTGTGAAATCAAGAAAGAGGCTGTCTCGCTTTCGGGACAGCCTCCTTGATTTTATCTATCAATAGCCTTATATTATATTAAAATATGCTAAAAACGATAATAAGTTCCATTTTTTTATAAATACCTTATAAAATCTTGTGGGGATAGGTTTTCTTTATTAATTTTGCGGTATATCAAAATTGGTGATCAATGGAAGACAAGTTGCAGAAAATACCAAGTGAATATCTAGCGATGGTATCTGATACAGATAACTATATGGAGGATGTATACAATATCATCCAAGTTTCGAAATCGTATGTGAAGACCCATATCAATTACGCTATGGTGTATTCGTATTGGTTTGTAGGTAGGAGAATTGTATTGCAGGAGCAGGATGGCAATTCACGTGCAGGATACGGTAAGGAAGTGATAAAGAATCTGTCATTGTATCTTACAGAAAAGTTGGGCAAAGGTTTCTCCGAACAAAGCCTTTACAATTACCGGAAATTCTATCAGTCGTTTCCTGATCCCAGTAGATTCTCTACTACGTGGAGTATATTGACTTGGAGCCATTATAAGGTGATAATGAGAGCGGATTCAGAGAAGGCTCGTGAGTGGTACTGCAACGAGAGTGTGATTAATCAGTGGGATGTGAGGGCGTTGGACAGGAATGTGTCCACACAGTATTTTGAGCGTCTGTTGTCTTCTGGTCACGATACGGAAGTGGTGGCGGAGATGGAGGAAAATACCGCTGTTTATAAGGAGGGTGTATTAGATTACCTTAAAGATCCTTATGTGCTTGAATTCCTTGGCTTGCGCAGAGATGTTTCCTTTAAGGAGAAGCAATTGGAGACGGCTATTATCAATTCGTTGCAGGATTTCCTTTTGGAATTGGGCAAGGGATTTTCTTTTGTTGACCGTCAGAAACTTATCCGTACCGAGACACAGGATTTTTACATTGATTTGGTTTTCTACAACTACAATCTTAAATGTTTCTTGCTTGTTGATTTGAAAATTGGCAAGATTACTCACCAGGACATTGGACAGATGGAGATGTATGTGAATATGTATGATGATATGGTGAAAGGTGGTGAGCATAATCCTACAATAGGTCTGTTATTGTGTTCCGAGACCGATAAGACTATCGCACGCTATTCCATACTTAGTAAGGCTCAGCAGATTTTTGCCTCCAAATATGTTACCTACCTTCCTACCGAGGAGGAATTGGAGAAAGAGATTCAGCGTCAGAGACGTATCTTAAACCAGTAGTTGTAGATGTGTTGTTGAATTTTATGTAAAAATAATATAGAATAATAGATAAAATCAAGAAATTCTCCACACTGTGGAGAATTTCTTGATTTTATCTATCAATAACCTTTTATTTCTTATCATTGGTTTAAAAGCAATAATAAAACCTGTTGCCAAATGTCCAAGCGCCACTTGGACATTTGGCGGGACTTGGGTATAACTCTTCGGTTTCTGTTTAAATTGTCGAGAATAAATTTGTGCCGTTTCGAACGGCACAATTTGTGTCAATTCAATCGACACAAATTCCTCTTGTTTTGGCAACGGATTTTGAGCCAACAATTTTGTAAATTGAGACGACGAGTAAGTGTCATAAAATTTAACCATTCTATATCGTCCATATTCCTCTGAGATTTTGTTCGCAAATATAATAATTTTTTTCCATATCTTTGCCTCCAAAAACACCTATGCGACACCTCTTCCTCATACTCCTTCTTGCTATTCCGCAATTCCTTGTAGCACAGCCGAATAGAATCGATTCTCTGCGGATGTATGCGCACGCTATGGATGAGGCGGGCGATAGGGATGGGGCGCTCGGTTATTATTCGAGGGCGGTGGCTCTGATGCTTGAGCAAAAGCAAATCCGCGAGCGGATTTTTTGGGATTTGGTACAGGATGTGATAGACGATGTGGAAATTTTGTACAATCCCGCCAAGGCCCTCGAGATGGAGGATAAATTCCTCAACTATCTGAAATACCACGAAATAATCCCTGACAATCAGTCATTCAGCCGAAACCTGCAGAGTGCCCAGAGCCTTGCCTTCGCCGTCAAGGACTACGGACGGGCCATATATTACGGGCGTTGGCTGATATGTCAGATGGAGGCCTGCACTCCATTGAATTCTCAGGAATATTACAGTCAGTGTCTAAGTGTTTACGAGTGTTACAGGCTGATGCACAGGCCATTGGACGATTGCTACAAATTCCTCGAAACATACGGAAACCGCTGTCGTGAAATCACGGGAACAATTCCGCCCGATTTTGTGGAGCAACAGATCTTGCTCGATATCGAGAGCCATTCCTACGCCACGGCATTGCAGAATATCAGCGGGTTACGTCAGTATTATTATCAGGTTTCTGACACCGCATTATATGAAAAACTTGCCGAAAACCTCCTTCAGGGAAGCCGTCTTTTTGCCACTACCAATCAGTGCGACAAGGCTTTGGAATACCTTAGGGAATTGTCGCAGTTTATGGATAGTCACGGAATCCAAAACCGCCGAATCCTCCACAATCTCCACCTTCAGTATGGGCTGATATATCAGCAGAAAGACCTCAGCGACAGTGCGATAGAGTCATATTCCCAAGCCCTGAGATTCCACACCGACCAGCCCGATTGCTACGATGGGCAGATTTTCTGTTTTCTGCAACAAGCCAGTTCTTACGAGCAGAAGGGCGATAACCTGAAAGCCCTGAGCCTCAGCAACAAAGCCTGCCGTTATTCTTCCGTAAACAAGTCGCTGAAATCCGCAGATATCAGCCTCCAGTCCCGGATAGCCTACCTATATTACAAGGCTTGGCTCGGCAATGTGGTTGATTATCAGGCGTTGTTGGAGTTCGGAAACAAGATAGCCGACCGCAACGATCCCGCGCTCACAAGTAAGTATGTGAACGCCGTTGCCAAGGTCTGCCCGAAATTTGGCGATGCAAAAAGCAACGACATTTTGTTGCGGATACTTTGCAGGATGCAGACCGATGAGATCACTCAGAAACTCCTCCAGATAGCCGAGGACGGCAAATACCTCAGCATTAAGGGAAATGTTGACAACAACAATCTGATTTTCAGCCTTCACCGCGCCAACAACGATTCCCAGAATGGACTTCTCTACAATCTTTGCCTTACGTACAAGGGTGCGGTTCTCAGTTCCATTATCCAACTCGGGAAAGCCGTAGAAAAGTCTGACCGTCAGGATCTTAAAAATCTGTATCAGAGAGTTCGTGACCTTAAATCCCTGAAATCGCGGTACAGCCTTGAATCCAGCCACAGGGCGGACTCCGTGTCAAGTTTGCTTTTCGATGCCGAGAACCTCCTGATGCGTGAGATGCTCTCTAACAGTGGAAACTACCTTACCTCAAAAACTTGGAATGATATTCAGAAATCGTTGAAAAACAACGAGATGGCTGTGGAGTTTTTCGATTATCAGAAAGTTTTGCCCGACCTCCGCTACGAGCCTGGCCACACCTACGGCGCTTTGATTATCCGCCCAGGAATCCCTCAGCCGATATGTCTCGAACTCTTCAACGACACAATTTTCAGAGATGCTTTCCGCCATAAAAACCACTCGCTCCACAGTGAGCCTTTGTCGCAGAAATTGCGCAGTCTGATACTTGAGCCATTGCTGTCTATTGCACAAAAAGGCTATCGGATTTACTACTCGCCGTCGGGATTTCTATACAACATAGCCCTTGAGAATCTGCAAGATAGCCTCTCGCGACCTGCATATTTGGATTACGACCTCAGGCGTGTGTCGTCCACAGGCGAGATTGTCTGCCCGGCCTCGGAATCCAGCCCCTCCAAGGTTTTGCTTTTCGGCGATATTAGTTACGGATTGTCAGTCTTTGGACGCGGTTTCGGACCCATTCCCGGCACCCGTCGCGAGGTCGATAACATTGCCCGTCAGATGAAAGCCTCAGGAATTTCCGTAACTAATCAGGCCCGTGAGAAAGCCAGCGAGGAGGCGTTTAAATCTTTGGGTGTCAGCGGATACGATATCATCCACCTTGCTACTCACGGTTTCTTTCTCAGGGACAGCGCGCAGGTGAGTAGGAATGTTTTTTTCAGTAGGGTGGACGACAACACCATTTCCCGTAACCCTCTTCTCCGCTCGGGGCTTGCGCTTGCAGGGGCCAACCGTGCGTGGAACGGCGAGCGTATTCCCAACGGCGTCGATGACGGAATCCTCACCGCTCAGGAAATCAAGGATCTCGACCTCTCCAAGACTCAGATGGTGGTGCTCTCCGCCTGCGAGACCGGCCTCGGCGATATCAACACCGACGGTGTTTTCGGACTTCAACGAGCCTTCAAAAGCGCTGGCGTCCAGACCATTGTGATGTCGCTTTGGAAGGTATCGGACAATGCAACCTCGCTCTTGATGACGGAGTTTTATAAGGGGCTTCTCGCCTCCGGCGACAGACACAAGGCGTTTCTTCAAGCTAAGGAGGCGGTGAGAGCGCGGTTTCCCGAGGCGTATTATTGGGCAGGGTTTGTGATGCTGGATTAGGGTTTAAGGCACCCTATTGGAACAATCTTTACACCGTCGGCTCTGGTATATGCCATTTCTCCGGCAGTGAGAATCATCAACAAATCAGGCTCTCGCAACGGAACTTGTTTTTCTGTTTTGTTGTGTTCTTGTATAAGTCTTTTTATTTCAAGAAGGTGAGCAGAACCTTCCTCAATCTCACGGCTCCCAAGTTTACATTCTATAAGAGCATATCTGCCGTCATCGAGGTGAAGTACCAAGTCGGCTTCAAGTCCATAACGGTCACGGTAATATGATATGTGGGAGTCGAAGCCTGGTGTATATGCTTTAAGGTCGCGTATACACAATTGCTCGAATATGAAACCGAAAGTCTTTAATTGTTGCGAAAGAGAATCTGGAGTCTGACCTAACGAGGCAACTGCAATGGATGGGTCTGTAAACGCAAGTTTTACGCCACTGCGAATGGCTGTTTTGCTTCTTATTGCAGGACACCAGGCGTCTATGTTGCTTACTACATACAATTTATTCAGGGCGTTGATGTAATCGTCGAAGGTTGTGTCCGATATCGAAACTTCTCCAGAAGATGTGATGTCTTGTATTATGGATGTCTTTTTTGCTATCGTAGAAATGTTTCTGGAATATGAGCGTAGAATCATTCTTGTGGTTCTTTCGTTTCTGTTTATTCCGTCTATTCTTGAAATGTCTTCTTTGCACAGAGAGTCTACATAGTTTCTGGCTACAAGCAGTTTGGCTTTGTCTGATTTCATTTTTAATGTTGCAGGCCAGCCCCCACGGCAGGAAGCGAATATCAGTTGCTCTATGCTGAGATCTGATTTTATGCCGTCTATGTCGTAGTTTGGATTGTTGAATAATTCACTCAGTGATATTTTGCCATTAGACTCTTTGGTTTCCCATAGGCTCATAGGAAGCATTTTCAGTCTTGCTATTCTTCCCGTGCCTGAGTGTAGTATTTTTTTCTTGTCCACGGCATTTGAGCCTGTTAGAATAAACTGACCTGGTACACCACGTTTATCTACCATAGTGCGTACAGCGTCCCAGATAACAGGGGCGTCTTGCCATTCGTCTATTAGTCTTGGCGTGTCTCCAATGAGTAGCAGTGATGGTTTGGTGTTTGCTGTTGTTATGTATTCTTCTCTCTTATCAGTATCTTGCATTTTTATTACGCTTTGGGCTTTGGTTTCGGCACTCGTGGTTTTCCCACACCATTTGGGTCCTTCTATGAGAACCGCACCAAAGGCTTCGAGATAGTCTGATAATATGTCGTCGATAATTCTATTTTGATATTCCATATTTTGTCGCTGTGAAATTATGCGCAAATGTATATATATTTACGGACTTTGCCAAATTTGTTTGGTGTTTTTGTGGTATTTTGCTTGGTGTTTTTGTGGTGTTTTGCTTGGTGTTTTTGTGGTATAAACCCAATTCTGCAACAACTTGTGGGAGAATTATATCTGATTGATTATAAATATTTTCTCCAATTCTCCACCAACTTGGTGGAGAATTTGTTTTCCGCTTACAAAGGTAATATAAAAATAGGAGAAAGGAAGGGAATTTTTTATGAGGTTGTCGCGCCGTCGGCGTGACAATCTTTTGCAAAGTGACCACGAACGGGGTAAGAGTACCGTTCGTGGTCATTTTGTGAATGAAAAATTTGGATAAGTCGGTTGTAATCAGTAGATTAATAATATTATAGCAAAAACACAATATTTGTTACAACTAAGATGGGTTTGGAGAATCACTTCAATTGTGTCGCCGTCCGCGACACAATTGTCTTTGTATGATGTTTTGCAATTCTCCCACAACTTGTGGGAGAATTTGTGCCGTTTCGAACGGCACAAATTGTGTCAACACTGTTGACACAATTTGAATGTCATAATTGATATGAAAGATAATGAACAATCCTTGTCATTCCGATGCGAAGCGAGGAATTTAATTTGGTATTAAAATATTGAAATTTAGTATATTGTAAATTCTCCAACAAGTTGTTGGAGAATTGTCGCGACAATTCTAAATCCTGTGAAAAATATTCACGCTTCCGTGAAATATTGTAACGGTTTTGTGTGCTGTCTCTTTCAGGTTATTCTTTAGATTTGCAGAAACTGGTCTACGCTTGTTTTAGACCCAATAAATGGCTTGTTCGTAATAAAAAAGGAAACTTTTTATTTGGATGATTAATCTTGATGGATTATATTTGCATTGTAATGCATTCCTATTGAAAATGTATTATTAAATTCAAAACCAAAACTCAAAAACTGATATTTTATTATGGATAATTCATACTTGGCTGTTGATAAGGGAAGGGCCGAGGTAACGGTTGTTAAAGATTTTACTTTTGAACCGCAGGAACACCAAAAAAGGGCTTTTGAAAAACTTAATGAGGTTAATAAACAGTCTCAATTCAGTGAGATTGTCCAACTTCCAACTGGAGGCGGAAAAACTTTCACCGCCGTACATTGGTTGCTGGAACACGCTATCGGAGAGTACAAGAAAGTTCTTTGGATTGCGCATAGAAGCCTTCTTCTTGACCAGGCCGCGGAGACATTTGTAAAACACGCTACCATTAAGGGCTGTAAGAAAAGAGATAAATTCAGTTATTGCGTTGTTTCAAGTTCGGAGAACCATACCTCGATGTCTAAGATAGGTAAGGCAGATATTGTAATTGCAAGTGTGAATTCCGTAGCAAGAAACATAGTTCATCTTAATGCTTGGCTCAAAGATCAGGATACTCTGTTTTTTGTGATTGATGAGGCTCATCACGCAACAGCCAATACTTATCAGACTGTTATTAAGGCTGTTAAGAATTGTGGAGTGAATGTGAAAATGATAGGTCTTACAGCAACTCCTTTCAGAACAAGGGATGAGGAAAATATAGCATTGGCCAAGACTTTTAATTCTCACGTACTTTGCAGTACAAGTATTACCGAGTTGCAAAAGAAAGGTTTCTTGTCAAGGGCAGAGATTGAAGAGCCTGTTATGATTGATACTGAGGCTCGTTATACAAGTGAAGATATTAAGGGCATTTTAAGAACTGATAAGTTGCCTTCACGTATTGTGGAGCAGATGATTGCTAATCATAATTTATCAGAAATGGTTGTCGATACTTACAGGAAAAATAAGGCTAAGTATGGAAAGACAATGATTTTTGCCTTGAATATTGCCCACGCTCAACAACTTGAGTCGATTTTCAAGAATAAAGGTGTCTCAAATGTTGGCTCGGTGTTTTCCGCAAGTAATGGAAAATCTAATTCGGAGTGGCGTGCTCATAACGATGATGTGATTAATCATTTCAAAATGTCATCTGATGCGAATGGCAGTTTGGATGTGTTGATTAATGTGGAAATGCTGACAGAGGGTGTAGATATTCCTCAAACCAAGACTGTATTTTTGACGCGTCCTACAATTTCCAAAACGCTGATGACTCAAATGGTAGGTCGAGCCTTGCGAGGAGGCGACCAGGGAACAGAGATTGCCTATATAGTTTCTTTTGTGGATCAAGACTCTTTGGCTAATATTGCCTGGGTGACTCCAGATTGTATTTATGAAGGTGATGATGAGTACGAGGCTGTGCAGAGAGAGAAGTCTGGCCCTAAGGATATTGAGTATTATAGTCTTGCAAAAGTTGAAGAGTTTGCAAAGATATTGATCGACAATTTCCCTCCCGCCGCAAATGTTCCTTTTATTGAACGTATTCCAATAGGAATGTATGTTTTCAAGTATCTTGACCCTAATGATCCAGAGAATGATTCGGATGATATTGACAGACATTGTCAGGTAATGGTATATAATCAGTCGAAGGAGATGTATGAAAAGTTCCTCGCTGATTTGCCTAAGATTTTTGATTTGTTTGGAATTGAAGACCCTGTGGAAGGCAATGTAGAAGATTCTATAAGTGAGGAAGGTGAGAATATCGTGGAGTATTGTATGGAACATTATTTTGCTCCTAATATGATTCCTCCTATCAATGAGAATGATATCATTGATTTCGTAAAGAATTATGCTTACAACACTTTGGACAAGCCTGTCTATCATTCGTTTGATGAAATCTCGCGTCAAAAGGTTGATATTACCGCTTTGGCAAATGAGATATCATTTATGAATGCATTTGATCAGGAGGATAGACTAGAGGAGGTTTGGAACTCTGCCGATGAGGGAATAATTCGTATATTCTTCAAAGATTTGGATACCTTTAAGGCTGTTGTTAGGGCTGAGGCATTGCGTATTGTTCGTGAAAAGCGAAATGGGAAAAAGAACAATATAGTTGCTTTTGCACCCAAAACTATTGATGAAATGCCTCTTTACGAGATAAGACAGAAATTCCCCAATAAGGCCAAGGAGATTGAAGAGCCTGTTTGGAATGCCAACTATACAACTGAGGGCTACCATTGCGCTATTTGTGGAATGCATTCTCCTCACAAGGGCTTGTTTGAGATAGATCATAAAATTCCATTCTCAAAAGGTGGTGATAATTCATTTAATAACCTGCAAGTGCTTTGTGTATCTTGCAACAGAAAAAAAGGAAACAAGTAATGGAAGATTTGTTTATATCAGCAAACGATGTTGCGTCGTTTATCTACAATTGCAATATTGGGAAGTCTGATAAAATGACGCTCTTGTCGGAACTTTGGACTAATTATCGTTCTTGTCTTGAAAAGTACTTGCGTTTGGACGAGCGTAAGTTCTTCCAATATGTGGAAGACTTTTTGGTTAGAATGGATAGTTATGATGAAATCTCATCTGAAATAGAGCGTCTTGACAAGGAAGGATACAATGTGGACGAACTCGACTATTTCATCGACGAGGATTTCAAAGATTATTTACAGGCAGGCAATTGTCAAAGTTATGCCAATTGGGATGTCAATCGGGAAAATCTGATAATCTCTTTCAAGCATAAGTTTTTCAGTATGCTGATTGCTCGTCCTTCCAAGTTCAGATTGTCAGAGGCTTTGAATTTGTTCAATTGGAATAAGCGTTCAAATTTGCGAGACAAGGATGATTTCTCGGATACCGATAAGATAGTCTTTGTCATATATCAATGCTTGGCCTTCTATCATATTAGGACAGAGCAATATGGTGTTATGGACAAAAACTTATTCCTTGGCAAGGAATTGTTTGTGAATGATCCTATAGACTTGGCATTGGTTTAGACAGAATTATCATTTTTGAGATTGTGTCACCACTGGTGTCACAATCTTTCGCAAAGTGACCACGAACGGGGTGAAAGTGCTGTTCGTGGTCATTTTGTGAATGGAAAATTGGGATAAGTCGGTTGTGATCAGTGGATTAATAATATTGTAGCAAAAATAATATTTGTTACAACTAAGGTGGTGTTTTTGGGGAATCACTTCAATTGTGTCGCCGTCCGCGACACAATTGAATCCCTGTGAAAAAATTTCACGCTTTCGTGAGATATTTTCACGGTTTTATTAATATATTTGTGCCAAAAATCATATAACTATGCTCAGAAATTTCTTTCTTATATTATTTTTGCTGTCTGAGACTCTTGCCTTTGCGCAGACTCGCCGGGCGCTGGTGGTGGGGATTGGCGAGTATCAGGATTCTCGGTGGCACAGGATTTCCGGCGACAGGGATGTGGAGATTGTGCGCAGGTATCTGGTAGCCAATGGTTTCAGGGAGGCTGATATCAGGGAACTTACTAACTCTGACGCCACTTTCCGGAATATCAGAGAGGAGTTCCTGATGCTTGGGAAATCAGCAAAGAACGGCGATGTGGTCTATATCCACTTTTCGGCTCACGGTCAGCAGGTTACGGATTTGGATGGCGACGAGGCCGATGGCTACGATGAGGCCATTGTGCCTTACGATGCCTTCAAGGAATATACGAAAGGCCTTTACGAGGGTGAGCGTCATATCACCGACGATACGCTATTCCACTGGCTTTCAGTGCTTAAAGATAGGGTAGGGGAGATGGGCAAGGTTGTGGTGGTGAGCGATGCCTGCCACTCCGGCGACGGATCGCGCGATGACGACGACCTGCTTACTGTGCGTGGCACGTCGGGAAAATTCATCATTCCGGGCCCCAGAAGTTTAGAGTCAGCTAACCCTAAAAAACTGCGCTGGACCTACATATCGGCCTGCAAGAGTTATCAGAGCAACTATGAATATGTGGAGTCGGCATCAGGAAACAGTTTCGGAAGGCTTACGTATATGATTTATAAGATGCACGGCTTGGGCAAGGCTTTGTCTGAGGTCTCGGCCGATGAATACGGCAAGCAGTTGAGGTTGCTTTTCGGGGACGTGTGCGAGATTCCGCAGACTCCCGAGGTGGAGAGTTTCAGGATGGATTTGCCGATTTTTTAATGTAAATGCTATGACCGACAAGGATTATATAACCCTCATAAAATCAAACGACAACAAAGCCGTCGCCAAACTCTACAACGGCTTGAGGAGGCCTGTGCTGTCGTTTCTGAGTTCGTATCCAAAACTCAGCCCAGACGACAGGCTGGATGTCTTTCAGGAGACTCTGGTTTGCCTGGTCAACAATATTCAGAAAGATGGATTTGCGCTCACCTGCAAGTTGGAGACCTACGCCATTGCCATCTGCAAGAATATCGCAAGCAATGTTTTGCGCAAGGTGTCGCCTGTAATTCCAATTGACAGAGGTTCAGAGAGTTTTGATGTTATCGACGTGGTGGATTCGGGCGACGACGTTCAACTCCGCATCGAGAAGGACGAGGAGACTTCTATGATGAGGGCGGTTTTCCGACAGATTGGCGACAGTTGCCGATTGCTTCTCACGGCCTTCTATTACGACGAGAAATCGTATAAGGAGATTGTGGATACCCTTGGAATCTACCACAACGAGGATTCTGCCAAGACCGCCAAAAACAAGTGTATCAACAAGATGCGCAGTGCTTACGAAATGCTGAAGTGTTGAAGTGTTGAAGTGTTGAAGTGTTGAAGTGCTGAAGTGCTGAAGTGTTGAAATCAAAAATCGAAAATCAAAAATGAATACTATTTCCGACGAAAAGATAATACGTGCCATCCGCGAGGAGTCGCTCAAGGATATGCTCCGCGAGGAGGAGCGCAGGATTCAGAAACGCCAGAAGACAATCAAGATGCTGGTATCTGCTCTGGCCGTGGCCGCCGTGCTGGTGGTGGGTATCTTTGTGCTTAAGGCCAAGCATCAGCCCGATTATTCTGTGTTGGCTGATACTTACATTGCCCAATTGGAGGAGCCATCGGTTTCCCGTGGCGACAACGATTTGGCTGACACGTATTTCGCCGTAATCACCGCGCTAAAGGGAAACGAGAATCCCGAGAAGGTGCTCTCCGATATAGAGGCTTTCTATTCCCTGATATCAGTCTCCGACGAACTGGATCCCGACGAGAAGGATTTCTACACAATAAATATGAACTTTTTCGAGGCCCTCGCTCACCTCCGCAACAACGACCGCGCCAAGGCCGAGCCGTTGCTTATGAAAGTGTCAGAAAGCCAAAGCAAATACGCCGAGATGGCGAAAACTCTCATCTTTAAACTTTAAACTTTAAACTGGGTTACCTTTTCCATTCTTCTGCTATCAACTGTCAGTAATAACCCAAAAACTGACACATTATGCAGACAATCCATATAGGCGAAATCATTAAGGCTGAGCTCCTTAGACAGCAACGCACACCTGCCTGGCTGGCGCGGCAGATCAACTGCGACCGCACCAACATTTACCACATTTTCGCGCGCAGGAGCATCGATACCGAGCGCTTGATGCAGATATCAGTGGCCCTCAGTGTTAATTTCTTCGAGTTTTTTAGGATTTAGGGCAAGGAGAGGGCGCGAATCCCAAAAAAATCATTATCTTTGTCTCATATTCCAATACTACCCAAATATGAGATCAAATAAATTATTTTGTGGACTTTTGGCGCTTGTGCTGGCGTCGTCCGCTTGCAATATGGGCGATAAGCAAGTATGTGACTTTCAGTCTGTTCCTATAGTGGGAGGCGGATTTGTGCCCGGCATAGTATTCAGCCAGACACATAAGGACGTAAGATTTGCGCGCACCGACATGGGAGGAGCCTACCGATGGGATGCCAAAGCCCGCAAGTGGGTTCAGATGCTCGATTTCCTCAGCATCGACGATGCCAACTTTCAGGGCGTGGAGAGCATCGCCGTAGATTCCGCCGACCCAAAACACGTGATGCTGGCCTGCGGCACCTACACACGATACAACGGCGCCATCCTCGTGTCGCACGATGGGGGCCGCACATTCGCACGCACCGACGTGCCATTCGGAATGGGCGGCAACGAAAACGGCCGCGGCAACGGCGAGCGTCTGGCTATCGACCCCAGAAATCCAAATATAGCCTACATGGGCACACGCAACGACGGCCTCTGGCTCACCACCAACGACGGCAAGTCGTGGGCGCGCGTCAACACATTCCCCGATGTAACCGAAGCTGTGGACCTCAGCGACAACCAGAACTGGATGAAGCGCGGATCAGGCATTATCTCCCTCATCATAAACCCGCAGAAAGGCGACCAGAACTGCTCGTCGCAGATATTTGCCGTGGCATCGCTCAGCGGGCGCGAGTCGGTTTTTGTATCCAGCGACGCCGGCCACACCTGGAGTCCCGTACCCGGTCAGCCCACACGTCTGCGCCCCACACATGCAGTTTTATCAGCTGATGGCATTATCTATGTATCCTACGCCGATACCCCGGGCCCGTCCGCATACTCCGACGGCTATGTTTTCAGCTATAATACAGCTAATGGCGAGTGGAAAGACATCTCGCCCATCAAGGCCGACACCGCCATCGGATTCGGCTACGCGGCCGTGGCTGTCTGCCGTCAGAAGCCAAATGTTGTGGTGGCCACCACCCACTACCTCGGCCATAAATACGGACTCTATCAGGAGGAGATCTTCTACAGCGAGGACAGGGGCATCAGCTGGAAACCCCTCTTTACCAGCGGTTTCGAATACGACCATCAGCTGGCTCCATACACGGCCATGGCTCCGCTCCACTGGATGTTTGATGTGGAGATAGACCCTTTCGACAGCAACCACCTCATGTTCGTTACCGGTTTCGGAGGCTGGGAAACCTTCAATCTCTCCGATATCAATACCGACAAGAATGTCAAGTTCTCTATAATGTCGAGTGGCATCGAGGAGACCGTTCCGCTGGAGCTCTATTGCCCCTCTGAAGGCGCGCGCCTTATCTCCGGCGTGGGCGATTACGGCGGATACACACATTTCGATATCACCAAAGTATGTGATGGAGGCGCCCACTCGTATCCAAGTTTCAGCAATACCAACGCCATTGCAGGTGCCTGGAAGGCCCAGAACGTGGTTTTCCGCTCCGGCGTGGTATTCAACCACAGGAGCGACACCATACATCCCATATCCTACAGCCTCGACGGCGGTGTCACATTCCAGATGTGCAAGACTGTGCCTGTCCGTGGCGCGTGGCGTGGCAGTCTGGCTGTATCAGCTGATGGCGGGTGTACTGTGTGGACTCCGCGCGACATGGGCTCTTACCGCACCACCGACTATGGAACTTCCTGGACTTCGGTGCCAAGCCTTCCCAAGGGTCTCCGCGTGGTGGCCGACAAGGAGAATCCGGCGAGATTCTATTCCCTCGATATCATAGGCAAGACTTTGTATGTATCAGCTGATACCGCTAAATATTTTGTGCCTTATCAGCTGAAACTCAATGGCTATATTCCTCTACCATGGGATGTGGACGAAAAGCAGAGCCGTGGCGACAGGCGTGGCGGACAGGACCGCGTGTATCCCACACCCGGCCACGAGCAGGATCTCTGGATAGCATCTTACGACGGCTTGTATCATCTCGATCTGGCCGACAAGAATGTGTATTCCGGGGTTGGCGAGGCCACGCCGGTGGCCATGTCGTCGGTGAGCCGGATATATGGATTCGGTTTCGGAAAGGGCAGGAGCGGATTGTATCCCTCGCTCTATCTCATAGGCGTTGTTAATGGAGTATACGGATTCTATCTCTCTGACGACCAAGGTTCTACATGGCTGCGCCTGAACGACGACGCGCATCAGTACGGTCTCGTGCTCCATATCATAGGCGATATGCAGGAATACGGCAGGTTCTACATCGGCACCCACGGCCGAGGCATCATCACCGGAAAACTCTTGTAAATATTGGAAAATATTGCTACCTTTGCAGTGCATTAACCCATAAAAATTTACGATTATGTGCTCTGACGGAATTGTTGAAAGGTTTGTGAATTTCTATACCGATTTCGCGTTCAAGAAATTCTTCGGTACCGAGGCCAATAAGGATTTGCTGATAAGTTTTCTGAATGCCTTGCTTAATCTGCAGGGAGAGGAGACTATCGTAAGCCTTACCTATGCCCCTGTGGAACAGTTGCCCATCAGCGAGGCTGATAGAAAGATTATCTATGATGTGTATTGCACCAACGAGAAGGGCGAACGCTTTGTGGTGGAGATGCAGAAGGCCAAGCAGCACCATTTCAAGGACAGAATGTTGTATTATTCCACATTCCCGATTCAGGATCAGGGAAGGAAGGGCAAATACAAGAATGAGAATGGTCAGATGGTAAGCTGGGAATACGAGCTCAAGAAGGTGTATATAATTGGCATTATGGATTTTGAGCTGGAAGAGACCCAGGACAGCGATAATGTCGTGTATCCGGTTCACCTTACCATGGATTACAACAACAAGGTTTTTAATCCGAACCTGAATTTCATATTCATAGAGATGCCAAAGTTCCGTCTGGAGGAAAACGAGCTTGTCACTATGCTCGACAAGTGGCTGTTTGCCATGAAAAACCTCTGCAATCTTTTGGACAGACCTCAGGCTCTTCAGGAGGCTGTCTTCAAGAAACTTTTCGAGATTGCCGAGATCGCAAAATATACCAAGCAGGAACGTTATGACTATCAGGAATCTCTGAGAAACTTCCGTGATTTTTGGTCCACAATCCATACTTATCAGGATATCGGCATCGAGATCGGTATTAGTCAGGGTATCGAGATAGGTCAAAAACAAGGTATCGAGATAGGCAAGAACCAAGGTATCGAGATTGGCAAGAACCAGGGTATCGAGATAGGCAAGAAAAACGAGAAGCTTGATATGGCAAGAAAGATGAAGAGCGATGGAATGCCATTGGATGTTATTATTAAATACACCGGCCTGTCTGCCGACGAGATATCTGATCTTGATTAATTCACATTTGCCACATAAAAGCAAAAAACGCTGAGGAATCCATCTCAAGGATGTTTCCTCAGCGTTTTTTTATGATAATTTCTGATCTTTACACTTTATACTTTTAAATACTACTTCATCCAGCTTGCGGCTGCTGCGCCTTCCTTGATTCCCTCCATGGCGGGAGTACAGAATACTTCCTGTTTGGCGCGGTCGAGTACTGACATTATACCCTTTTGGCCCTCGCGGTCACTTACATTGATGTCCCAGACCATGGGAACCATTCCGTTTTCGGGTCCAAGCTTGTTGATAGCTTTGTGGTATGCTTTGATGGAAGCGTCGTGTTTGGCCTGGTCGGCGTCAGGTTTGTTGCTCAGGTCTCGCCACTGTGTTCCATACTCGCCGATTATGATAGCAGTACCTTTGTCGGAATATTTGGCGCGCATATCGCTAAAATACCATTCTATATAGTATTCATCGCTAAACCATTCGGGGTAATATGTTTCTGATACGTTGTCGATGCCCCAGTACAGACTTTTTTCTCCTGATATGTCGCTGGCAAAATCACTTGGCTGATAGATGTGAGGCTCAATCATCAGGCCATAAGCCCTTGTGTCGGTAGATAACTCAAAGTTGTCAACTAATGCGCCCCATAGGGTGGCCCCTGGTGCCTGAATTACGAGGATACGCTTGGCGTTGTTGCCACCCGTTGCGCGTACGGCGTCTACAAATGTCTGGTTGTATCTCATCAGGATGGGAGCAAGTATGGTGTTTTTGCCATTGTCCGGCATAGCCTTGTCAAACAGATTCCAGTCCACGAACGGCTCGTTCTGACCGGCGAAGAGCAGGTGCTCGTCGTAGTTTTTGAAATTGTTGGCGATCTGGGTCCAAATTTTCTGTAGTGTATCTGATTTGGCATTAATAGTATTAGCTGATACAGCTGAGTATGTACCAAAGTTGTTGGAGTAGCCCAATACCTCGAGCCAGCCTCCGTCCCAGTGGTCGTTCAGTATTACGTAAAGGTCCTCGTTTACAAAGTAGTTGACAACCTCGGTAACGCGTGCCATCCATTCCTCGTCGATTTTGCATGTTTTTTTGTCGCTCATGTGCATGTGCCAGCTGCATGGGATTCTCACAGACTTGAAACCTTGTGCCTTTATGAATTTTGCCACGGCGGCAGATGTTTTGGTATTCTGCCATGCGGTTTCGGCATCCAAACCTTCTCCTACTGCTTCCATTGTGTTTGCGAGGTTCCAGCCCGGATACATGTTCTGGGCTATCGACATTGATGTTATATCGTAGGTAATCTCTTTGTCTGATATTGCAGGCGGTGTTGCAGGGTCTTGAGTCTTGTTGTTTGTGGGATTGTCTTTATCATCCTGGTTGTCCTTGTCATCATTATCGTTGTCCGGGATGGGTGTTTCTTGTTTCCCGTTGTCGGGTGCTGATTCGTCGTCATTGCCGCATGATGTTGCTGATATGGTAATCATGGCGCTTATTGCCGCTATGATAACTATTGTTAAGAATTTGTTTTTCATGGTATTAGGTTTTATGATAAAACAACACTGTGGGATCCATTAGTTCCACAGCGTTGTTTTGTGTTTGTTGTTCTGATATGTTTACTCCAAGTCTTCCAGTCCGAATGCCTCACGGATTCCGTTCATGAAATCTGTGTAATAGAGCTTGCCTTCGCTTCTCTTGAACAAGCCTGATGCATTGTTTTGGTTTACATAGCCATTGTCCCAATATACTGGAACCATGCCGTACTCGTGCATCATTCCGAAGATGTCCTTCAGGAATGTCTTGATTGATGCGTCGTGCAGGTTCTGGTCGAGACCTGGATTTGATGATGCCAACAGGTGGTGAGGACTGCATTCGCCTATGTAAACTGGAATGCCGTTGTCGCAGTATTCCTTCTTTACCTGGGTGAGTATGTTCTTTGCCCATGCCTTGTTGCCGTAATCGCCGCAGTTGCGGGTTGGGTCTGTGGCTGATTTGTTTTCGTCGCCCCAGTAGTAGAACATCTTGCCCCAGTTTGCGTCTTTTTCCATCAGGCAGTACTGGTATGGCGTGTAGTAATGGAGCTCAAACATCATTCGGCCTTCTATATTGTCTTTTGGGAGGTTGGTGTGCTTGTGTACCTTGAGCGCTGTCTCGCAGTCGGTGCTCATGCCCTGAACTATGAGAGTTCTGTATGCGTTTTTGCCACCGGTGGAACGAACTGCATCAATGAAGGTCTGTAGATAAACATTGAGAGTCTTTACGGTTGAGGCGGTCTTTTCGCCCTTGTCAACACATGGCTCGTTGGCGCCGGCAAAGAGGAGACGCTCGTCGTAATCGCGGAATTCGGTTGCTATCTGCTCCCAAAGGGCCTGCTGACGGGCATTTACATCGTCGTCCACTGTATTGCCTACGTGCTCCTGAAGCCATCCTCCGTCCCAGTGACAGTTGATTACGATATACATGTCGCTGTATTTGTTGTATGCGTAGTTTACCACCTCCTTTACTCTGTTCATATATGTGTCGGAGATTTTGCAGGTGGCCTTTCCCGCATGAGAGCTCCATGCGCATGGTATTCTTATGTTGCGGAATCCTGCCTCGTAAACGGCATCCACCAGCGCCTGATTGATTTTGGGATTGCCCCAGTCAGTCTCGTTGCCTGGAATCTCCAATGCGTTTCCGTTGTTCCATCCAGCTCCCATTAGCTCTACTAATTCCTTGGCGGAATGTGTCATGCCCGTCTGGTCAGGTTCTATGGGATTGGTGTTGTACGATGGGTACAGCTTGGCTCCATTCTGCGATATTGATATGGTTACGGGATCAAAACCCTCTGCGCTTATAGTGATTGTGCCTGTGCGTGGATCGTCTTGATCGGTTTTGGCTATTGTAACGGTGGGATAATTCTCGCCCTTGTGGCCTGATGTGATATCCACCGACACCCATGATTTGCAATCCTCGGCAATGGCAATCGAGAAATCCTGCTTGGTGGTGAGTACATATATTTTCTTCTGGCCTCCGTCTCGTCCAAATGTAGGGATGGTGGTTGGATTTACCGTAAAAGTGCCTTTGTCCTCGTTGGTAGTTCCTGTGTCAGGATTGTCAGGATTGGGTTTGCCCTTGTCGGGATCCGGCTGAGTTCCTGGATTCTCTATTTCGTCAGGTTCCTTTTCGTCTTTGGAGCAGGCTGTTGCCACTAATCCAAGCATAAGAACCATCGCGATGGAAAGAAAGTATTTTTTCATATTTTTTTGTTTGGAAATGTATTAATAAAAATTCCTCTCGTTGTAAATTTTGAATTACAACGAGAGGAAAATATTATAAGATTAATGTGTTAATCTCTTGCGATTGGCAATTACTTAACGAGGTAGTAGCCAGGTGTCTGGTATTTCTTCTCGTCGGCGTTGATGTCGTCGCAGCCGAAGAAGATGCCGTCAACACCCTCGATTACGTAAGCCTCTGTAATTGAGGTGTAGCCATTAGCGTTTGGTGTGTAGATCTTGATAGGATCCTTGAATGTGTAAACACCGTTGGCGAAAGTGAATTCGGTCTCGATGTCCTCCTCAGCGATATCCTCGATGTTGCCATCCTCTACATTCTCTGACCAGTAATCGGCCTTAGGAGCGGCGTAGTGAATCTTGATCTTGCCATCAGCAAACTCGATGGTCTCCTTGGCAACAGCGTTCATTGCAACAGAGTGACGGAGCTTGCCGGTAGCGGCATTTGCGCCGGTTGTACCATCTGGGTTGCCGTAGCACCACCAGTCGCACATGTTCTTCTCGAACTGCTCTGCAGAAGGAGTCTCGCCGGCGGCGTTGCCCAATGAGAGGTTGATCCAGCTGTAGTAGTCGGCAGGAGGAATGTTAGAGAGCTTGTAAACACCGTTGGCAATCTGAGTAGAAGCTACTGCTGGTCTGTCAGGAGCTACGAAGTGGTCTTCGGTCTCGTATGTGTACTTGCCGGCTGCATCGTACTCATCGCAAACGTACTGGTAGAGAAGAGCGCATGGAGAAGCCTCTCCCTTAGGATCGCCATCCCATGAGCGGATGATGGTAGCGAGAGCTACAGTACCCTCAGCGTTGGTTGTGAGTACAAACTCGCGGCGGTCTTTCTCCTGGATAGACTCATTGATAGAGTAGAACTGGTTGATAGGCATGTGAACGTAGCCGTTGTCGCCGATTGCCACCTTGCCGATAGAGATCTTGATGTACTGGTTGGCGAGATCGAGACCAGTGTTGTTGGTAATCTGCTCAGCAGCACCGTCTTCGTACTGGTAAACCTCGTCGATAACCTCGTATGTGAAAGGAGCGTAGTATGTGCCCTTGCCGAGAGGGTGACCCTCAAACTCGTTGGTAAGGGTATCGCAAACGGTCTCGTCCTCTACTACGAACTTAACCTTGTTGGTTACAAAGTCGAAAGAGATAGAAGCGTGCTCACCGAAGTCACCGCCCTTCTGCCATGAACTTGCGTAGCTGCCTGCGCATGCCCACCATGTGCCGCCGTAGAATCCTACGCCACCAACTTTAGCACCTGATTTGAAGTAGTTGAAGTCGCCATTGTAGAAGTCGTCGATTCTCCATGTGCGGGTAAACTTGCCGTTCTCGTCGCCATTAGCTGCCTCGTATACTGCCTTACCACCGGTGAGGGCCTTGAGGATAGCCGAGCTGTCGAGGAACGAGAGGTCTGTAGCTGTGATGGTTACAGTGAACTCATCAGAAGATACCGACTTGCCTGACTCGTAGATGTTGAATGTCATCTTGTATTCGCCTGCTACAGGAAGGTCTATCTTAACCTTGCCATCTACCAGATTGTACTCTACACCCTGGTAAAGAACGTACATCTTGCCGTATGTGAGAGCGGTAGAGATAGTGGCCGAGTTGCCATCTACTGCTACGTTGAAGTCTGTGCCCTCTACAGGTTTCTTGAGGTCGCCGGTAGTTACGCTTGGACCGTTGTTGTCGTCCTCGTCGTCTCCACAAGATGTGAAGCCGAACATTGTTGAGCCGCAGAGCATTGCTGCGAGTGCCCAATACATTGGTTTTCTCATAATTTTAGAAATTTAATTGGATTAATTATTAGTATTTATTCACTTTATGTTTTAGCGCTAATCAAATAACAGACCGAATGTTCCGGTCTGTTATTTGAAGTTCAAATTTAAGCAAATATTAATGAATATCAAAATTTTTAATGTTAAATTTTGATGTCCGTTAATAAAAAAATTACTTCCAGCCTTCGTTCTGCTCAAGTACGCCGCCAGAGATTGTGATCTGGTTGAGAGGAATTGGGCAGAGGCCCTTGTGCTTGAGGAAGTTGCTGACATCGTATGTCATTGTCTTGGCTACCTTGCCGGAATATACAACCTCGCCCTCGATATCTGCGAAGCACTTGCTTGCGTATGCGAAATTGCCCTTGATGCCGTCGTAGCGGAGCATATCCCACCAGCGGAGACCCTCGAAACAGAGTTCATGCTTGCGCTCGTTGAAGAGTGCGTCCTTGCTGTATGAGCCTATCTTGCCGAGACCTGCGCGCTCGCGCACTGCGTTTATTCCATCTACGCTCTCGTTGAGCTCCGACTGCATGAGGAGTACGTCGGCATAGCGGATAATCACATAGTCCTGTGGGTTGCCTATCATGAAGTCGGTGTCAGGATTTGCTACCACGCAGCCTGCCTTTGAAGGATCGTCCTGGTCGCCGAGGATCATGTACTTCTTTACGCAGTAGCCGGTGTATTCCTGAGTGTCGGCACCGTAGTCGTCACCTGTTACATTGCCGCCCAGCTCCTTGGCTATGTCCACGATGGAAGCCTCCTTGCGGAGGTCGCCTGATTCGAATGTTGATGCGAATTTAGCTGATACGGTATTGATGCCCCAGCCGCCGAAGTAGCCGTACTTCTGCATGTTTTTGGTAGCTGAACCGCTGGTACGTACCGATATGTTGCAGATCCAGTTGGCCGACTCGCAGTTGCCGTTGTAGTTGCCGAGCTCGGTGTGACGGATAGAGAAGATGAACTCGTTGTTGGTTTCGCCGGCGTAAGAGTAATCGTTGCCAGCCGAGTGAGCGTCCTGGAATTTCTTGCCTTCAGCCACAGCCTTGTATCTTGCAGATGATGGCCAGAGCTGGAACGGGTTTTTCTGGAGCGCGAACTTGCCGGAGTTTACGATATCGTCGATTGCGGCCTTGGCATCTGCCTTTGTGCAGTTGGCAGGCTCCTCGCCGTAATATCCTGAATAGAAGAGGTATGCTCTGCCGAGAAGTGCCTCTGCCGCATACTTGTTGGCGTGTCCGTACTTGGAAGCCGATGCGTCGTCGGAACCATTGGCCGAAGCGAACTTCAGGTCGTCGAAAATCAAATTGTAGATCTCCTTGTAGTTGCTGCAGGCCTTGTTTTCCTGAGATGGAACCTCCAGCAGTACGCACTGGCCGAATGTTCTTACGAGGTGGAGATATGTAAACGCCCTGATGGTCTTGGCCTCGGCGAGGATGCCGTTTTTCTCAGACTCGTCTTTCCATTCTGCCTGGTCGATCTTGGTGATGATGGTGTTTACACGGTTGATTACTATGTAAGCCTGTTTCCAATCCTCCTCCCAGAGGTTTTCTGTGGAGGCGTTGTCCTGAACGAAAGCGTTGATGTTTGGGTATCCGCTTCCATCGGAAGTGCCTGAGCCGCCGAGACATTCGTCAGACATCATCTCTGGACCCATGTACAGGCCGAAACCGTTGGCCTCCATTCTCTGGATGGCATCGTAGGCGCCCACGAGAGCCTCGTTGAACTCGGCGCTCTTTAGGTAGTAGCTCACATCGGTCTTTGATGTGATAGGGCTTGTGCTCAGGAATTCATCGCCGCATCCTGTGGTGAGCAGCGACATAGCCGCGATAGCTACAGCTGATATATATTTTCTTTTGTTATTCTTCATCGTAAAAATCCTCCATTAATTAGAGTTTCAAACTAACACCGAACATGTAGGTACGTGGACGTGGGTAGAAACCGAGGTCGATACCGCTTGAGAAGTTGTCGGTAACACCGTTTGAGATACCGAAACCAACCTCAGGATCCATACCGTCGTAGTTGGTAAATGTGTAAAGGTTCTGTACTGATACGTAGAATCTCATCTGCGAGAATCCCTTTACCTTCATCTGCTTGCAGAGGTCGTAGCCGAGGGTGATGTTGCTGATTCTGAGGAAGTCGCCGTTCTTTACGAAGAGGTCGGAGAACTGATAGTTTTCCTTGGAATCCACAGTTACGCGGGGGATTCTGTTTGAAGTGCCCTCACCGTGCCATCTGTTGAGGATGTCGGTAGAGTAGTTGGCCCATGAGTTGGTAACGTTTCTGTAAGACTGTACAATCTGGTTGCCGGCTACGCCGTTGGCGCTCAGCATGAAATCCCAGGCCTTGTAGTCGCAAGAGAATGTGAAACCGAATGTGAAGTCAGGATTTGGATCGCCGAGGTCAACCTTGTCGTTGTCGTCGATTACGCCGTCCTTGTTCTGATCCACAAACTTAACGTCGCCGGGAGCAACCTTCGACTGGAGGATTCCGTTGCCGTCGGCCTTCCACTGGTTGATATCAGCTACACTCTGGAAAATGCCTGCTGTCTGATAACCTCTGAAGAAGCCGATGGCGTGGCCCGACTCGCAGCGGTAGAACTCGAGAGAGTTGTCGTAGAGCTGGTTGGTGGCGCCGTGGATGATGCCGTCCTCGGTAGGGATGTCGGTTACGTTGTTCTTGTTGTAAGAACCGTTGAGGTTTACAGAGTAGTTGAACTTGCCCTTGTGGTTTTGGTATGTGAGGGCGAGCTCAATACCGGTGTTGTCCACGTTACCGCCATTGATGAATGGAGCGTCGGTACCGGCTGTTGCCACGATAGGAGCTACGATGAGCCAGTCCTTGGTTGACTTCTTGTAGAAGTCGAAGTTTACTGTAAGGGTGTTCTTGAGGAAACGTGCGTCGAAACCTAAGTCGAGCTGCTCAGAGGTCTCCCACTTGAGGTCTGGGTTGGCAAGGCGCTGTGGGTAAGAGCCGTTCTGCTGGGTCTCCTCCTCTCCGAAACCGTATGTTGCGTTGCTGTAGGCGATGGCTGCGAGGTACTGGAAGTCTGATACAGACTGGTTACCTACCTGACCCCATGAACCACGTATCTTCAGGAAGTTGAAGATGTTCTGGTTTTCCATGAATGACTCGTTGGATGCTACCCAGCCAGCTGATACCGATGGGAAGTAACCCCAGCGGTTGTCCTCAGAGAATCTTGAAGAACCGTCGGCGCGGAATGTGGCGTTCATCATGTACTTCTCCTTGTAGTTGTACTGGAGACGGCCGAAGTAAGAGAGCATTCTCGACTGAGAAGGACCACCGTACATCTGCATTGATCCAGCAGTATTGTCGCTGGTGGCGTTGGAGATATAGGCGTGATCGAAATCGTCGAAAGCGAGAGTTGTGTTGTTTGCCGAGAGGTAAATGTAGTCTGATGTCTGGAGCCACATACCGGCCATTACATCGATGTTGTGGCTTTCATTTACCTTGAGGCCGTAGCTCAATGTGTTGTCGAGCGAGAGCGAAGTATTTCTGTAGAGATTCTGGCCAACCTTTGTGTTGTCGCAGAATGTGTAGTCAGAGAGCTGATAGAGAGGAGTAAAGTTGCGGTACTCCTGGCTTGAGTGGTCGAGACCGAGAGATGTACGCCATCTCAGATTCTTGATAGGCTCTATTGTGAAGTAGATATCGCCCACCATCGAAGAGGTCTTGGTCTTGTTCATGTTGCCATATACCATAGAGGCGTATGGGCTGGACTCGCTGCTGAGCCAGTACTTCTCGCCGTTGTAGAGCTGCGACGAGTTGGTATTGAAGAAGTTGCCGTTGTCGTCGTACATAGGCAGGATAGGAGAGGTGTTGAATGCGGAACGGAGTGTGTTGCCGTACTGATTGCCTACCTGAACACCGTTTTTCTTAACGTGAGAGTAGCTGAAATGCTCGCCTACCTTCACCATGCCGTCATAGAGCTTGTGCTCAGAGTTGATGCGTGCGTTGTAGCGCTCATAGTTGGACTCGTCCTTGCCGCCTACGATACCTTCCTGACCCATGTAGCCCATAGAGATGGCGTATGTGGAAATATCGTTGCCGCCGGTGGCGCCTACTGTGTAGTTCTGAATCTTTGTGTTATCCTCAAACATCTCGTCGAGCCAGTTGGTGTTGGCTGGTCCGTTGGCTGTGTATGAAGGAATTACGCCGTTGGGGAACTTTACGTTTGATACCGATGTGCCTGAGTTGATCATGGCCTCGTTCATAATCATTGCGTAGTCCTCGGAACCGAGAAGGTCGTAAGACTTGGCAAGCTGCTGAATGCCATAGTATCCGTCGAAATATACCTGAGAGTGTCCGGCCTTACCGGACTTTGTGGTGATGAGTACAACTCCGTTGCTGGCCTGAGAACCGTAGATGGCGGCCGATGCGGCGTCCTTAAGGATGTCGATAGACTCGATATCAGAGTTGTTGATGTATGAGATGTCGCCCATCTGAACGCCATCCACAATGTAGAGAGGAGTAGAACCGTTGAGAGAGCCCACACCGCGGACGCTCACCTTCATGCCCTCGCCTGGCTGGCCTGATGTGGAGGTGATGTTGATACCGGCGGTCTGACCCTGAAGCGCCTGGAGTGCGTTTGTGGATTTCATGCGGTCGATGTCGTCGCCCGAAACCTGAACGTTGGCACCGGTGGTAAGTTTCTTCTTCTGAACGCCGTAACCGATTACCACCACCTCGTCGAGCTGCTCAGAGTCTTCCTTGAGGGTGTAGTTTTTGGTAACAGTACCGCCATTTGTGATGGTGAGCACCTCCTCTATGGTCTCGTAGCCCATGAAGGAGATTCCCAAAGTCTGCTGACCCGCTGGCACGCCAGGGAGTACAAAGTTACCGTCCATATCGGATATGGTACCGAGAGTAGTACCTTTTACGAAGACGCTGGCGCCAGGCAATGGCTCGCCATTAACGTCTCCTACCTTACCTTTGATGGTACCCTGAGCCAGGGCATCAGCTGCAAGGCTTACCATCAGGATGGCCAGTAGGACAATTCCGCGGAACAGTCCACCTACTCTCTTGATGGGAGAGTTTGCATTTATATTTCTCATAATTAGTAATTAGTAAATTAGTATTTATTGTAACTATTGTCTATATTGTAAGCTTTCCTTTAGGTAAAAAAGTAAGCAGCGGAAAGCCGGATATTTCTTGTATAAAAGTCGTAACGATATTTTAGACAGTGCAAATTAAATAATTATTAATGGTATTTGCAACTTTTTAACATTAAATTTTCAATTTTTTTTCATTCAGCTAATTCCAAATTTTCTAATTTTGCCAATCAAAATTACAGCACATGAAAAATACTCTCGTTAAATTATTAATAATCATTGTGATATTGTCAGCTGATGGCATTATTCCGGTATCAGCTCAGGATACATGCTATGTTAAGAGTTATGGTAACCTTTTTTCTGTCAAATCCTTTCTTTATAACTACGATTTCGTGTTTCAGAACCACGAAAAGGGTTACAAGTACATTCCGGACCGGCACTCCGGCATAGGAGTGGGAGTGTGGTGCAAGTATTTCCCCTTCGATGTCTGCTACCGGCGCGAGCTTTCCGTGGGGCGCAGCGGCTACCACAGCATCAAGGCCACAGATATGCAGCTGAGGGGCTACAGCAAGTTTTTTGTGGGGGATATCTACATCCAGAAATATTCCGGATTCTACGAGAACGTGAAAAACCGTTTCCAGATCAAGAAGCCGGCCTCTCAGCAGGTCGACGAAATTCTCTATAGCCCCGATATCACTGTACAGCAGTTCGACATGGTGGGCAAATACGTATTCAACCACGAGCGTTTCAGCTATAAGGCCGGATTCACCGCCAATGAGAGCCAGCTGAAATCTGCCGGCAGTTTCACCGTGGGCGCGGCATTGTATCTGCTCAAGATCAAGAGCGACAGCCTTCTCGTAAAGCGCGACGAGGCCGACATGAAATCCTGCAACCTCGGCATCAACGGCGGATACGCCTACAACCTTGTGCTCGGTGGCCGCAGTCTGCTCTTTGCCTCGGGCTCGGTGGGCATCAACGCCAGCAATCTCTTCTATCAGAAAAAAGGCGTAAAGGATTTCGGCATATCGCCGGTGCTTCACCTCAAGGGCGCCTACTGGCTCAATTTCCGCAAATGGTCTTACGGCATTACCGGCACCTTTAATATTATACACCACACTCTCGACGAGTCCACTACAATTTACGTCCACTCCCGTCGCCTGGAGGCATTGGTAATCCGCCGCTTATGGTGTGGCAAGTAGAATATCACGCTATCAGCTGCCATGATCTTTATTTTTTTAGGCAGCTGATAGCAATAATATTACTTGACATCAATCTTGATATCAGCATCCTGAAGACCGTCGGCCTTGGCGCTAAGAGTCACAGTGCCACGCTCGCCTCGCTTTGACCTTACAATGCAGAGGCACTTGCCGTTGAATGCCGAGTGCGAAGAGCCCTTGAAACTCTCGTGGCAAACCTGGTCGCCATTGTCGAGACCGATAATCTCGCCCGGACCTGTGATTGAGAAGTCAATCTTCTGGCAGGCGTCGGGCACAATGTTGCCCTCGGCATCGGTGATGTCGATAGTCACGAAACTGAGGTCGCTGCCGTCGGACGCAATCTGTGAGCGGTCAGCTGAAAGCGCAATTCTTTCGGCCTTGCCTGCGGTGCGGATAATCTCGGTAACCTCGCTGCCGTCGGCGTTGATGCCCACAGCCTTTAGCTCGCCGGCCTCGAATGGAACCTTCCACATCAGATGGAGAGTGCTGTCGCTGAGGTTCTGCTTGCCGTATGACTTGCCGTTTACGAAAAGCTCCACATCCTTCAGGTTGGTGTATGCCACCACGTCTATCATGTCGCCCTCGTTCCAGTTCCAGTGAGGAAGCAGGTGGAGAACATCGTCGTTGGTCCAGAGTGATTTATAGAGATAGTAGACATCCTTGGGGAAGCCAGCCAGGTCAATGATTCCGA
>JAZQPB010000267.1:0-21151 GCA_045628165.1 Bacteroidales bacterium | reverse complement strand
TCACTAGTGTCCACTAAAAAAATAGCGGACACATAAAGTTTAACAATTATCAAATAAACTAGGACCATCAAAATCCTTCAGGTCTTTGAAATTATTGAATTTAGTTTTGCTAAAAAGATCACTCAGGTGAGTCTTGTCTGTCAGTGAAATTCCAAGAATTTGCAGGATTTCATACGTTGACCTGTCGAGTTGCATTTTGTGTTTCATAATCGCAACAAGGCAGTACGTGATTATGGCTGTGTAGACTTGAATCTTGACGGCATTTTCAGACGTGCCCCAGAACTTCTTGATTCGGAGGTGCTGTTTGAGCCACTTGAAAAACAATTCCACTTGCCATCGTTTCTTGTACAGTTCTGCAACCTGGAGAGCCGGTATGTGCTTGGCGTTGGTCAGATAAACGAATTCCCTCTGGTCTTCGTCATCCCAGAAACGCACCATCCGTATTGTTTCCGGATACGCTTTCTGAGAGTAGTGGCCGGTAAGTTTTATCTCACAGTCTGACAATATGAACTTAGGTAACCTGCGTTTCCATTTTACAATCTTTGCCTTTATGTTGGACTTGGCTCTTATGACGAAGAACGAGTCATTCATATGTATTTTGTAAAGGCGTTTGAAGTCATTATACGCCCTGTCGAAAATATAGAATGATCCTGATTCATAGGGAATCACGTCCATTGCATTTACATCGTTCACCTTGGCCTCTGTCATATGCACAAAGGCGGGAACCTGTGTTTCCACATCATAAAGGGCATGCACCTTTACCCCTCCCTTGTGCTTGCGGAATTTTGCCCATGGGAACATATTCAGACAAAGATCTATAGTTGTGGAATCGAACGCATACACGTTGCCGTCAATCGTGAAGATATCAGTGATTTTGTTCTTGCGGGCCTCGTCGATCATATAGAAGGCGAATTCCTCAAAGATATGATAGTCACGATTCTCATTGGCTTTTGAGAGGTTGCTTCTTGTGACATTCTTGCCCACGCCAAGATGATAACACTTCTCTTGATGAGCCTGTAAGGCAACTATCAAATCGCGTAGGCTGACTCTGTTGCATAGTTGCCCGAACATCAGGGTCAAGAGTTGGTTCCAACAAGTATAGTGCTTTACGTAGCGGTCTCCTTGGTATTTCTCAACTAAACGATTAAACTTGCTTCTGTTGAGAAATGAAGTCATCTGAGCGAAAACGTATTTGTCCTTATGCATATGCAGTCGTTATTATATTGACTGCAAAGATATAATTTCAAATCCGTTCGGTCTTGCTATCTTTGTAACTTACTATATTACAATAATTTCAATGAACATTTAAAGTTTTTTAGTGGACACTAGTGATTTAGTTTTTTTTTATGATTCACGCCCCAAAGGTATAATAAAAAATTAATATTTCCATTGTATAAAAAAGACATTTTTAATTACGAATTGCAAAAAACTCAATATTACGAAAAACATTCTCACCTGATCCGTTAGTAATCAATTATGACGAAAATGGTGTATGCTATGTAAAATATATGTAGTTTCGTGGTTTTACCATGGTCAATGTGAGTGCAAAGCACAAAGTTCGTCACATTTTTTGCCAAAATTCCAAAAAGTTCGTCATATTTTTTGCCAAAACTCCAAAAAGTTCGTCACATTTTTTGCCAAATCTCCAGAAAGTTCGTCATATTTTTTGCCAAAACGCTAATAATTAATACATTATACAAATTAAGGAACTGAAGGAATTTTTTGGAACAAACATTCCTTCTATACAATTAAGTTCTAATTGAAAGTGCAATTAGTTAGTTAATCAAAAATATATTTGCAGAAATAGGAATAATAATATACCTTTGCAAAGGTAAAAATAGATTTGTTTTATCTTAGTAAAGATGAATTACGAAAATTTTATATTTAAAAACATAAACACTCCTGAATGTAGGAGTTATGTATGGCAGAAAGCTACTATTGTAGAAGGCTACGACCCAAATCTATACCGCAAGGATATTGTTGGTGCGTGGATAGCCTGGGATTTCTACGGACAGCCTGGAAGCCCATTCGGTTGGGTTATTGACTATACATATCCTCGGGTTATGGGTGGCACAAGTATAGGTATCAATCTCCGACCTCTGCATTACAAGAACAACCAAAGTAAAGGTGGCAATTATCCAAATTATAGAATTTGCGTTGTTTCAGAAGGCAATCGCAATGTCAACACATCTCAGATACGGATAGTCAACGAGGATTTGCGCCTCCAGTTGGAAAAAATATATAAATAAATCTTATTATGATTTCAAAGATTAAGATAACGAAGTTATTCGGACTTTACGACTACGAATTGGATTTCAATTACAAGTCGGACTGTGGCGTTACGATACTCACAGGTCCTAATGGTTATGGCAAAACAACTATCCTCAAGATGATTGACAACCTCTATAAGCAGAAATTCCTTGAATTCTATTTGTTGTCTTTCTCTTCCATCGTCATCAATTATGTGAATGCTTTTGTTGAAACAAAGTCTTCTGTTGCAATCACCAAAGAATTGGAAGTGTCTCAAAACGATGACGATGTAAATGCTGAGGTAGTAAAACAGATTACATTCCAGTACTACTTTGCCGACAGACTTGTTGATGAATTCTCAATTACGAAATCGCTTGTTGAAGAATTGAGCCTTGATAACAGGTCAATGTATTATAGAGGCTTAATGTTAGACGATACCGACTCTATAGAAAACGTCATTCGCTCAGAGAGTATCGCTGAAAATTCTCGATTGATGTCTATGGGCAAGAATTTGAGAATGTTCTTACAGGAAGAATCTTCGTATTTCGTCCCTGCCCAAAGAATTTTCAACAATTCTTTCAACGAAAATTTTGATAAGACGTCCGAGATGGATAGCGTTATCAGCTATCTGAAAGAAAAGTATACATCTAAGATGACTGATTATGCAAAACTTTCGCAGGAGATAGACGGCCGATTTGTACAGGACCTTGTCAATAATGATGATATTGAAATATTGGAGGAACCCAAATACAAGGAAGAATCCAGTCTGATACGCCAATTGGCAGCAGAGTATCAAAGAGTGGGGCTGAGCTCATCAATTGATATGTCGGAGGAGTATCCAGATGAATACCGTAAGGCATTGTCTCTCAACATCAAGAACTCTAAAGATAAACTAGAGACTCTCAAGGATTTCTATACTAATCTCTCCACATTCTTGTCTTGCATAAGAAGAAAAAATCTTTCTGACAAATATATATATGCAGACCCTAACAAAGGATTGTACTGCATCCTCGGAGGTCGCAAAGAAATACCTCTCACTAGTCTGTCTAGCGGAGAACGCAATATTATTGTATTGTATTTTAGCCTAATTTTTAGGGATATCAACGACAAAGTAATTTTGATAGACGAGCCGGAGAACTCTATGCATCCAGCATGGCTAAACACTATGATGGACGATATGCTTGAGATGGCAAGAAATAAGAACATACAGATAATCATTGCCACCCACTCGCCATCGTTTATCGGGAATTATTGGAATTTAACAAAGGACTTGTATGGCATCAACATTGAGTAGCCTAGTTGCAGCATCTGCCCCTAACACACTTGCAGCATCTTATACAACACCTGTAATCGCCAACCAGATAAGGCTGACGCTCAACCATCCAAACCCTAAAGTATGGGTTGTAGTGGAAGGAGATGATGATGTAGCTTTTTATAGCAAATGCTTAGACCCTTCAAAATATAGTGTGCATATATCTTCTTGGCAGAAGGACACAGATACAAATCCTTCTGAGAGTTGTGAGAATGTAGAGGCAATAGTTAGAGAGGTAATAGACTCCGACAAAGTATATTTCAAGAAATACTTGATTGGTATTAGGGACAAGGATTATACGCCATACTTATCGTATACAAAACCCGATAATGTGTTCCTTACAGACTATCATAGTTTTGAATGTTATATTCTCTCTGAACTTAGCATTCAAAACAGTCTAAATAAAGCTCATCCAGGATTTGCAAATAAATTAAATATGAGCACAAGCATTGCAAAGGACTTTGCAATTGTGAGAATCCACAATACGCGAACAACATCGGGCATTGCGATGAGTAAAGCATTATCATTGTCAGAATTGCTAGACAATAGCGGAAACCCTAAAACTCCTTGGCCTGATGTTTTGGTCAATAGGTTCAACAGTTTGTCACCCAAACCTCCAAGGCAGGGAAAGACTGCGACCTCTCTGTCGGTGCGAACAAATCTCACTCTTGGCATTTTCAATAATATAAAAACTCAACTTAATGGAGAGTGTTGGAATTATTGTCAAGGGCATGATTTAATTCGTTTGCTGAACAGATTTGTTGCGTTCGGGAATAATAAAAAAAGCGAAGATGTAAAACAAGAGTTATTAAACTTTTACAATTCTTCAATATTTGAGCATACACAGCTATATGCTGATATAGAAAATTGGTACAACAGTAGATTAAATAATTAACGTGAATTCGACGAATTCAAAGTTAAAACAAACAAGGCTGAACGTGATTTGAATGAGGTTGCTTCTCAACTCTGACCTCAGGTTTCTTAGGGAACGATGAATATGCGGCTATCGCGCCTAACATATTATATTGACTATGAAATCATTGAAACAACGATGTCTGGAATGCTCCACTTGGGCAATATTTTTAAGTTCGTCATTGACAGTTTCGATAATTGCCCTTTTCCATAACAGTAAAGCATCAGAGACTGACATTGTAGCTCCTTTCATATTTCTTTATAACTTATAAAAACAAACCTCCCGTCCTGGAAAAAATTCCGGAGCGGGAGGTGTTATATTAAAGGCTGTATCAGCACACTAAAAAACTACTTGAGCAGGCCGCCCATAGAGAAGAGTACTGTGTAGCCGATTACGAGGCTGATGATACCTACCACGATACCTACGAGCACCATCTCCTTCTGCTTGATGAAGCCCTTTGAGTAGGCGATGGCGTTTGGAGGTGTGGAGATAGGCAGCGACATGGCGAACGAGGCCGAGAGTGCGAGACCTACGATGAGGGTTACCACACCGCCGTATGGCTCAAGCTGATCGCTCATACCCTTGCCCAATGCCACGAAGATTGGGATAAGGAGGGCTGCTGTGGCCGAGTTGCTCATGAATGTTGACATCACGAGGCAGAGAACGCCGGAGCCGAGGATGATAGCCAGTGTAGGCCATGAATCGAATGGAATAGCACCTACAATGTGCTTGCTCATTGTGAGGTCGTCGGGACCTATCTTGGCATCGAGACCCACGCCGAGAGCAAAACCACCGGCTACAAGCCAGAGTACGTCCCAGTCGATCTTTGCAAGATCCTTCTTCTCGAACACGCCTGTAATGCAGAACACTGCGAAAGGTACCAGGGCCACTGTGTTGGCGTTTACTCCCAGGAGCTCCTTGCCGAACACCCAGAGAAGGATTGTAACAGCAAATGTAATGTAAACGATCATTGCCTTGGGGCTCTTATCAACCTCGCCCTCAATCTTGATCTCGATGGACTCCTGCTTGCAAGGGAACTTCCAGTTGAGGAAAAGCCAAGCCAGGAAGAGGATAAGCATAGCCACTGGAACCATAATCATCATCCAGTTACCAAAACTGATATCGATACCCTCCTTAGCGAGGTTGCCTACTGCAACAACGTTTGGAGGAGTTCCGATAGGCGAACCGATACCACCGATATTGGCGGCCACAGGGATAGAGAGTGCCAGACCCACACGGCCTGCGTTGTCGCTCTCAGGCATGGAGGCGAGCACTGGGGTAAGGATGGCGATCATCATGGCGGCGGTAGCTGTGTTGCTCATAAACATAGAGAGCAAGGCTGTAACCACGAGGAAGCCGAGCATTACAAACTTAGGTTTCTTGCCGAAAGGCTTCAGGATTGTACGAGCCAGAGTGGCGTCGAGCTTGTACTTGGTGGCGGCAATGGCCAATACAAAACCGCCCATAAACAGCATCACGGTTGGGTCAGCAAACGAAGCCATGATAGACTTGGCGCTCAGGATAGGAGTCTGCACACCGTCATAGAAAGTGAAACCCTTCATGGCCTTGGTTACGGCCTCCTTGGTGAGAGCCTCGCTCGACTCGGAGATTCCGAGCATCTGAGCAAGCTCTTGAACGCTGAGGTTGTCGTTGAAGAAACTCAACATACTGTCAGACGTTGTCAGCAGCATCATTACCATGATAACTACCGACGTGCCCCAGATAGGAATAGGCTCCATGATCCAAAGCACAGCCGCCAACACGAAGATGGCGATTACGCGCTGCTCTATCACTGTAAGACCCTCCACACCGAAAGCTGTAGTTGGCAACAGCCACACAATGAGGAAGATAATAGTGGAGATCAGCAACTTCATTAAATTACTTTTTTCCATTTTTATTTGGGTGATTGATTTGTTTATTTTCAGCTGATATACACCTATAATTACATAGTAATTATTGTGGCAAAATAGCCGTCAAAGATATTCATTCTTTTGGAAACTTATAACAGATTTTCAATATTTTTTTTCAGCTGAAAACACCATTAAAAATAAAACGATATTTTTGCAAATAAATCCCAAAATCTTTCTTATATTTGCAAGTTGAAAAATGTACACAGATATGAAAAAGATTTTTACACTGATAGCGTTGCTCCTGATATGCCAGCTCGGCATGGCTCAGAAGGGCAAGAAAAAGGACAAGAATGCTGATAAGACAGAAATATCAGCAAACACTGATACTCAGCAAAATACTAAAAACACTATGATACTATTAGAAACCACTTTGGGTAACATCAAGATTGAACTCTACAATGATACCCCAGTACACAGCAACAATTTCGTAAAGTTAGTAAAGGAAGGCTTCTACGACGGAATCCTCTTCCACAGAGTAATCGAGGGATTCATGGTTCAGACCGGTGACCCAGAGAGCAAGACCGCTACTCCAGGCCAGCGCCTCGGTACGGGCGGCCCAGGCTACACACTGCCAGCTGAAATCATTCCTAATCACTTCCACAAGCGTGGCGCTATAGCCGCAGCCCGCACCGGCGACCAGGGCAACCCAATGCGCCGCAGCTCAGGCTCACAGTTCTACATCGTACACGGCACAGTAACTCCAGAGACCCAGCTGAAGGCATACGCAAGATACGGCTTCGAGTTCAGCGACGAGCAGATTGAGGCCTACTCTACAATAGGTGGTGCTGCCACTCTCGACGCACAGTACACTGTTTTCGGCGAGGTAGTAGAGGGAATGGACATCGTGGATCAGATTGCAACAGCCGACAAGGATGGTGCTGACCGTCCTAAGACCGACATCAAGATCATTAAGGCAACTGTAATAGAATAATTCCAAGTGATTGAAATGTTGAAATGTTGAAGTGACAGATATGCTTCAACACTTCCACCACTTCAATCACTTCAATCACTTATAATTGTTATGATTGAGAAAATTAAAGAATTCATCGAGGAAGTAGAGAAGTTTCAGGCTGATACCAAGGAGAAGGCCGAGGAGCTCCGCTTGAAATTCCTCTCCAAGAAGGGTATCCTCAACGATATTTTCGCTGAGTTCAAGAAGGTGGAGCCAGCCCAGAAAAAGGAGTATGGTCAGAAGATCAACTCACTGAAGCAGGCAGTAGAGGCCAAGTTGAAGGAGGCTCAGGAGAAATTCGAGGACGAGGCTCAGAAGCCAAACGACCTCGATATCACTCTCCCTGGTCCCAACTACAATCTCGGCAGCCACCACCCTATCACAATGGTTAAGAACGAGATTATCGAGATATTCTCACGCCTGGGCTTCACAGTGGCCGAGGGTCAGGAGATAGAGGACGATTACCACAACTTCACAGCCCTCAACTTCCCACCAGAGCACCCCGCACGCGATATGCAGGATACTTTCTTCGTGGAGACAAATCCAGACCTTTTGCTCCGCACACATACTTCCGGCGGTCAGGTTCGCGTAATGGAGAAACAGCAGCCTCCTATCCGCGTTCTCGTGCCAGGCAGAGTGTTCCGAAATGAGGCAGTATCAGCCCGCTCACACTGTATTTTCCACCAGGTGGAGGGTTTGTATATCGACAAGAATGTGTCTTTCGCTGACCTTAAGCAGACTCTCATGTATTTCGCCAAGGAGTTTTACGGCGAGAAGACCGAGATCCGTCTCCGCCCATCATACTTCCCATTCACCGAGCCATCGGCCGAGATGGACGTAAGTTGCTCTATCTGTGGCGGCAAGGGTTGCGCTATTTGCAAGGGCACAGGCTGGCTGGAGGTTCTCGGCTGCGGCATGGTACACCCCAACGTGCTCCGCAACTGCGGCATCGACCCTGAGGTTTACTCAGGATTCGCATTCGGTATGGGTATAGAGCGTACAGCAATGCTCCGCTACGGCGTCACCGACATCCGTATGTTCTTCGAGAACGACATGAAGTTCCTATCACGTTTTAAATACTAGTTCTAATTACGAATTACGAATTACGAAATCCGAATGCACACATCTGCAAGGAATTCGTAATTCGTAATTCGGACTTCGTAATTATATAAAAAATGAGTTTTATCGACGATCTTAAATGGCGTGGCATGATCCAGGACATGATGCCTGGCACAGAAGAGCAGCTCGCCAAGGAGATGACCACAGCATACGTAGGTATCGACCCTACTGCTGACTCACTGCACATCGGTCACCTCGTATCCATTATGATATTGAAGCATTTCCAGATGGCCGGCCACAAGCCAATAGCCCTCGTAGGCGGCGCCACAGGTATGGTGGGCGACCCATCGGGAAAATCAGCAGAGCGCAACCTCCTCAACGAGGAAACCCTCAACCACAACAAGGCCTGCATCAAGGCACAGCTGGCCAAGTTCCTCGATTTTGAGAGCGACGCTCCCAACAAGGCTGTACTCGTGGACAACTACGACTGGATGAAGGATTTCTCTTTCATCAACTTTATCCGCGACATCGGCAAGCACATCACAGTAAACTACATGATGGCCAAGGATTCTGTAAAGAAGCGTTTCTCTTCAGAGAGCCGCGAGGGCATGAGCTTCACAGAGTTCTCTTACCAGCTGATGCAGGGTTACGACTTCTACTACCTCCGCAAGAACATGAACTGCAAGCTCCAGATGGGTGGTGCGGATCAGTGGGGAAACATCACAACAGGTACCGAGCTCATCCGCCGTATCGACGGTCAGGAGGCTGAGGCTTTCGGTCTCACATGTCCTCTAATCAAGAAGGCCGACGGCACCAAATTCGGCAAGACCGAGAAGGGCAACATCTGGCTCGACCCCAAGCTCACTTCGCCATACGAGTTCTACCAGTTCTGGATGAACACATCCGACGAGGACGCTGAGAGATACATCAAAATCTATACTTTGCTCTCTCACGAGGAAATCGACAACCTGATTGCAGAGCACAAGCAGGATCCAGGCCGCCGAGTATTGCAGAGCGTACTCGCCAAGCACATCACCATCATGGTACACGGCGAGCAGGCCTACAACACTGCCGTATCAGCATCACAGATACTCTTCGGCAAGGGTACAAAGGATCAGCTTCTCGCTTTGGACGAGGCCACATTCATGTCGGTATTCGCAGGCGTTCCACAGTTCAACATCGCCAAGTCAGAACTTGAGGCCGGCATAGGCTTGTTGGATTTGTTGGCTGACAAGACACAATGTCTTGCATCAAAGTCTGAGGCTCGCCGCTCGGTAAAGGAAAACGCCATCGCCATCAACCTCGAGAAGGTGTCAGACGAGAAGGCTGTTATCAACGCCGACGCCCTCCTCGACGGCAAATACATCCTCGTAAAGAAGGGTAAGAAAAACTGGTTCATCATCAAGGCAGAGTAACAATCGGCTGAGAAGATAAAAAATTTATACAAAAAGTTACGGTAGATATTGATATTTACCGTAACTTTTTGTATATTTGTGGCGCAACAATCGTGATATGACAAGCGCAGTAAACATAGTAGAAAACAACGGCGGTTTTATAAATACTAAAGAGATAAAAAAGCAATACCTATACAGGAAAATAATAAATGCTGTAAATGACGGGTTGCTAATAAGGATACGCCAAGGTATATATGCGGACGAACTTTCTCTGGCAAACAATATGATTGATATTGAGAAAATTGTCCCAAACGGTGTGTTGTGCCTATACAGCGCATTCGCTCATTATGAACTATCTACACAGATCCAATCGGGTTATTGCATAGCGATAGCCAACAAGAGAAAAGTAAGAATTCCCGAATATCCACCTATAAACCTATATTATTGGAAAGAAGACAACCTGAATTTTGGCATTACGACAGAGAATATTTCTGGATACAATGTAAGGATCACTGATTTGGAGAGAACAGTATGCGATGCTATAAAATACAGAAACAAAATTGGTTTTGAGGTTTGTGGCGAGGTTATAACCGAATACCTGAAACGCAACAACTTCAATATTGCCAAACTACACGAATACGCAAAGAAACTTAGGGTTGACAACATACTTAGAAGATATATAGAGACAAGACTATGATAACAGACTACGGGAAATCGATAAGAGCCAGACTCCTTAACCTATCGAAAAAAGAGAAACTCGACTATATGAAAGTTCTTATAAGATACATACATGAGAGGCTTTTGTATAGAATATCAACTAGCAAGTATCAGAAGAATTTTTTACTCAAAGGCAGTTCCCTGATATTCGCATACGATATGTTCAAGTCGAGACCTACAATAGACGTAGACCTTCTTGGGGCCAATATCAGCAACGAAAAAGACAACATAAAAAGCATTTTTGAGGAAATATGCAAGATAGATTGCAAAGAGGACGGTGTAAGGTTCTTGCCAGAAACCATTAAGATTACACCGATTGCCTTGGAGAAAAAATATCCAGGCAACTGCGTGAAAATAACCGCAAAAATTGATACTATAATCCAGAATATTTCCATTGACATAGGATACGGTGACGTAGTAACACCACATCCATTGCCCTTGGAATATCCTACTCTATTGAATGATATTCCGCAAGTAGAATTGTATGCATACTCTCTGGAGACATTGATTGCAGAAAAATTTCACGCCATGATAGTAAGGGATACAGAAAACAGTAGAATGAAGGACTTCTTCGACGTATATACACTCTTCAAAAACCACAACATAAATGAAGATTTGTTAAAAGAAGCCATCATAAATACGTTCAATGCACGGGAAACAAAATATTCGGAAGGTAAAGCATTGTTCACCCAAACTTTTACAACAGACGAAACACGAAACCAAATGTGGAACATCTACCTAAAAAGCATCCATTGGCCAGAAAAGTTCAAATTTGAAGTTGTTATGGATTTAATAAAATCAAAACTTCAAACCTATTGGACCAAAGAGTTTTTGGGATAAAATAAACAAACCATAGACATATACCCAAAGTTACGGTAAATCTCAATATTTGCCGTAACTTTTGGTATATATACATTAATAAGTTATGCCAAACGACATCAACAATTATTTCTTTGGGATAAAAAAAACTAATTTATCCTTTGCCGTTCACATACAAATTTCTATATTTGCCACGTTGAACAGCCACAATTGGACAACAAGACATAAACGACATATATAATTAGCATTTGCTATTTATTCGGTGATTCTTCTGAACCTAGGAAATTCAATTGTACTCACTTCGAATAAGTCAGTGAATGCCTGCGCTTTTGCGTGGGCATGGCTTATCGTGAGTACGGGTTATCCTAGGACCTAGAAGATTGGTATAGTCAAGCGCACGCATTTTTTTGTGCCTTGATGCCACCTAACTAGGAAACAGATTTTTCACTTGTCGGTAAAATACTGATTACTGAAATCACTTAAATAATTACCACAATGAAAAAACTTCTATTACTGATAGTTGCGCTAGCAGCCTCAGCCACTATCTTTGCACAAAACTACAGAGAGGTTGTCCATCTGAAAAACGGAAGCGTCATCAAAGGCGTAATCATTGAGCAAGTGCCCAACGAAAGCCTCAAGATACAGACCGCCGACGGATCTCTATTTGTCTACAAGATGAGTGAGGTATCCAAGATTACCAAGGAAGAAGTGTCCACTCCTGCCCAGACCACCTCATCTACCACACCCAAACCAAGCAAAGAACTTGAGCCTTCAGGCAACGAGAAACTCGACAAGTATCTCACCAAGAAGTACATCACCATAGAGAAAGAACCCAAGCAACCCAAGGATAAGGAATACGCCCAATCGGAATCACCAAACAAGGACAAGGAACCTTCATCGGCATCTTCCATACAGACAGATATCCGCAAAGGCTGGAGAGGCTTCTTTGAGTTGGGAGGTGGTTATACAAGCACAACCATCAACACTACAACGACCCAAGGGAAAAATACAAACGAAACTTCAAGCTCAGACAACGCATGGTCTCTTGTATCCAACATTTGCTACGGATTTCAGGTAAATGAAACATTTTTGGTAGGATTAGGAAGTGGAGTAAGGTTTGGCATATCTGAAAATAGCAACTTTTATCCCAATGTCCCTATTTTCGCTAACTTGCGATGCGATATTCCATCTTCCGAAGAAAAATCCAATCTGTATGTAGATTTTCGATCAGGAGTAGAAATATCTACATACGCAGGCAAAGCATCATTCTACATCTCTCCGGCATTCGGATACAGAGTATCTCACTGGAACTTTACCCTAAGATACGAGCACACTTCGTTTAAAGGGGACAAAGTAACAAGTGGTGGCTCTAGATATCAAGCCAAATCAGAAAGTCAATCAACATCAAACAACAGCACTATCCTATTAACCATAGGTTTAGACTGGGGAGCCCGCAAAAAGTAATAAACACAACCACCCAACATATACAAAGAAATGAGAAAAATCACATTAATACTAATAGCGATACTAACATCGCTCTCGTCGTTCGCTCAGATAGACGAGATATCGATAAAAAGCGGAGATCTAAAGTTCCTTTCGGAAAAGTCAACCGCCTCAATAGAGATAAAACTCGACAACGCTACCCTCAACGAGTTCGAAAACTTCAAGACCTGGTGTGGTGATGAGTACAACCAAAGGACAATCCTATCAAAGCAAGCATTCAGATCGGCTTTCAACATAGCATCTGACGATATGAAGATTGGCAACAACGCAAAATACAGCATCGTTTTCAACGTAAAGAACATAGAGCAATCTCTCTCAACTGTAGAGCAAGGTGTTGCAAAATCAAGCAAATGGGTAAAGAATCTGGGCCGTAGAATCGCCAACAAAGAACAAATTACCGAAGATAAGAGCCGAATGATAATAACAGGGACAATCGACATCACTGACCTTAAAACCAAGAAGACAATCTGCTCTCTCAACATACACAGATTCAATGGTACTTCAGAAGACCGAATAGAGGACCGCATAGCTATGCTGTTCGGCAAACTGGCCATCGCAATAATCGAGAAGAAATAAAAAAACAATTGTTTTCTCTCAACATACTCTTAAGAAAAACTGCGTTATATTCTGCAAAATCTCTAAAAAAAAGATACATTTAGCCGAATATAACGCAGTTTTTTGTTATAACTACTTACCAACAAAAAATCCACTTAGCGCTGATTATACCACAAAAACATTGCTATAATCAGCGCTAACTACTTTTTTTGTTATATTTGCAAAAATAAATCAATACACTACCTTAATGGAAGCCATAGAAGAAAAATACACAAACGCCGTCAAAACGATTAAGGAGGCTATACAACGCAGTCAGTACAAGGCTGTAATGTCTGTTAATAGAGAGATGCTTTCCCTCTATTACGGAATAGGAAACTTTGTATCCAAGAACTCCCGCAACGGATATTGGGGCAAGGGCGCAATCCACATGATATCAGAACAACTACAAAAAGAAATGCCAGGTCTGACGGGTTATTCTGAAAGCATGATTAAATATATGCGTCAGTTTTATGAGGAATGGAGTTCTCTTATAGAAGCCCATCAACAAATTGAGTCTGAAGGCATTGACGAAAAGCATCTTCTTTCTCAAATTCGCCAACCGGCGGTTGGCGAATTTGATTGGGCATATTTTGTGCAATTGCCATTTACTCATCATATACAAATATTCTCATTATGCAAGAACCTGCAGGAACGATTTTACTACATCACCGAGGCTGTTAAAAACGCTTGGAACAAATATACCCTCCGTGACTACATTAAGTCAGGCCTGTATTCCCAGCATCAGCCAGCAAACAATTTCAAGCAGACAATATCATCTCAAAAAATGGCAGTAAAGGCTGTTAAGGCATTCAAGGACAACTATCTGCTGCAATTCATTAATGTGGAACCTCTGGGCGAAGACGACGAGGATATCGACGAGGCTGTACTGGAAAACGAAATTGTAAACAACATAAGAAAATTCATCGAGCAATTCGGCGATGACTTCCTCTTCATAAGAAACCAATACAGGGTAATGGTGGAAGACGAGGAATATTTCATTGATTTGCTATTCTTCAACCGCGACCTCAACTGTCTGGTGGCTATTGAGCTGAAGACTGGTAAATTCAAGCCCGCATACCTTGGACAATTGAGCATGTATCTAAGCGCTCTGGACAAGTCTGTGAAAAAGGAGCACGAAAATCCGTCAATAGGAATAATACTTTGCAAAGAGGCAAAGAAAACGGTAATAGAATTCGCACTAAGAGATTACTCAAAACCAATGACCGTATCAACATACAGCACCACCAAAGATATGCCAGAGAATTTCAAGAAAGCGTTACCCAACGAGGAGGATTTGAGAAAACTGTTGTAAACTTATCCTTAACCGCAAAAGTTTTTCGGTCCAACTTTAGGGGTAAACTTCATTATAGCAAACTTTTTGTATCTTTAATTATTGGAGTCCGAGAAAAAAAAAGATACATTTTGCCGAATATAACGCAGTTTTTTTGTTATAACTACTTATACACGAAATCCACTTAGCGCTGATTATACCGCAAAAACATAGCTATACTTAGCGCTAACTACTTTTTTTTGACACTTAGCGCTGATTATAGCAAACTTTTTGTATTTTTGCACAGAAAACCAATACAAGAAAAACCATGCTAATAGGACGTCAGAGCGAACAGAATATATTGAAAACCCTTCTTGAGGAAGAAGAATCGCAGTTTTGTGCCATATATGGAAGGCGAAGAGTAGGCAAAACTTACCTCATAAGGGAAACCTTCAACTACAATTTTGCATTCCAGCATACCGGAGCGGCCAACGAACCGCTGAAAAAACAACTCGAGAACTTCCACCGATCACTTATGAATTATGGAATGAGCAAATGCGCACGCCCAAAAAACTGGATGGAAGCGTTCAATATGCTTGCAAAATTGTTGGAAAACAAGGAAGACAAGAAAAAAGTTGTGTTCATCGACGAACTGCCTTGGATGGATACTCCCAAATCCGGACTCATAAGTGCGTTGGAACATTTCTGGAACTCTTGGGCCACTGCAAGACGCGAAAAGGACATCATCCTAATAGTATGCGGCAGCGCTACATCATGGATTACCGACAACATAAAAAACAACCATGGAGGCCTCCACAACAGGCTTACACGTCAGATCTACCTTAAACCATTCACGCTGTTGGAATGTGAGAAATATGCTAAAGCCCGCAACCTTGTGCTGGAGCGCAAACAGATTGCCGAACTATATATGGTATTGGGCGGAATACCGTTCTATTGGTCGATGGTGGAAAAATCCGACAGCGTGCAGCAATGCGTTGACAGACTATTCTTCCACGAGGACGCCAAACTCAAAAACGAATTCGAGTCCCTATACGCATCATTATTCAAGAAACCGGAGCCTTACATAAAAATAGTTACAGCACTCGGTTCCCAAAAATCAGGCCTCTCGCGCGACGAGATTATAAAAGCAACAGGACTGAGCGACAATGGAAGCTTTTCAAAACAATTAAACGACCTGGAACTCTGCGGATTTGTCCGTAAATACAAGTCGTATGGCAAGACAGAACGTGATGAACTAATACAACTTATCGACAACTACACATTGTTCTATTTCAAGTCCATAAAAGAAAACATCAATGGCGACACAGATTTCTGGCTTCACAACAACGACACTCAGATACATAATACATGGGCTGGACTGGCGTTTGAGCGTCTTTGCCTACAACATATCGAACAAATAAAGAAAGCGCTTGGAATATCAGGCGTGATATGTTCAGCTCAGTCGTGGCGAGCAAGCAAGTCGGCGGATCACGATGGCGCTCAAATAGACCTCTTGCTTGTACGCAACGACAGCATAACCAACATCATCGAGATGAAATACAGCAAGGAGAGCTACCGGCTGAATGGAGAAGACATCGAAAGTCTTATGCGCAAACGGTCTGTATTCAAGAACGTAACGCAGACCAAGTCGTCGGTACACATCACTATGGCAACCACCTACGGAGTAGAACACAACGCCTATTGGAACGACATTCAGTCGGAAATCACGCTTGACGACCTATTCCAATAGAAAGACATAACTTCTCAACTTAGTCCGCCCCTTCTTATCCAAAAACTGCATTATATTCTGCAAAATCTATCAAAAAAAAGCACATTTTGCAGAATATAACGCAGTTTTTTGTTATCAAAACTCCAAAACAACATCCCTCAGATTAGGCTTGAAAAACATAACATTATATATAGGCATATACACAATACCATCAGATTCATAAACAGAGGCCTCGTTAGACAAGACACATGCTCGTTTTATATTATATGTAGGAACTTTCATAAACTTACTCAAGGCACTATGGATTGTATAGTCTCTGCCAGACTTCACTTCTATAGGAAGAGGCGCAAGTGTATCAGCATCATCAATAAGATAATCCACTTCCCCCACCTTCTTGTTATCATAATAAAACAAGCCAAATCCGTGAGCCTTAAGTTCCTGAGCAACAGCAGTCTCATATACAGCACCAAGATTTATACTGCAAACATCATCAATTACAGGTCTGATATTCTCTTTGTAAAGAATATTTGTGAACAATCCAACATCATTTATATACAACTTCAATAGATTTTTACCTGCATTCTGTATCAATGGATAAACAGGCTGACTTACCGCATCCACCTCCAAAGCAATGCCTGAAGATACCAGATAATCAAACTCATCCTGATAATCACTCGTTCGTTTGCCAACCTTTCCTTCTATATCTTTTACAACCACACGCTTTTTGTGATTTTCAAGATTAGAAGGAATCATCTGATAAATTCTCTGTATCTTAAGCTTCCGTGACGACTCTTGTTCATATTTGGCGGCATCAAGAGCATACATCTGCAATACATTGTTTTGAACTTTGCGTACCTTCACAATATTATGGCTATCAATATATGAATTAACAGCCTCAGGCAAACCTCCTACCAAAAGGTAACGTCGAAACAAGTCCAATATTCTTTGGTTCAATGCAGAATCCAGACTTTCATATTGTCTGTCTGTAATGGCCTTCACGAACAAATCCCTCATCTTTTCAATCACCAAATCACCTACATTATTTGCCCAAAGAAATTCCTCGAAATCAAGCGGATACATTTGCTCCCGCTCAATATACCCAACAGGAATAGATTGCGTACTTTGCAAAGTGACACCCAGCAAAGATCCACTTGCAATGTAAGTGAACTTGTTGTCTTCCACTAAAAACTTTGCCAAAGTGAGCAAATGAGGATAAGCTTGGATCTCGTCAATAAACACTAAAGTATTACTTTTATCTTTCATTTTGCCACCTGCAACGGAACTCAATGCCAAATAAAAAGAATCCACAGTTTTTGCCTGGGCAAAAGCACGGTCGTTTTGCTTGTCCCGTTCCATATTAATCTCGATATAATTCTGAAACATTCTCTTTCCAACGTGACGTATTATAAAAGATTTGCCTATCTGACGTGCACCGTCAATAATAAGCATCTTTTTTGCTCCAGATTTCAAAAAATCTTCTATCTTGTTGGTTATCTTTCTTTTAAGCATAGTAAATTACATTTATTCTATAATTTCAACATCGCAAAAATACATTTTTTCCATAAAACAACAAGCATAAAAATACATTTTTTCCGAAAAAAGATTAAGTCGTTGTACCAGCCTGCAAAAGTGGACATTAAAAATCCACTTAGCGCTGATTATAGCAAACTTTTTGTAATATAGTAATTATTCAGATTGCTCACTCTCCTCTTTTAATATCCTCTCCCCTATCCATCGCTTTATCAAAGCCTAAATAACTGTGTCATACTGACATAACATTAAAAAAATCACAAAATTCCAGCCTTTTTTGCTCGTTTTCTCACAAAATTCCTGATTTTGCGCTTCCTTAACCGCAAAATCTGCGGTTATGAATCCGCATCAGAGAGGAAATCCAGTTTTCTTCCATTGCCAATAATCAATGCATAATTCACATTACGGGCCTGGTTGGTGTTGGGTGTCAGAATATTTTTGCCTACAAGATCCTTTATATCGCGTGAGGCGGTGTCCAATGATACTTTTGCTAACTTTGCCCAGTTTTTGGCTGTCAGCTTTCCAATATAGCCATCAAGATAGATATTGATAACGTCACACTGACGGGCCGACAAATCCATCTGACTGTGGTTTTGCCAGAAGGCTGATTTATCAACCACCATCTGATAATTGCGCTCGGCATTTTCGATTGCCTTTCCTATGCAATCCAGATACCACAAAAGCCACTCGGAAATATCAAGGTCTTTCTGCCGCTGTGTGCGCTCCAGGATATCGTAATAATGCTTTTTATCGGCATTTATCTGTTGAGAGACACTGAAAAACCTCATCTTGCTGTCGTCGGCCTGTTGCAAGGCCATATCAGCAATGGCACGGCCAATGCGTCCGTTGCCGTCATCGAAAGGATGAATGCAGACAAACCACAAGTGAGCAATTGCTGATTTTACGTAATCACGCTGAACATCCGCAGAATTGAACCAACTGAAAAACAGTCTCATCTCCTCTCCTATTCTATCAGCATCAGGAGCCACATAATGAACTCTCTCCCGGCCATAATTTCCTGATACCACACGCATTGCACCAGTACGGTATTTTGCAACATCTATCAGCGAGTATCCACTGCGGCCGTTAGGGAAAAGACAGGAATGCCAGCCAAACAAACGCTCCGAATTCAACTCACTATTATAATTAGTAGTGGCATCGAGCATCATCTCCACAATGCCATCTATATAATGCGACGGCTCGGCAAAATCATTTATCACAGCACCAAGTTTACGTGCTATCGACGAGCGCACCTGACTATTGTTGAGATGAACGCCCTCTATCTCCGACGAGCACATAACATCGTATGTGATACTCTCAACAACTGCCTGCAACTGTCCCTGAAAACCTATGGAACTGAGTTTGCCATATAGATACGAAGCATCACGGGACACTTTCAGCTGACTGACAGCTACGGCGTCCTTGTCCCAATAGAAATTTGGCCAATCTTTCAATTCGTGGATATACATTGCGGTAATTTTTGTTTGCAAAGATAATGGAATTATTCTTAACCGCAAAATATGCGGTTATAAATCCGCATCGCGGAGAAAAAAAACACAGCATCAGAGGAAAGACCCAAACTAATTTAGGTACTCCACTTAACAATATATGTATTACACCTAACATACCATAAAGTTTTTACTGATTTTGCATTGTCAGCTATTACGAAACGGCTCTATTCCAAAACCAAAAACCACATTATATCTTTGCGGCAGAATTAGAAGGGTATTTTATTTAATCAAAATAAGAGGACAAAATGAACAGAATTACAAGAAGAATTGCAAATGCAACATTATCGGCTGCTATGCTGGTTTTGGCTGCTGAGACTGCCACGGCGCAGGACACCATTCCCAACGGCTTGCACATTGGCGTATTGGCCCACACTTATCTGAGCCTTCAGCAAAACGGATACGGCTCGTCGGTGGAGACTCCCAACTCAAGCGACTGGAAACTTGGCGCTTCTGTCTATAGGGCAAGACTTATGGCTGATATGAATATCACCAGCAAGGATTACATTTTTGTGGAGACAGAGCTGACTGCCTCCGTAGGTATGGGCAACGACAAGGCCGCTTCAATCAAGTTTCTTGATATCCAGTACGACCATACATTCTGCAAGGGCCTTACGGTATCGGCTGGCAAAATGCTGGTGAGCCACAACAGAAACGGACTTCAGACTGCATCAACCCTTATGGCCAACGACTTCACCTACTTCCAGTACCCATACAATATGAGCAAAGACGATCCATTGGCAAACGACTGCGGACGCGACGTGGGTGTAAACCTCTCGGGCGCACTGCTCAGCTCAGGAAAACTAAAGTATAAACTCGGGGCGTTTGGCGGTCAGCGGAATTACGACAATGCCGACGGCGCTCCTATCAGAACTATCGGACGCATTGAATACAACTTCAACGACATAGACAAATACAGCGGTACAAATCTCGGAGAGGGCAAGACAACTACCCTAGCCGCCGGTTTCGACAACCAGGGAAGCTACTACGCCATTGGAGCCGACTTCTATCTCGACAGACCGATAGCCGACAACTGCTCGGCAACACTCAACTGCGCATACTCGCATCTCGACGGCGGCAAGGCCGACAAAAAATACAACTTCCACGACGCGATACCCGCTCAGAATATCTATTTCGCCGAATTCGGAGTATTCTTCAAGGAATGCAAGATACAGCCTTGGATAAAGTTTGAGCGCCAGGATATCTGCAACGCCGAAAACCCTACCAATGTGTTTGGAGGCGGTGTCAACTGGTTTTTCAACGGATACAAGAGCAACCTGAGACTCTCGTACCAATCTATGAGCAAGGGAATGTTGATGACTGACGGCAGTTTCGACAACAAGAGCTATGGTCAGATATGGCTTCAGCTGCAGGTATGCACTTTCTAAGGGCATCAGAGAATATAATAAACTAACACATAAAACTTTATCATAAAAATGAAGAAATCTGTTTTCAAAAACATTATGGTTGCCGCAATGGTATCGGCAACAGCGGTTTTCAGCGCCTGCGGAGGCGGAGCGCAAAAGTCCGAAAGCAATATGTCGTCGGCAGCCATCACCGACAGCACTGTAACTGTAGGCATACTGCACTCGCTCAGCGGAACTATGGCTATATCTGAGGTTTCCCTGAGAGACGTGCTGCAAATGGGTATCGACGAGATAAACGCTCAGGGCGGCGTAATGGGCCACAAG
>JAZQPB010000266.1:0-2620 GCA_045628165.1 Bacteroidales bacterium | reverse complement strand
TCAGAATTGAATTGCTTGTAAAACTTAAGAGAGTTCACGCCTATAAATACATTTCTTTCCATACCGCAAAGGTAGGAATTAATAAAGACACAACTTGAATTTTAACAAATTTTAGTGCGCACTAAGCGCCTATACCTATTTTTTTAATTAAGTGGCTGATGTTATGAAAGTTGGCAAACCTTTATTCGTCACCGCCAGTGGCAAATACGCGTCACAGATTTATCATCAGGTGAGGGTAGAGGATTTGATGAGATGAATCCATTCCAATGTTAAGTTTTTATTCAAGTCAATTCCTTGGGTCTGCGTTTTTTTGTTTGTTTCTCAGAAAAATTCCTTATCTTTGCGACTGAAAATCAATAATCAAAAATCGAAAATCAAAAATGGCAAAGTATCTTGATCCCAGAGCAGATTTAACATTCAAGAGGGTTTTTGGCGAGCACCCACACCTCGTCATAAGCCTTCTGAATTCCCTTTTGCCTTTGCCAAAGGATGTGGTGATACAGTCTGTTGAGTATCTTCCTGCCGAACTTGTGCCTCAGACTCCTACTTTGAAGGACACTATCGTTGATGTCAGGTGCAAGGATCAGCAAGGACGTCAGTTCATTGTGGAAATGCAGATGTACTGGTATGCCGAGTTCTTCAAGCGTGTGGTATACAACTCATCCAAAGTGTTTGTTAAACAGGCTCCCAAGGGGTTCGACTATTCCAAGCTTCAGAATGTCTATTCTCTTAATATCATCAACGATATCGCTTTCCCTGACTATCCTGATGAGTATATTCAGGAATATTGTTTCGCCAACGTAAACCATACCGACGAGCTCCGCGACGAGTTCTATATGGTTTTTGTGGAGTTGCCCAAGTTCAAGCCAAGCAACAAGGCAGAGAAAAAGCTTCAGGATCTCTGGCTTAAATACCTTACCGAAATCAATGAGGACACCCGCTATCCCGACGCCGAGCTTTTGGCAAATCCTGAAATCAGCGAGGCGATAGAACTCCTTGAGGAAGCGGCCTACACACCTGCTCAATTAGCAGGCTATGAGCAATATTGGGATGCTGTATCCAAATATGCGACAGCCCATAATGCTGCAATGAGAAAGGGAGAGGCAAAAGGACGTAAGGAAGGCCGAGCCGAAGGTCTTGCCGAAGGACTTGCCGAAGGCGAGAAGATTGGTGTTGAGAAAGGACTTGCCGAGGGCGAGAAGCGCAAGGCAATAGAAACAGCCCGCAAGATGAAGACCAAGAATTTCCCAATTGAAGATATCGCAGAGCTCACTGGCCTCACCGCCGATGAGATTGCGGAAATTTAACTGGCAGGCAGACCATTCCCAAAGGACCTGATTCTGGCCCTTACTTCACTCCACAAATCTTCTTGATATCATTCAACTTATTCAGTGCCTCAATAGGCGTCAGGTTGTTGATGTCGAGTTTCTTCACCTCGTCGCGGATCTGCATAAGGACGGGATCCTCAAGGTTGAAGAAACTGAGCTGGAAGCCGTCGGATGATGAGGCGGTTTTCTTGCTCTTGGACGCGCCTTTCACCTTTGGCTCGGGGGCTGATGCTGCTGTATTTACGCTTTCCTCGGGAGTTGAGGCAAGTCTGCGGCTGCCGGATTCAAGCTCGGCGAGAATCTCGTTGGCTCGCTGAACTACTACTGGAGGCATTCCGGCGAGCTTGGCCACGTGGATACCGAAACTGTGCTCGCTGCCGCCGGGAACAAGTTTGCGCATAAATATCACCTTGCCGTCTATCTCGCTTACGGAAACGTTGAAGTTCTTGATTCTCGGATAGTTGGCCTCCATATCGTTGAGTTCGTGATAGTGGGTGGCGAAGAGGGTCTTTGCCTTGGCCTGAGGAAACTCGTGAATGTATTCCACAATGGCCTGGGCTATCGACACGCCGTCGTAGGTGGAAGTTCCACGGCCAAGCTCGTCGAAGAGCACAAGGCTTCGTGGCGTGATGTTGTTGAGGATTCCGGCGGCCTCGTTCATCTCCACCATAAAGGTTGATTCTCCCGACGAAATATTGTCGGAAGCGCCCACACGTGTGAACACCTTGTCGACGTAACCCGCTTTCACAGAGTCAGCTGGCACAAAACTTCCTGCCTGGGCCATAAGCATAATGAGCGCTGTCTGACGCAGAAGCGCCGACTTACCTGCCATATTAGGGCCCGTAATCATCATTATCTGCTGAGTGTCGTTGTCGAGGAAAACGTCGTTTGGAATATAGTCCTCGCCCACGGGCAACTGTTTCTCTATTACGGGGTGACGTCCGTTCTTGATGTCAATGGTCTGAGACTTATTGATTTCGGGACGGCAGTAATTATTCTCGTTGGCCGCCTGGGCATAAGAAGTCAGGCAGTCGATGTTGGCAACTGTCTTGGCATTGGCCAGGAATGTCTCGATGTATTGCGCGAGGAACGTGAGGAGGTCGTTGAAAATCCTTACCTCAATCTGCTGAATCCTGTCGTCGGCGGTCAGAATCTTGTCCTCGTATTCCTTGAGCTCTGGAGTTATGTAGCGCTCGGCGTCGGTGAGGGTCTGCTTGCGTATCCAGTCCCCGGGAACCTTGTCCTTGTGGGTGTTGCGGACCTCCAGGTAATATCCGAAAACGCCTGTGTAG
>JAZQPB010000265.1:0-30620 GCA_045628165.1 Bacteroidales bacterium | reverse complement strand
GGGCTACGGAGCGTGAAGGTCCTCAAGAGGACCTATTTTATACCCAAATTAATCACCCCGAGGTCTTTAGACCTCCACGTTCCGTAGCCCCGACCTTCACCAAACATCAATAACGGAAAAGGTCGGGGTTGTCGGGGTTATCGGGGTTGTCGGGGTTTTTCGGAAGATTTGTCAGAAATCAAAAAAAATCAAAAATTTCTCATCCTTGCACCGCATTTTGGGACACTTGCCATATTATCTTTGCGTCATGAAAAGAGAATAAGTAACATCTGACATCAAAAAAAATGAAAATGGAAATGAAAGGAAGAAACAAAAAAAATTAATTAACCTAACCGATTTTTTCTTTATTTAATTTCTTGTTGTTTTAGTTCCGAGCACGCCAGAAACCGCACTTTTCGTGCGGTTTCTTCGGCGTACCCGGTTAATCAAAGTACTGCCTTCCAGGCAGTTTTCGCGTTATCAATCCCTGCGTCTGGAAGACGCTATTTTGATTAACCGTGTACGTCGAAGTCAATGGCACTTGTGCCATTGGCTGGCGTGCACGGTATACAGAAGCCTACCCCACAATTTTCCAAAAAATCCCTCTCACGGCCTTCTTCAACCGTTCCTCGGTCTGTTTCTTGGCCTCGTCCAAATCTGCTACTGGACTTTCGAACAATGCGAAAACATTATCAGCTGATACCTCCGATTTTCCGCAAACCACAAAAACCTTTTTTCCAAGTTTCTCGCAGCGGTTGATAATATTTGAGGTTATTTTTCCCTGAAGGCTCTGAGAATCAAAACTGCCCTCGCCGGTGATTACAAGGTCCGACTCCGAGGCAAACTTATCAAACTCAATTGTATCAAGCACGAAATCGGCGCCGGGGATTATCTTTCCGCCAATCAGACCAATGATTCCACCTGCAATTCCGCCACCTGCGCCCGCTCCGGGAATGTCTATAACATCAACACCGAAATCACGCTTGATAATCCCGGCAATATGACGAAGCGCGCCGTCGAGGAACTCTACCTGCTCGGGAGTTGCGCCTTTCTGAGGCCCATAAATTGCTGAGGCTCCATTCTCGCCGCAAAGCGGATTCGTAACATCTGTGGCAATGCAGATCTCGAGGCCGAAAAGTTTTGGGAAATCGGGTTTTACGATTTTCTCTATCTGCATAAAGTTGGCCGGAACAGGGTCCACCTCTGCCCCACCCTTATCGAGGAACTGGAAGCCGAGAGCCTTGGCCGCACCGAGGAACATATCATTTGTGGCTGTTCCGCCCACGCCGATTACAAGACGCTTGGGAGTGCGGACCTCCAAAACACGTGCGATATCGTAGCCGAGGCCGTATGAATTCAGTTTCATGATATCACGCTCATCTTTTCGGAGAGTAGCCATTCCGATAGTAACCGCCGATTCTACAATGGCGGTGCTGTTGTAGATATTATAAAGATATTTGCTCTGAGCCTTGCGGTTGGTGTTGGCCGCATAACTCAGGAATTTCCAACGTGAATAATTGTTGCGCCAGCGGATAGCCTCAATGAGGCCGTCGCCGCCGTCCGAGACCTGCATTACCTCGGTCTCAATTGTCGAGTCGTTTTCCTTGTGGGCCTTGTCAATCATCTCGCCAATCTCCTTGCTCGAGAACGTGCCCTTGAATTTATCTGAAGCGATTAAAACTTTCATTTTTACAATGAACAATGAACAATTAATAATGAACAATTAATAATTACGTACCTCCTGTCCCCAACGGGGACAAAGTATCTATAACCGTAGGATCAGATCCCGTAGGGATTTATCCTACGGACATAAAAAAAATCCCCGAAAACTCATCGCCTTCGAGGATTCATTTATTTGTTTGTCGGTCCCCAGAGGATCGAACTCTGGACCCACTGATTAAGAGTCAGTTGCTCTACCAACTGAGCTAGGGACCGTGTCATTGTTTTGTTTTGACATTGCAAAAGTATAGACAATTTTCGGTCTGCGCAAATCTTTTTGAAAGTTTTTTCAAAATATTTTGCTATCAGCTGATATACTGAAAAATACAAAGACGTAAATAGATAATGCTATCAGCTGATATCAAAACTCAACACCCAGTCTGAGCATAAATGAGCCCTGCCAGCCCAAATCCTCGGTATCGAAGTTGATGATGGAATATCCGGCCGCGATATTCAGTGCCCGGTCACCATGCTTCAGGGCTATACGGTTACCCAGCAGAATATTGGAAGAGAACACATACTGATCGTCCTGAAATACTGGAAGTGCAAGACGAAAATCCACGTATGGTGTCTGACGCGAATAAGCCAGAAAATTGTAACGGACATTCAACATCAGCTCCCAATTAACCAATAATTCATCAAGCCAACCCCATTCATCGTCGTAAACAATATAGGGATTGTTCAAGGTGTCGCCCTTCTCATTTACATAATAATCCCAGACATCCTTGCCCTCGGGCGATCTCCAATATATATCATGATGTCGGCTGTTGTAATAATCGGATTTTATGCTACCGCACTTCCAAGCCGCACCGCCTCCTATAAAGAAGTTTGGATTAGCCTGATAACCAATAATAAAGGTGGGACCGCCAAGCTGGAAATTCTTGTTGGCCGTGCCGTCGATATCCACAAAGATATTCAATCCGCGGTTCTCGAATGTATATTCGCTGTTCTGAGCCTTGGCGCTCAACGAAATCAGCATCAGCAATACAAAAAATATGTTTTTCATGTTTCAAGAATAATTTTAGAATTCATAACCAATCCTGACGCCAAAGCGTGCGCCGAAATCTAATTTCTGATACAACTCCGGATTATGGAATACAAGACCGCAGCCTAAAAGAAGCGCCTTTCTGTTGTAGGGTCCCAGCCCGAACCTGCCTCCCAGCATATACTGCATAAATATTGTTTTCTGTGCAAGATCGTGTCCCAGAGCCACTTCCAGATACAGTGAATTGCGCCGGGTGCCAGTAAAATCGGCTCTCACCATCAATGCCAGCGGAATCGAGAAATAATTTTCCCCCTCACGGTTTACGTGGGTGTCCTTGCCCAAAATACGGTTGCCGTTCTCATCCACGGTAAAATAATGAACCTCGCTGATGCGATCGGGAGTGGTGATTACAGATGGTTTCAGAAGCAGGCCGGTCAAAACCCTGGAATTGAAATTGAAACAGGCTGTAATAGGCACCGACCTGTACCTTACGCCGTCGAGATGCTCGCTCTGATAACTCACGGAATACGCCATGCCATGGTTCTCGAAAGTTGGAGGCTCGTAGTCGGATTCTTCTGTCTGTGGGTTTTGCTGTATTTCCTGCGCTTCAGCTGATATGCTAAAAATACACAAAACCGCCGCAATAATTAAATTTACGAATTTCATGTTTTTATTATAATTAGTTTGTTTGTAACAATAACACCCAATACGCCTACAACCCTAATAAAAAAAGACAAAAAAAACCGACTGCCAGCCCAAAGCCTGACAGTCGGAGAAAAAAAAATGTAATATGACAATTAACTAATAAATATAAACATGGAGCCACTGATGAGAGTTGAACTCACGACCTGCTGATTACGAATCAGCCGCTCTAACCAACTGAGCTACGGTGGCATTTTTGTTTCAGCGGCACAAATGTAACAATTATTTTTGGTACAAACAAAATTTTTTTGCAATGAATATTCAAAATTTCATCACATCAACCACTTCAACACTTCCCTCTCTTCAACACTTCCCCCACTTAAAGAACGATATCAAGAATATCGAAAAGCGAAAAAAGTATGCTCGCAATGCCGTTGAATGTTGCGAAAGCCACATTTACGCGCGAGAGGTCGTCGGGCCTTACTATGGAGTGCTGTCTGTAGAGCAGCATCACGAAAAAGCACGCGCCGATGGCGAAAAATGTGCCGGCATGCTGAAGATAGCCTATCACGATTACAAGCAATGCTGTAATTATGTGCATGATACCAGACAGGCGGAGTGCGCCCAGGGTGCCGAGAGCCTGCGGAATGGAATGAAGTTTCGACTCGGTATCAAATTCCTGATCCTGAAGCGAATAGATGATGTCGAAACCGCCTCCCCATGTAAGCACAAGGAAGAAATACAAAACCGGCACGAGGTCCCAGTGAGCCGTTACGGCCAGATACGCGCCCAGCGGTGCAAGCGCCATTCCGCAGCCGAGCACAAAGTGGCACAGCGACGTAAACCTCTTGCAATAGCTGTAAAACATCACCACAAATATTGCTACCGGGCTCAGGCACAGCACCATAGTATTTATGAAATATGTGGTTGCCATAAATGCAACGGCATTAGCTGCCACAAAAACCATGGCCGCCGTGGGCGAAATTTTTCCGGCTGGAATCTCGCGGTCCTTGGTGCGCGGATTCAGGGCATCCACATCGCGGTCGAGCCAGCGGTTGAAACCCATGGCCGTATTTCTGGCAAACACCATGCACAGAAGCACTTTCACAAACAGAATCCACGAAAAATCGCAGTCCTGATAGCCTATAATGGAGGCTCTGGTAGCCAGGAAAAATCCGCAGAGCGCAAACGGAAGGCAAAACACCGTATGCGCAAACCTCACCAGCTTGAAATACTTGGCAATATTATCAATCATCTGATATATAATCTATTAGCTCCGCAAATAGCGGTATTTACATCTACTAAAAAACAGCCGCTGAGTAAAATACCCAACGGCTGCCTGACTTTATATTACATGAAAAACGAACACCTTATAATGATACGTCACCGATGAGATAAGGATTAATCCTCATAATCCATGGCCTCGTCCGCTGATGTGGATTCGGTCATCTTCTTGGTGCTTATCATATTCAGGAAACCGATTTCCCTATCAGAGAGAAATCTCCATCTTCCGCGCGAGAGCGATTTCTTGTCGAGACCGGCAAACATCACACGGTCGAGCTTCTTTACCTCGTAGCCGAGATGCTCGAAAATACGGCGCACGATTCTGTTGCGGCCCGAGTGGATACGTATGCCCACCTCGCAGCGGTTGCCGTTTCGGTCGCCGGTGTAGTCTACCTCATCAGCTGCAATAAAACCGTCCTCCAGCTCAAAACCTTCGGCTATCTTCTGTATATCTGCGTGAGTTACAGGCTTGTCGGTGGTTACGTGGTATATCTTCTGAATCTCGTTGCTTGGGTGAGTGAGCTTCTTGGCCAGGTCGCCGTCGTTGGTGAAAAGGAGCACACCGGTGGTGTTTCTGTCGAGACGGCCTACCGGGTACACACGCTCCTTGCAGGCGCCCTCTATCAGCTCCATTACGGTATTTCTGGCCGATGGATCCTTCAGGGTTGTTATGTAGTCCTTAGGCTTGTTGAGAAGGATGTATCTCTTTGGCTCAGGCTTGATTACGAGGCCGTTGTACTTAACCTCGTCGCCGTAGTTTACCTTTACGCCCATCTCGGTTACCACCTCGCCGTTTACCTGCACCAGACCGGCCTTTATCATGCGGTCGGCCTCTCGGCGCGAGCACATTCCGCTGCCTGCCAGATACTTATTGAGGCGGATCTTGCCGTCGTTCTCTATGATATCGTCTTCTCTCTCGGCCGCAGCCTCAAAAGCCTTCTGTTTTCTGTCGCTGTGGTCCCAGTACCTCTTGTGGCGGAAACCCTGCTCGTCGATGGTGTACTTGGGGCCCGATTTGCTGTAGTGCGGTCTCTGCTGCTCACCGCCAAAATCGTCCTGGCGCTTCTGGTATCCGCCGCGGTTGCCGTAATTATTGAAACCTCTGTTCTGGTTGCCGTACTGATTGCGGCCGTATCCGCCGTTGCCGGATGCGCGGTTGTATCCTCCGCCCTGGCCGTATCCGCCGTTGCCGGATCTGTATCCGCCGTTGCTCTGGCCGTTTCCGTAGTTGTTTTCACGGTGCTCGCCGTTGCCGTATCCGCCACGGTTGCCCTGAAATCCGCCACGGTTGCCATAGCTGTTGCCGTCGCCCTGCTGATTGCCGTATGGCTTGCGGTTGCCGAAATTTCTGTTGCCGCCGTTGCCATTCTGCTGATAGCCATTGCGTTTCTGATAAGGTCTGCCGCCTCTGTTATTTGCGCGGGAATCATTGTCCGAGTATCCGGAGTTGCCGCGATAGTTGTGATTATCCATTTTAGTTTCTAATGAAAAAAATTTTGTGCAAATTTAATCCAAAAATTTCGTATTATACAATAAAAAGTGATGTTTTTTTCATTGATAATGAAAATTTTTTTCATACATTTGCAGAATTAAGAAAACAGCTAAATTATGACAGACAACAATAACAATCCATACGGCTCGGGATTCACCACCAACGAGGGCGGATCGGGCTTTGTATCAGAATCATCCAACTCCGGATCTGGTTTCGTATCAGCTGATAGCCAGGGATCCGGTTTCGTATCAGCTGATAGACAGGGATCTGGTTTCGTATCAGCTGATGGCCAGGGATCCGGTTTCGTATCAGCTGACAGCCAGGGATCTGGTTTCGTATCAGCTGATAGCAATATTCCGGGAGGCATTGCATCCACATTCACCGACATTCAGGTGCTATCGTCGCAGGGCGCCATGAGCACGGTATACAAGGGCAAGAAATACGGCAAGTGGCACATTATCAAGCGCATAAAGCCTGAATTCAAGAACAACGAGGAGTACAAGCGGCTCTTTATGCAGGAGTTCGACAACGGCATCCAGCTCGACCACCCCAACATCGTGCGCCTCGAGGACAAGGGCGAGGATTCCGATGGCCTGTGGTTCTCGATGGAATACGTGGACGGACGGTCGCTCGACGAAATGATAAAAAACCACGAGTTTGAGGGCGACAGAAACGTCCTGAACGAAAACCTCGTAAAGAACATCACACTGCAGCTCTGCGACGCGCTGAGCTATGTACACAAAAAGCAGATAGTACACCGCGACCTGAAGCCTGAGAACATCATGGTGACTTACCGCGGCGACAATGTGAAGGTTCTCGATTTCGGCCTGGCACATTCCGACAGCTACGACGACAACATGAAGAAAGTGGGCACTCCCAAATACATGGCGCCCGAGCAGAAGGAACGTGGCAACACTGTGGACCAGCGCGCCGACATCTACGCTCTCGGCCTGATAGTGAACGAGATGTGCACCGGAACTACCGACATCAAGTACGCCAAGGGCATCAAGAACCTAAACCTGCAGACCGTGATAGCCAAGTCGGTACGCAAAAATCCGCAAGACCGCTACCATGACTGCCAGGAGATAATAAGAGACCTGAACGCCGAAATCAAGAAGGCACCAGTATTTGAGCAGCCTGAGAAGGCCGAGCCTAAAAAGCCGGAAGAGTCTAAGCCTCAGACAATTGAAAAAACCGACGAGGACGACGGCAAGAAGAAAAAATTCCTCATGATAGGAATCACGGCCGCTGTGGTAGCCGCAGGAATAATATTGGCGATGGTTTTCAGCGGCAATAATGGCGGCAACACAGCCGACAACCATAACGACGCCACCAACCAGGAGCAGACCTCAAGACAGGATCCCACACCTGACAACGGCGAACAGAAACTGAACGAGAGCCTCGATAACATTGTAAGCGACATAAATCAACAAGAGGACGAACGACTTGCCAAAGCCGACGAGGCATTCAAGACCAATATCCCCAAAGCCTTGGAACTGTATGAGGAGATTCTTAAGGATGATCCAAACAACGAGAAGGCCATTTCGGGAAAGGGCTCATGCATCAAGGAACTTGAACAGAGCAACCTCTTTGATATGGATCTCAAGAACGGCCAATTCATCAACGAGAACGGCAAGATTGTGATTGACGAGAAATTCGACAGCAAATCGAATATCAACAACGCCGCCGGTTACGAACTTATCAAGAACAACAACATCATTGTAATGATGAAAAACGGCAAGATGGGATTGGTCGACAACAAGACCAAGAAAGCCATCACCGGATTCATTTACAACAAAATAATAGGTGTAGGAAAAAATAAATTCAGACTACACAAGAACCCAACAGGAGGCAAACAAGACTACCTGAATCTCAAGAACGACGGCAGTTACGAGATAGAATACGACAAAAACTAATCATACCCAAATAACAAAAAATGCTGACCTTCGCAAAAAGGCCAGCATTTTTTATGTTTTATTTATCATCATAATGTCCCTTCATAGAGATTACCGAAACCTCCACAATATCATCATAAATGAAATAGATTATCCTATCTTTGGAATTGATTCTTCTACTCCATTGCCCGGAACGATTACCTTTCAAAGGCTCCACTTTACCCGTCCCTGTCCTAGGATGTTCTTTAATCTCTGAAAGCAAAGTCGAAATTTTATTCTTATCCTTAACGGTACCAAACTTAGCCCACTGCTTCAATTCCTCCTGGGCTTTTTCGGAAAATCTCAGCTGATAACTCATAATCCCAAGACAGAATTAATCTCATCCATAGACATAATTGTACTCTTACCTTCCCTAAGCTGACGAATGCCTTCATCCAAATCCTTAATATTTTCAGGATCATCAAACCATTCATCTCCAGAAGGACTTACAAGGCTGGAATACTTTTCCTTTTTCTTGCCGAGTGCTATATGAATTCGCTCCATAAGTTCCGAAAGGATACCTACATCGCTGGTTCCATATACAAAATCTATTATGCTATGGCGCATATCCATAATTGCTGCTTCACTCATAATATACAATGGATTAAAATTCAATACAAATGAAAGACTAATAATTGAGAATACCAAATAATTTTTCTAAAAATTATTTGAATACGCCTCAATAATCCTCTCCGCGAACTCGAAATCCTCGGGCCAGTCGATATCAACGCCTTCTATCTTATCCACGATGGCCATGTAGGGATTATGGCCGATGCGCTGATGGTGAACTTTCCAGACATCACGCTTGAACATGAAAAAGGCCGAGGTCTCCACATATACCGGCTCGATAGTCTGAGTACGTGGAATCTCCTTGAGATCATAGTTGAGAGGCTTGCCGCCGTACCACGCAAAAGTCTGTATCTTCTCGGCGCTGAAGGCGGAATCGTAGCCTTCGTTCTTGATTTTGCAAAGCGCATTCTCCAAAGTCTCCTTCTTGATGAACGGCGATGTGGTATGAGCCAAAACATAGACATCGGCATCCACGGTCTTGGTGAACTCCTCGTAAATCTCCTTGCCGAGAGTCTCGTCACGGTCCAGAAATTCGGGGCGCTTGATGAATTTTACGCCATCAGGCAGGTACTTAACAACCTCTTCCTGACTGCAATAGACATACACCTCGTCGATGGATTTTACATCAGCGAGAGTCTCCAGAATATACGACATCAGCGGCTTACCGCCAAGAAGTTTCATATTTTTACCCACTACGCGCTTGCTGTTGAGGCGCATGGGAACAAAAGCTACAGTCTTCATTTTTTTAATTTAATTACGAAATCCGAATTACGAATTACGAAATCTCTACGCTGGATGGCAATTCGGATTTCGTAATTCGTAATTATTAACTGCAAGTAAACGAATCAATAATACCTACAAATTCATGGCTCTCGTTCTCCACAATCAGCGAATGGATATTGTGCTTTCGCATCAGGTCGCCGGCTTGCGAGAGTTTGGCCATATAGCTGATAATCTTTGGATTAGTGCTCATTATGTCCTTTACTGAAAGCTGGAAAAACTCGTCCTGCTTGTACTGCATGGCACGGCGTACATCGCCATCAGTCACCACTCCTATAATCCTGCTTCCATCCAAAACCACGGCAATTCCCATCTTGTTTTTGCTGATCTCGATAATGGTATCGCTCACCTTGTTTTCGATGTGTACTACAGGCAAATTCGTGGTTATCATGTAATCCTTTACGCGGGCCAGCAGACGCTTGCCGAGGGTACCGCCGGGATGAAATTTCGCAAAATCTGTCTCCTTGAAATTGCGTACCTTGGCTAATGCAATGGCCAGAGCATCGCCCATCGCCATCTGAGCCGTGGTGCTCGATGTAGGCGCAAGGTTTAGCGGATCGGCCTCGCGCGCCACGGCCACATTGAGGTTGCAATCGGAGTATTGAGCTAATAGCGAGTCAGAGTTTCCCGTCATGCTGATAACGGGAATATTCCTGTCGATAAGGAACGGAATCAGCCTGAGGAGCTCGTCGGTATTTCCGCTGTACGAAATAGCAAGCACCACGTCGCTGGATTCAAACATTCCAAGGTCGCCATGAAAGGCGTCGAGCGGATTCACAAAAAACGACGACGTGCCGAGGCTTGCCATTGTTGCGGCTATCTTCTCGCCCACGTGACCGCTCTTGCCGACACCTGTCACCACAAATTTTCCCTTGCAGTTGTAAATGATGTTGACAGCCTTCTCAAAATCCGGGCCGATGTTGGGAATAATTCCCAAAAGCGCATCTGCCTCGTCGCGAAGACACTTGATTCCTATATCTGTTATCAGACTCATTTTTATTAATTACGAGTTACGAGTTACGAATTACGAATGCGATTACGAGTTACGAATTACGAAATCCCTACACTGGATAGCAATTCGGATTTCGTAATTCGTAATTATAAAAGCGAAGCCACCACAGCCTCAAAATCCTTCAAATACAGCATGTTGGTGCCGTCGCTGAGAGCTTTTTCGGGATCGGGATGTATTTCGAAGAAATATCCTGTAGCGCCGAAGGCTTTGGCAGCTAATGCCATTGCAGGTACAAACTCTCTGTTGCCGCCCGTCTTGCCGCCTGCCGCGCCGGGTCGCTGAACCGAATGTGTGCAGTCCATGATTACGGTGTCGGTAAAACGCTTCATATCAGCTATATTGCGGAAATCTACAGCAAGATTGTTGTAGCCGTAGATATTGCCGCGCTCGGTGAGCCATACATTGTTGTTGCCGGATTCGCGTACTTTCTGTACCGGGAATTCCATGTCGAGACCGCTGAGAAACTGGGCCTTCTTGATGTTTACAATTTTACCCGTATTAGCTGCCGAAACCAACAAATCGGTCTGACGGCAGAGAAATGCCGGTATCTGCAATACATCCACAACCTCGCCGGCGGGCTTGGCCTGATAGCTCTCGTGGATATCTGTGAGGAGCCTGAGGCCGAATTTATCGCGGATGTCGCTGAGCATGGTGAGGCCTTTCTCCATGCCCGGACCGCGGAACGAATGGATGGATGTACGGTTGGCCTTGTCGAACGATGACTTGAAAATGATGTCGAGGCCATATTTCTGATTGATGCGGACTATCTCGCGGGCCACCTCCTCCAGGCAGTCGGCTGATTCTATTACACAAGGTCCGGCTATTATTGTTGGTTTCATAAATAATTACGAGTTGCGAATTACTAATTACTAAGTTTATCAATGCAAAGATATAAAAAATAAAGCGGATTTTCACAAATTAATTTGCGAAAATCCGCCTTACATTATTCAACGTGATTTCGATGAATTCACATTATTTATTATACAAAGAGCAGCACCATCAATTCAGCTATCAGCACACGGAAAAACATTGTGAGCGGATATACTGTGGCATAGCCTACTGCCGGAGCATCCTTGGATGTAAGAGAGTTGGCGTATGCGAGAGCAGGTGGGTCGGTGTGGCTTCCGGCTATGATACCGGTAAGGGTGAAGTAATTGACCTTGAAAACCTTGCGGCCGACAAACGCCATTATCAGCAACGGGATAAATGTGATGATGAATCCGTAGCCGATCCATGCGTAACCGCCGTTCAATACTGTATCCACAAAACCGTCGCCGGCCTTGATTCCCACACAGGCGAGGAAGAGCGAAATACCTATCTCGCTGAGCATCAGATTGGCCGACTGAGTGGTGTATGTTGCAAAACCGTATTTCGGACCAAACTTAGCCAAGAGAATGGCAACGATGAGCGGACCGCCCGCAAGACCGAGCTTGAAAGGCTGGGGAACGCCTGGAATCATTACAGGAATGCTGCCGAGGATTACACCGAGGGCAATTCCGATAAAGATTGTGGCGAGATTTGGATGATAGAGACGGCGCATAGAATTGCCGAGCACGCTCTCAACACCCGCGATGGAAGCCTCGGTACCTACCACCGAAACAGTATCGCCGAGCTGGAGAATAAGCTCACGGCTGGCCAGAAGGTCCACACCGGCACGCTGAACACGTGTGATATTGCAACCGTAAATCTTGCGCAGAGAGAGGCTTCCGAGACGCTTGCCGTTTACCTCCGGCTTGGTGACTACCACGCGGCGGTTTACGAAAATGCTGTCCTGACGAACCCACTGCTTGCGCTCAAGAGAGATCTTACGTCCGAGCTGTGCGCAGATGGTGTCGGCATCGGATGCGGTGAGAATTACAAAAAGCTTGTCGCCGGCCTTGAGAATGGTCTCGGGAGTAGCGAGCGAAATCTCATCGTTCTCGTTGTTCCAGTAGCGTGAGATTACGAAATCGCGGTCGGGGAAAAGCTGCTTAACCTCGCGGATGGTTTTTCCGCACACAGCAGGATTCTCCACCTGAATGCTCACGGCAGTAGCCGAGTTCACATCCTCCTTGGCGAGCTCATCAAACTCTGCCTCCTCCTTCTTGAAATCTATCTTGCATACAGCCTTCAATACTATCATAGTGAGGATAATGCCGATAACACCGAGAGGATAGGCCACAGCGTAACCCATAGCCATGGTATCCACAATAGCGGTATCGCTGCCGGCAGCCTCAAGACTTTCCTTGAGAGCCTGCTGAGCGGCACCGAGCCCCGGAGTATTGGTAACGGCTCCCGACATGATGCCCACCATAGTAGCCACAGGAATGCCTGTGCACCAGTGGATTATGAGAGCAGTAATAGCTCCAAGGAAAACCACTCCCACGGCCAGACCGTTGAGCGTGATACCGCCTTCCTTGAAGGACGAGAAAAATCCAGGACCCACCTTCATACCGATAGCAAAGATGAAGAGTATCAGTCCAAAATCCCTCAAAAAATGCACAAGCTGGTCGTTTTCGATTCCCATGTGGAAGTGTCCGAGAAGAATTCCAACAAAGAGAATAAACGTAGCGCCCAGTGATACACCAAAAATCTTTACCTTGCCGAGCAAGAGTCCGAGCGAAATTATTACGCCCAATACCAATATGGAGTGTCCTATACCCTGGCCCCATATCAATTCATTAATCCAATTCATACCGTTTTTTAAATTTTGCGCAAAGGTATAAAAAAAACTTAAAATTTCAATATGAAATTTGCGTAAAATTATGATGAATCAAAGCCCCTTGAAAAAACTTACAATCTTGTCGCGCAAGATGCGGAGTTTCAGGAATTTAGGCTTCGTTTTGTTTACCACCAGTCGCCACATCGATACCACTCTCTTTACGAGATCGAAATATCTGTTGGAGAAAATTCCCGTAACGAGAGCTCCCAGAAGATACAGCAGACGGCCCCACCACGGCCCTATGAAAATGCCCACCAGGAAATACAATATTATATACCAAACCGGGAAAAGTATCAGATACGATACAAATCTCACGGAAGTATGGAAATTCCTGTCCTTGATTTTTCTGGTCAGCAGAAACGGTAGATGATACGGTATCGTATTGTTTATCAGGCCGAAGAGAGCCAGCGGAGAGGTGGCAGCTAATAGCAGGGATTTCAGCAGCACCCCTCCTATCTTGAACTTTTTCCTCACAATACGGTCGGTGAGATTCTCGGAGCTGAGCAACTCGCGGTACTGTTTCAGATATCCGTTCAGTTCGTCAAAAGCCTCGGGATCCTTGTCCTTGAGATTGTCAAGTTTCTGAACCACAAGCTTTCCGGCTATAATCTGGTTCTTGAAATTGTTTACCAGTTTGCCGTCGCGGCGCACTATCATAGGTGCATAAATCTCGCGCGCAATCTCGAAATTGTCATAGTTTTCGCTGTCCTTGATATCGATAATCAAAGTGCTGAGATCAGCTGATATCCGCTGCACAAGCTCCACATGAGCCTTCTGCGGATTTTCGAGATACTGCTCGCGGTACTCCTCCACGCTTATGGGCTTGCCGAAATTGATGAACACATTGGTGCGGAACGAGTAATAATCCTGATAATTGATGCCCACGGGCACAATCTTGACATTCAGCGTATAGTTGCTGGCCTCCTCGGCCATAAAAGCTATGCGTGTGATACCTTTTTTAAGCGGTCTCAGCTTCCTGATGCCCTTGTGGCTGGCCTCGGGATAGATAACAAGATACCTGCGCTTGCGCAGCACCTCCACGGCCTTCTGGAATACGGCATCGTTTTCCTTGAGCGAGTCGCGGCCGTCCCTCATGCGGAATATGGGAAGTATCTTGCAGAAATACAGAAACCTGCGCATCAGCTGGCCTGCAAAAATATCCGCACGGGCCATGAATACCGGCTGCCAGTTCTTGAGGCTCATCAATATCAGGGCGTCCATCAGGGCGTTCTGATGATTGGGCGCAAATATCACCGCGCCGTCCTCGGGTATATTTTCAAGTCCCTGAGTGTAAACCTTCTTGTAGAAAATATGGTTGTGTACAAACGACGGAAAAAGTTTCGCCAGACCATACATCCAGTCGGGATCCTCAAGATTTGTAAATTTAATAGCCATTTGTTATTAATCTCGTTGTGTTTTCAATTTATTATAAGTAATACGTCTGTTCAAGTTCCAGAAGGCGCTCAGGCCAAGGCCCGAAATAATATGCCAAACGCCCCACCAAGCCGCCATGAAAGCCATTCCGCCGGTCTTGAGATCCTCGGGAAAGATGGCCGGATTGAATATCAGCATCAATGCCAGACCCGAATTCTGGATTCCGGTCTCTATGGTGATGGTACGGCGGTCGCGAGGATTAAGACCCATAATCCTTGACGGCAGATATCCCGAGGCAAAAGCCATGGCATTGTGTACCAATACTATAATGAGTATGTATTTGATATACTGGCAGAAATAGTCGAAATTGGCCGCAAATGCTATCACCACCATTCCCATGAAAATCGCCATCGAAACATTCTGAATGGGCATGGCTATCCTGCGGGTAAAAGCTGGCAGAAACCTTGAGCACGATACGCCCAAAGCCAGCGGAAGCCCGATGATGAAAAACAGGGTGAAGAACACCTGCGAAATGGGAATCTCGAGCTCCCTCACAAGATCGCTCTGCGAGATAAACAGATTGCCCCAGAACGAGAAATTGAGCGGAGTAATCACAACAGCTGATACAGTGGAAATGGCAGTGAGCGATACCGAAAGCTCGATGTTTCCGCGCGATATCGACGAGATGAAATTGGAGATGTTTCCTCCCGGGCAGCACGACACCAGAATAGCGCCGAGCGCCACAGTCACCGACAGATAATCGCGGAAAAGGCACACTAATATAAAAGTGACAGCCGGCAATACCAGCACCTGCGAGCAGAAACCGGTAACAACGGCCTTGGGCTTCCTGAAAGCTGTCCTGAAGTTGCCCAGCCTGATGCCAAGCGCAACTCCAAACATCACAAACGCCTGCACAATGCTAAGTATCAGCGATCCATTGCTGCCGAAATTAAGGCGCACATTATCCAGCTGAAGAAGTTGTTCATACATATCTTAATTCTTTTTCTTAATCAAAGCCTTGGTTACTATAGACTTGCCCTCGGGAAACAATGGACCGAGAGCAACCGGCAGCTGACCCAGGAACGGAAGACCGCCGAGAATCATATTGGCCGATACATCGTGGGCAAGCTCGGTGTCCTCATACGACACCACAACCGCCGCAAGTTTTTCCAGGCAGCTGAAACGAGTAAGAGCCACGGGCGAATTGAACACATCCACCACAAGACGGTTGCTCTCGGCCAGCGAATTCACAAAATCCACCAGCGGAGCCGGAGTGCCGAATGTGGATGGATACGGATTGCCGGTATGCAGAGCCAGCACTATCAGATCATAACCCACAAGACTGGCTTTCAGCTTGTTGAACTCGGCCACGGATGCGGTCTTCTTGATTCTGGAAACAACAACATTGTTGGTGTACCGGCAGAAAGTGGATTCAAAAACATCGCCCTCGCCGGTAGAATTCACGGTAACCACAGCAATGCGCCTGTCGGCCAGATTCCTAATCGGCAGCAGCGACGAATCGTTCTTGATGAGAGTTACGGCATTTTCCATAATCCTGCGCTGCAGCTTCTGCGAATATCCGCTGTTCAGGTCCTTGCAGAGAGTTTCGGTATTCACAGGCTGCCAGTTGTGGAGCCCCATACGGTATTTTGCCCTAAGAATCTTCAAGCACTTTCGGTCGATATCATCCTGCGAGATACGTCCCCTGTTGCGCGCGTCCACGAGATACTGGAACGATTTACGGCAGTCAGCCGGCATCAGAAAAACGTCCACGCCGGCCTCAAACGCCTTCAGCTCCACCTCGCCGCCGGGATAGTCCTTGCACACGCCCTTCATCTGCAGAGCGTCGGTAAACACCAGCCCGTCAAAACCGAGCGAATCTATCAGCACACCGCCTATCACCTTTTGGGAGATGCTGGCCGGAGTCTTGTCGCCGGAGCCCACAATGGAAGGTATCAGCAGATGGCCAACCATAACACCCTGAATGCCAGACTTGATGAGCGCCTTAAAAGGATACATGTCCAGAGTATCCATGGTGATGTACGAATCCAGAATTACCGGCAGAGCCTCGTGCGAATCCACACTCGTATTGCCGTGCCCGGGAAAATGCTTGGCCGTGGTCAGCACACCGCAGTGCTGCATACCGAGCATGATATTAGTGCCCTTGCGCGCCACATTCACCTTGCCAGAGCCGAAACTCCTGTTGGCGATTACTGGATTTGCAAAATTATCGTAGAGGTCCACGCAGGGCATAAAATCGATATTTACACCCAGACGCCTGCACTCGCGCCCCATCTCGCGCCCCAGGTCCCTCACAATGCCGTCGTCCTTGATGGCGCCGAGGCAGAGGTTGCGCGGATACTTGGGCACGCTGTCGAGACGCATAGAGAGTCCCCATTCGGCATCCTGAGCCACCATGAGCGGTATCTTGCTTTTCAGCTGAAGTGAATTAAGCATATTAGCCTGCCTGCACGGACCTCCATAGAAGAAAATCACGCCGCCTATGTGGCACTCGTCGATATACGAATGCACCTTGGCGAGAAACTTGCTGTCGGCGCTCCAGGTGCTCGATACATCCACCATAAAGAGCTGTCCGAGCCTCTCGTCGGGAGTCATTGAACAGAAAACACTATCTACCCAGCTGATACTCTGCGAATTGGAAACCTTGGGCATGGCAGTGAGTATCAGCGCGGCTAATAGCAAACATCTGGTATGTAAACAAGTATTCATATTATGAAAAAAGCCCCAACTTTTTCGCAAGAAAAACCTGGAGCTTAAATTCTTAGTCTAATAAAACCGAAGTTGGATTACTTCTTTACGATGTTGTGAATCTGGTAGATGTCGCCACCAGCATTTACAATCTCGCGAGCCGAGAAGTAGAAGAAAATCTCGTTGAGAGCGTTCTCGTCAGAATCTGAACCGTGAACAGCGTTGTGCTCCATGCTCTCAGCATATTTCTTACGGATGGTGCCTTCCTCAGCCTTGGCTGGGTCGGTGGCGCCCATAAGTTTTCTCCACTCAGCTACAGCGTTCTCCTTCTCGAGCACGGCTGCGTAGATAGGACCAGAAGTCATGAACTCTACAAGAGAGTTGAAGAAAGGCTTGCCCTTGTGTACGTAGTAGAAAGCCTCAGCCTCGTTCTTAGAGAGCTGCAACTTCTTCTGTGCGAGAATCTTGAAGCCAGCATCGTGAACCTCAAGGAAAATGTTCTGTGCGTAACCGTTCTTTACAGCGTTCGGTTTAATGAGCATTAAGGTGTGATTTCCTGCCATTTTAGTGTAATAATTATATTTTTTATATTATATTTGCGTTTTATTAAGCGATGCAAAAGTATAAAATAGAAACAACATTAACAATATTATAATGGAAATATTTTCAAAAAAAATTATCGAAGATGTAAAAGCCGATGTATCAGCGGCTAAAAAGATTGTAATAACGGCCCACATGAATCCCGACGGCGACGCTCTCGGCAGTTCACTGGGCTTATACAACTATCTGAAAGACAGCAAGGACTGCACAATAATTCTTCCCAACAATATACCGGACACCTTTAAATGGATGCCGGGCTGCAACGAAATAATGATCTGGGAGAATGAGGGTGCGCCAGAAAAATTGCTATCAGCTGACCTGATCTTCATACTCGATTTCAACTGCGCACAGCGCGTGGACAAGATGCAGAAGCCTCTGGAGGAGAGCAAGGCCGTGAAGATAATGATAGACCATCACCCGAATCCGCAGGAGGGACTTTGCAAATACGTGTTCTCGAAACCCGAGGCGGCCGCCACCTGCGAGCTGATGTACCTTTTCTGCAAGGCCATGGACTACAAGCTGAGCATCAACTCGCTCAAGTGCCTCTACACCGGCCTGGTGACCGACACCGGCTGTTTCCAGTTCAACTGCACCAGCAAGCAGACATTCCAGGTGGCTGGCGAGATAGCCGAGGCAGATTTTGACCGCAGCGAGATCATCCACCACATCTACGACTGCTACACCGAGGGACGAATGCGCCTGATGGGTTACGTTCTCAGCCAGAAAATGGTGGTGTTTCCCGAGTACCACGCCGCCTACATAGCCCTCACCAAGGCCGAGGCCGACAAATTCGGCTACAAGGTGGGCGACACCGAGGGCTTCGTGAACCTTCCGCTCAGCATCGACGATGTTAAGTTCACCGCCTTCTTCATGGAGAGGGACGGCATCATCCGCTGCTCGTTCAGGAGCAAGGGCGATTTCAAGGTGAACACCATAGCCGAGAAATACTTCAACGGAGGCGGACACGACAACGCAGCCGGCGGCAAGTCATACAAGTCGCTCGACACAGTGGTGAAACGTTTCGTAAGCATCCTGCCCGAGGTGACACAAAAGTTGAAAGTTTAAAGTGTAAAGCTTAAAGAGTAAAGTGTAAAGAGTAAAGTGTAAAGAGTAAAGTTTAAAGAGTAAAGTTTAAAGATTAAAGATGTGAGATTACGATGAAGAAATCATCATACATACTATTATTAATATGCGGACTGCTGCTTGCATCCTGCGGAGGCTACAAGGTGAAGAAGGAGGAGCCACACACCGAATACAGCATCTTCAACGAGAACCTGATAGCCGCCAACAAATACCTCGTGAAGGAGGACGCCGAGCGTATCGACAGCTATGCCAGACGGCGCAGCTGGCAGATGGAGGACGGCGAGGGCGGACTGAAATACCTCATCTTCGACCACGGCACCGGCGACAGCCTCAGCGCGGCTCCCAAGGTGTCGCTCGATTACAGGATAGAGCTCCTGGACGGCACCGAGTGCTACAACTCCAATGACGACGGCGAGAAGGAACTCGTAATAGGCAGCAGCGAGATGGAGCCCGGCCTTGCCCGCGCCTTCAAGAGATTCCGCCACGGCGACAGCGCGGTGATGATACTCCCACCCCACTACGCCAAGGGCCTTATCGGCGATATGAACCAGATACCGCCCCACTCGGTGATAGTGTATTACGCAAGGATGAAATAAATTACGAATTACGAAATCCGAATTACGAAAGCAATTGATGGATTAAACCTAACGAAGAAAGAATCATCAAAAAGGAAAACATCAATAACAGAATTCGTAAATCGTAATTCGTAATTAATAAAAAGCAATGAAAAAAATTTTCGCAATGGCCGCAAGCGCGATTATCGCCCTCGGTCTCAATTCATGCTGCAACAGCAACAACAGCTGCGACAAGCCTGCATCCTCTGAGCCTTCAGCTATGGAGGTTATCAAGAACAGGACATCAATCCGTCAGTTCACCGACCAGCCAGTGGAGAAGGAGAAGATCGACGCCCTCGTAAAAGCCGGAATGTCTGCCCCCTCTGCCATGAACAAGCAGCCATGGAAGTTCGTGGTAGTCACCAACAAGGAGAAGATTTCGGCCCTCGGCGACAGCTGCGGCAAGCCACCTGTAAGCAAATCGACACTCACCATCATAGTCTGCGGCGACATGGAGAAAACCTCCAACACTCCCGAGGACATCTGGTGGAGCGAGGACTGCGGAGCCGCCACCGAGAACATCCTATTAGCTGCCACAGCCCAGGGCCTCGGCGGAGTATGGTGCGGCACATGGCCCAAAATGGAGAACGTGAAGAAGATTCAGGAAATCCTGAGCCTTCCATCCACAGTAATCCCCTACTCCATGCTCGCCATCGGCTACCCAGCCGAGAACCCACAGCCAAAGGACAAATTCACCGAGGATAATGTGATTCGTTTTGAATAATTTTTTGGACGCCACCTTCGGCGACGTCATTTTATCTTAAACGAATAAAAAACAATGATAAAACGAATGGGAAGCGAATACCATATTTCGGTAATCGCTTCCTATTTTTTTTGCTTTTTAATCCTTTATTATTGCTAATTAGCGGCAAATTCTCTATATTTGCACAATCGAAAATTAAAAATCAAAAATGACACAGCGCAGATATTCCATAGGACCACAGACATTTGAGAAACTGATAACAGAAAACCGTGTCTATGTAGATAAGACCGAATTGATTTACAATTTGGTCCAGTATTCATGTATCTTCCTATCAAGACCACGAAGATTCGGAAAATCGCTGCTGTGCAGCACATTGAAGAGCTATTTCGAGGGCAGGAAAGATCTATTCAAAGATCTCGCGATAGAGAAACTGGAGACCGAATGGGTGGAGTATCCGGTGATACATCTCGATTTTAGCGGCGACAAGAGCGGCAACTATGAAATTATGAACGAGACTATCGGTGATATGCTGAAACAATACGAGACTAAATACAATGTATCATCTCCACAAAATCCATTAGCATACAATCTCCGTCTCAGAAACATAGTAGATGCCGCCTACGAGAAAACCGGCAAACAAGTTGTGATAATAATTGACGAATACGATGCCCTGATGCTGAATGTGATAGACAACGACGAGAAACAAAATCAGGTGCGTACCACAATGAACAACCTCTTCTCGCCAATAAAAGGGCTTGACCCCAAGCTCCGTTTCGTATTCATCACCGGAATCACAAAATTCTCGCAAATGTCGATATTCTCGGCGCTCAACAATCTGAACGACATTTCTCTTGATCCAGAATACGAGGGATTGTGCGGTATCACCAAGGACGAGATGACAACAGTACTGAAAGAGGACTTGGAAGCATTTGCAATCCATAACGGTATCACATACGAGGAAACTCTCAAGAGATTCAAGGAGAGGTACGACGGATACCATTTCTCAGACGAAAGGCTGCAAGACATCTTCAATCCCTACTCGGTATTCAGTGCCTTGGACAAAAAGAAACTTGGCAACTACTGGTTCAAATCAGGAACACCTTCGTCGCTGATAAAAATGATGAACAAGTTCGAGATAGATCTTACAAAGCTGAATAATGTGAGATGCACACCAGAGCGTTTCGATCAGCCTGTGGAGAAAATCAACGACATAATACCATTGCTTTATCAATCGGGATACATCTCGATAAAGAACTACAGCGAACGAAGAGAGGAGTTTACACTTGGATTCCCAAACAAGGAAGTAAGAATGTCGTTCGCCGACAGCCTGATGAGATATGGCTATCAACGCGACGAGGACACCAACAGTTTTATGATGTCGGCCTACAAGAACCTGAAGCTTGACGGCGACATTGCTGGATTCATGAAGTTCCTGAACCTCTTCTACAGGAAGTTCCCGTTCTCGCTCAACAACCAGAACGAGAAGCACTATCACTCGATTTTATACACAATGCTTGCATCCTACGGCGCCGACGTGATAGCCAATCCCGAGAGCGCCAAGGGCAAGGCCGACCTGCTCCTGAAGTTCGATGACGTCAACTACATCTTTGAGCTGAAGCTGGACGGCAAAACCCGCTACGCCCTCGAACAGATTTACGACATGGACTACGTAGCCGTTGCCATAGAGCCCGGAAAAAAAATCGTAAAACTCGCAATCAACTTCTCAACAACAGACAGATGTATTTTGGATTGGGATGTGGACGATGGGTTTGAGTTCTAACAAAAATCGCCCGCTGCTTTTCATCGAAGCAACGGGCGATAATTGTATCTGTATGTACGAGACGTCGTAGGATTATGGAACGTGGCAGGGCCAAGACGTGGCAATGCCGAGACGTGGCGCGGCCGCGTCTCTACACGTTAGTCTGTTACCACCACCCCTTCCGGCAATTGCTCTTCCTCTAACCTGTCTTCCTCTATCACCAGATTGTCGATGATGAAGTTCTGACGGTCGGGAGTGTTCTTTCCCATGTAGAATTCCATTAGCTGCTGAATCTGGTCCTCCTTCTTGATGAGGACGGGCTCTATGCGCATCTCGGGACCGATGAAATTTCGGAACTCGTCGGGAGAGATCTCGCCGAGACCCTTGAATCGTGTCATCTCGGGATTCTTGCCGCAAGCCTCGATGGCCGCAAGCTTCTCCTCCTCGCTGTAGCAGTAGAAAGTCTTCTGCTTGTTGCGGACACGGAAAAGTGGAGTCTGGAGAATGTACAAGTGCTTGTTCTTTATAACCTCGGGGAAGAAGTTGAGGAAGAACGTAATCATCAGCAGACGGATATGCATGCCGTCCACATCGGCATCAGTGGCAATCACAACCTTGTTGTAACGGATGTTCTCGATGCCTTCCTCGATGTTGAGGGCTGCCTGAAGCAGGTTGAACTCCTCGTTCTCGTAAACCACCTTCTTGGTGAGGCCGAAACAGTTGAGCGGCTTGCCTCGCAGCGAGAACACTGCCTGGGTGTTCACATCGCGGCTCTTTGTGATGGAGCCTGATGCAGAGTCTCCCTCGGTGATGAAGATTGTAGACTCGGATTTCAGCTGATGGTTTGTATTGAAATGGACGTTGCAGTCACGGAGTTTCTTGTTGTGAAGGTTCACCTTCTTGGCGCGCTCCTTGGCCACCTTCTGGATTCCCGAAATGGCCTTGCGGTCGCGCTCGTTGTCCTCTATCTTCTTGCGGAGGATCTGTGCGGTATCAGGATTCTTGTGGAGATAGTTGTCGAGCTCCTTGCAGATAAAGTTCATCATAAAGGTGCGGATGCTCTCGCCGTCGGGACTCATATTCTTGCTGCCGAGTTTTGTCTTGGTCTGGGACTCAAAAACAGGTTCCTCCACCTTAAGGCTGACTGCGGCGGCTATTGAACCCTTGATGTCGGAGATGTCGAATTCCTTCTTGTAGAAGTCCCTGACAGTCTTTATGAGCGCCTCACGGAACGACGACAAGTGTGTGCCGCCCTGTGTGGTGTGCTGACCGTTCACGAACGAGTAATATTCTTCCGAGAACTGGTTGTTGTGGGTCATTGCAATCTCGATGTCATCGCCCTTCAGGTGAATGATCGGATAGATGCCCTCGCTGCTCATATTGTCGGTGAGAAGGTCCTTGAGTCCGTTCTCGCTCTTGAAGGCCTGACCATTGTAAACTATTGTAAGACCGGTATTAAGGTAAACATAGTTTTTGAGCATCGGGATGATGTAATCCTCCTGAAACTCGTAGTTGATGAACTTCTCGGGATCGGGAGTGAAGGAAGTCTCGGTACCGTTTTTCTCATTAGCTGAACAGATCTCGTCGTCCTCCCTGAGCACGCCCTTCTCGAATACGGCACGCTTCATCTGACCATCGCGGAAACTGCGGATCATGAAGTTGGTGGACAGGGCGTTAACGGCCTTGATACCAACGCCGTTGAGTCCGATAGACTTCTTGAACGCGGAGCTGTCGTACTTGGCACCTGTATTAATCTGCGACGCCACAAGCACAACTTTTCCGAGCGGAATGCCACGGCCATAGTCACGGATAGTTACGTGTTTATCTTTGATTGTAACCTCGATCTTTTTTCCGAAACCCATCATAAACTCGTCGATGGAGTTGTCGAGAGCCTCCTTCAGGAGCACATAAATACCATCGTCGGCCGATGATCCATCGCCCAACTTACCAATATACATACCCGGACGGAGACGTATATGCTCGTTCCATTCAAGGTGCTTAATAGAATCTTCTGAATAATTTACTACTGGTTGGTCCATTTTTCACAAAAAATTTTTATTAGGGCAAAGATATGAATATTTTTCGAAAAAAGAAAAAATTGTTTCAGGATTTACAAAAATGTGATAATTTTGCTAAAAACTAAAAGGATAAAAAACTATGGATAAAACCAAAGAAAAAAAGATACAAAAGGTAAGAATTCTCAATGAACAATTGCAAAAAGAATTGGACAAACTTTGGGAAAGTGGAATTATATCACAAGAAAAATTGGATATATTATCAAAAGAACATTTAAGGGTACACACCAATAACGCAAATATTTTAAACAAAAAAACAAGCACTTAAATACATCACTGACGCTTGGAGTGCTTAGAAAACTACAAAAACAAGTTTTTGATAGAAAACGCCTAACGCTAGAAAACAAAACATTAGAAAACCATTGTAACAGTGTTTTCTCCGTTTTGTTTTTTAGCGTTAGGCGTTTTTGGGGTTATGTTAATAACCGGTTTTCTGCGCTCAAAATCCGAGGAAGGGATAAAAAAGCGCGTTTTCTTGTTCAAAATAAAAAAAAAGCGCGTTTCTTGTTTGAAAATTTCTTATTTGTATAGCGCAGCGCAGGCATCGGCCTGACTCACTCCGTTCTTTATCATCCAATCCATAACGGCGCCGCAGAATTCCCAATAGAACGAAACAGTGGCTAAGTAATCATCCTCCTCGGGAAGATCAGGAACATTAACTCCCATCTCTCGGGCATTATCGAGAATGCGGTCCATTGCCTCGTACGACGCTATAGGCAGGAAGAAACTGTTGTAGGTCTCGAAGAGATAAACAGTAAGGAAGGGGAAAATCTCGTCCTTCATCTCGAAATCATCCTTTGCCACAAGGATTCCCTCGTGCTTTACCTGCTCATCGTCATCGAAGAAGAACTCCTGAATCTCGTAACTCTCGGCAAATTTCATAAAGGTCTCGTATTCGATTACAGTAGGGAAAATGTTGAAATTCTCCGAATTGCAGACGAACTCGAAATCCCAATACTCATAGTCCTGAGACTCGAAATTGTTGTCCTCGTATGAGGAGAGAAAATCGTAAAGCGCGTCGATATCATCGAGGAAACCGTCGCGCTTGTTGTCGAATATTTTTGCTAAATCCATAGATTACTCCCTGTTTTCACGTTCCAGTTTCACCTCCTCCATCATCACGAAACGCGAGATCATGAGTCTGTAGAGGCTTTCCACGAGATCCTGATTGGCACCGCACTCCTCGGCACGGGCACGCACCTTGGCTATCACCTTCTCCTCGCGGGCAAGGTCGCGGACATGGCCCTTCTTCTTGAAGTTGGCTGTCTGCAAGGCATACTGGCCACGCTCGGCTATGAGCGCTATCAGCTGGCTGTCTATTCTATCTATCTGCTCCCTTACTTCTTCAAGAGAGTTGCATTGTTTGATATCCATTTTCGTATTAGTATTTATATCCATATTTGGCAAACTCATCAAGAATATTCTTGAATTCGTCCGGAATCATTTCTAAAATATCGGCCTTCATCTTCTCGGGGATAGACTTGTAAAAAGCCTCGGCGATGGCACCCGTAATGCAGGTGAGGGTATCAGCATCTCCGCCAAGAGAAATTCCGTTTCTGACGGCGTCCTCATAATCACTGCTGTCGAGAAAAGCGATAATAGCCTCAGGCACAGTGCCCTGACAACTCTCGTTGAATGAATATGCAGGGCGGATATCATCGCAAGTGCGGTTGAGATTGTAGCCGTAGGTTTCCGACACATATTTTCTGATGGTCTCCTTGGTCTCGCCCGTCCTGGCCATAAAGATAGCGGCGGCGGCGGCCTGAGCACCCTTTACGCCTTCAGGATGATTATGTGTGATATCAGCTGAAATCTTGGCCACACGCTCGGTCTCACTAAGCGAACCGCAGGCCCAGCCCACAGCCGCCACCCTCATAGCGGAACCGTTTCCCCAGGAGTTGTAAGGCTTCCGCAATTCCTTGGGACCGAAGAGCCATCTGTAAAAACCTCCGCCGTAAGCGCCCTTGGGATTCGGGTATCTGTGTCCGAAATCCACAAGATGTTCCTCAAGGCTCTGCGACGTGCGATTGGGATCGTCGAGAAGCCACTTGGCCACAGCCATCGTCATCACAGAATCGTCGGTATAATCGCTTCCCGGCGCAAATATCGGGAAATCCTTTTTCTTGAAGCCCGCGAACTCGTAGCAACTGCCCGCCGCATCTCCAATAATTGCTCCTAACATAATATTGGTGTTTTTTGTTTGGTTAATATTTCTTCTGTTTCTCTCTCATAAACTCATCGGCAATGTACTCATTACCATATAAATAAAGACCTGATGAACGATCATGGAGATCTGCACATGTCTTGCTCTGATAAAAAATATCCAAAGCCCTCAATGGCGACAAATCAAGACGCTTTGCGATGATATTAGCTATAATTCCAATATCATTGCAAAGAATGATTTTCTGAATCTCAGGATCCTTTACAGGGTCAATGAATGTATTCATAGCTGATGAATTTTAAATGATTATCAATAATATCCTGATTTAGAATACAAATCTGATTGTTGGGCTTATGCTCGCTCAATCTTGCAAGTGTGGTTTCAAACGGAATCATACCTTGAATGAAAAGCTTAATAGAATCCACTACCCTATCGTTGGCCACGCCACCCTCTATGAAATCATATTCCAACCAAGGTTTCTTTCCAGTACGGCTTGCCACGATAAAGTTAACCCACTCGGCATCATAAGCTGTAAAGAACCTGCAACGGAAATCACGCTTAATGGAATCAATATCGAGCATATAAGAATTCAAAACAGGAACAGCCATCTCCCTTCGCGCCACATTCCAAGCCCAATCCACAGCCTGCTTTCGCATATCAGTAACATAAAAACCTTGACCAAAATCCAGGTTTGGACGTCCGAACTTACAGATAGGCTCCTCTATCTTGTCGATTCCACCGTGAAATACCTTAATTGACATTTTTCTTTGCCTCCCAATTAGTAAGACATTTGTATACAACTTCCGTAATATTCTCACGGCTCTCGGTATGAAGCGTATCATAGCAAGGCATCAAATACCCTTCTATCATACCTACACGTTTCATCCTATTGTATATCTCCAAATATGGACGCTTGAGCATCTCTGCAAGAAACTCAACGCAAGAGGCAACGAATGCCAACTGTATTTCCGTCTGTCCCATAGTGCAATGATTAATATTCTACCGCAAATATAAAAACAAAAAAAATATTACACAAATAAAAAAAATATTTGTGTAATATTTTCACAAAAAAAATATAAACACCCTCCCACACAAAACAACACAATAAAAAAAAATCCTCGGCCCCATTTCTGAAACCAAGGATTCTTTCTACTAAGTAGTGCGCCGGACAAGACTTGAACTTGCACCCAATAAAACTCGGATATGCCCCTCAAACATACGCGTCTACCAATTCCGCCACCAGCGCATCTTTCAATATGTCTGTCTAAATGTGTTTCTCATTTTGACGATGCAAAGGTAAGCACGTTTTCCGGATTATCCAAATCTTTTTGAAACTTTTTTTCTAAAAAATCATATCGCAAGGTCAGAAGCCTGAATCTCACAGAGTTTCTCGGGCGTAATGTCGAGATCCTCGGCCAGACGGTCGCTCTGATTCTCAATCGTTTTCTCGAAAATGTTGCGGACCAGGCGCGCGTTGCCGAAGTTTCGGTCCTTGTTATCAATGAGACCTTGGAGATGAGAGCGGAGTTTCTGAATCACGCCGTCAGCTGGCTGATACTTGTACTTATCCATATACACACGGAAAATATCCACCAACTCGTCGGCCGAATAATCGGGGAAATCTATGTAGCGGTTGAATCTCGATTTCAAGCCGGGATTCATCTCCAAGAGCTGATTCATCTCGTCGGGATAGCCTGCCAGGATCACCACGAGGCGGTCGCGGTCGTCCTCCATACGTTTCAGGAGAGTATCGATGGCCTCCTTGCCGTAATCGTTGCTGTAACCTCCGCAAAGCGAATAAGCCTCGTCGATAAAGAGTACACCGCCCAATGCGCTGTCTATCACCTTGTTGGTCTTTACGGCCGTCTGTCCGATATACTCAGCTACAAGTCCGCTTCTATCGGTCTCCACCACCTGACCCTTCTGAAGGATTCCGAGCTCCTTGTAGATATTTCCGATAATGCGGGCCACTGTGGTCTTGCCAGTTCCCGGATTTCCGGTGAAAACGCAGTGATACGAGAGCTCCGATACTGGCATACCGTTGGCCTTGCGCATCTGCTGAACCTTCAGGAAATTGCTGAGCTTCTTCACCTGAGTCTTCACGGAATCCATACCTATCAGCTGATCCAACTCCTTGAGAGCCTGAGTGTCCTTGCCGGCCTCGTTTTCGTCGATGATGCAGAGGTCGTCCTTCAGGATGGTCACGAGTTTCTTCTGATTGAGGTTGGATTCCTTGCTGAGACGCGTGGCCTGTTTCATAATCGTCTGCTCAAAAATATTGCGGACCTCGCGCGCATTGCCGAAATTCTTGTCGAAATGCTGAGTAGCCTTCTTGAAATGCTCGCCAAGCTCACCATACAAATCGCCGTCAGCCTCATATTGGAACTTCCTCATCATAAACTTGAAAATATCAAGAAGCTCGTCGGTGGTGTAGTTTGGGAAATTGATGAAACGGTTGAACCTCGACTTCAGGCCCGGATTTGTCTCCAGCAGTTTCTCCATCTCGTCGGGATATCCGGCCAGAATCACCACAAGGCGGTCGCGGTCGTCCTCGATGCGTTTCAGGAGAGTGTCGATGGCCTCGCGTCCGTATTGGTCGTTGTCGTTGGCAAGGGAATAAGCCTCGTCCACAAAGAGAACACCGCCGAGTGCGCTGTCAACCACTGCATTCACCTTAGAGGCCGTCTGTCCAAGATACTGAGCCACAAGGTCACTGCGATCCACCTCCACCAATTGTCCGCGTTTGATGATGCCGAGATCCTTGTAAATCTTGGCCAGAATACGTGCCACGGAAGTCTTGCCGGTTCCGGGATTTCCGGTGAAAACGCAGTGGTATGTGATATCGGTCTTGCCGAGTCCCTGAGCCTGACGCGATTTCTGAACCGACAGGAAATCACGGAGTTGCGAGATCTGTTCCTTCACCGACGCCATTCCTATGAGGTCGTTGAGTTGGTCTGTGGCGGACTTCTCCTCACCATCGGCCACTCCCCTGCCCTGTGTGCTCTTGTATGCCATCACCTGATTCAGCACGGCCTCCTCCTCCTTGGTCACGGTATTGTCGGCCTTGGCCACCACAGAGAGCAGTCTGTAGAGCACCACCAGATATTTCTTGGCGGTCTCGGGGGCTATTCCAGCTGACGCCAAAAGATCGCTCACAATAATATTGGAAGCCTTGGCCCTCAGATAGTCACAGAGTTTGCCCACCATAGGAATCATATCAGCTACCGAAACCTCCTGAGCCTGATTCTCGTCGTCGAAATCCACATTTCCATTATCTGCCTGCGAGATAGTGCGGGCTATCACATAGCGGAGCGCCGTGCCCTCCTTGCTCAGGAAATCCAGGGTATGGCCCATACGCTCGTACTGATAGCAGAAATCTGCCACTGCCAGATACAGAAGTCGCTCATATACAGTTAGATTCCTGAAATCCTCAAGGCTCGAAACCTCGAAATCGTAAAGCTTGGCCGATAGGTTGATATTCTCCTTATAGTCAGCCAGAAAACCGCAGAAATCCTTGGTTACGGCAGAATATTCCTTGAAAAAAGAGTTATCATTGTTGTTTTTGTTAGCCATAATATATGATTTAATTCGTTAATAATCAATTGATTCCCAAATCAGGAAGCTCGATGGTTGCGAAATCCTGACCTGAAGTGTCAGCCACATTCTGAAGCCTTGTGGCGAGGTTTTCGATGGCGCGCTCATAGATATTCCTTACGAAACGCGCGTTTCCGAAACTCCGGCCGGCATATCGTATCTGCGCGGCGAAGTATTTTCTCAGTGCCTCCAACGTCTCACTCTTGGCCCTGAAGCCTCCCTTGTCCATCAGCCTGCCGAAAATCTCCATTAGCTCGTCCGCCGAATAATCGGGGAAATGGATAAAGCGTCCGAACCTCGATTTCAGTCCCGGATTGCTGTTTATCAGTAGCTCCATATCTTCGGGATATCCGGCAAGGATTACTATGAGATTTCCGCGATCGTCCTCCATACGTTTCAGGATGGTGTCGATGGCCTCTTTTCCATATTCGTCGCCATATAGGGTATAAGCCTCGTCTATGAAGAGCACACCGCCCAAAGCCTTGTCGATCACCGCATTGGTCTTAGGTGCCGTCTGCCCCACCAACTCACCCACAAGGCCGGCGCGCGAGGTTTCTATCAGCTTGGAGGATTGGATGATTCCCATTTCGGCGTAAACCTCGCCAAGAATCCTCGCCACGGTAGTCTTGCCTGTGCCAGAATTTCCGCTGAAAACGCAATGATACGATACCTCCGGGCAAGGCAATCCGTTTTCCTTGCGCAACTTCTGTATTTTCAGGAAGTTTTGTAGTTTTCTAACGGCGATTTTCACGTTTTCCAGACCTATGAGTCCATCAAGCTGTTTGCGCGCATTGGTGTTTTTGGGAGCTGATACATTCTTCAGGAAGTCAAGATCCGTGGCCTTTATCTG
>JAZQPB010000264.1:0-3809 GCA_045628165.1 Bacteroidales bacterium | reverse complement strand
CGATAATATCAGCCTCCAGGCCGTGCTTCTTGGCATACCCGTTTAGTTGTAGAAGCGGAGTCCTTCCCACAAGTTCTGTTATTGATTGATGAATGTTTGGCATAGTATTTTAGTATTTTAAAGTTGAAAGTTGAAAGATTAGAGATTAGAGTTTAAAGATTATCGTTTTCCCCACCCTTGATGGGAATCAATCTTGTTGTAATAGAAGGTGATTTTCTGAAGCGCCTCTTCCACGGGGCAACTTACGTCGAATGCCGAAATAGCCTTTCTCTCAAGGAGTTTCAGCACCGGACGACCAATCTTTACGGCCACCACGGCACGGCAGTCGGCCACCAGATCCACCTTGGCGTCGGAGTCGGAATGTTGACAGTTTCCGTGTCCCTCGCCATTTCCGCAACCAGCGCCATTGCAGTCGGCCTTCGGAGTGCAGTTTTTTTCGGGGTCAGACGATCCTGATACTGACGCCTTCCGCTCTTCCAGCAAGCGCCACTCAGTGCCCTCAGCCTCATAAACCACAAACCTATCCGCCGACCCAAAATGCTGGTCCACAGTAAGATTGTCAGAAGTCGCTATTGCGATTTTGTATGGCATATTGATGAATTTTATAGAACGCTGATAACGCGGATTGAGCGGATTATCGCTGTTTTGTAATAAAAATCTGTGAAAATCCGCCCAATCTGTGTCATCTGTGTTCCAACTAATTAAATGTGGTAATCGTCCTCGATATTGTCGAAGAGGCCGAACTCCATAAGGATTTCCTCGAGGCGCTCCTGAGTCATCGGGGTTGGGATTGTGAACATTTCGTTTTCGATAACGGCCTGAGCAAGGTTCCTGTATTCCAGAGCCTGATTGCTCTGAGGATTGTATTCGATAACGGTTTTCTTGTGGATTTCGGCGCGCTGAACCACATTGTCGCGGGGAACAAAGTATAGCAACTGAGTGCCAAGTTCCTTTGAGAAAGCGCGGAGAAGATCGTGCTCACGGTCGCAGTTTCTTGAGTTACAGATAATTCCGCCCAGACGCACACCGCCAGTCTTTGCATATCGGCGGATACCCTTGGCAATATTGTTGGCGGCGTAGAGGGCCATCATCTCGCCCGAAGCCACAATGTAAATCTCCTTGGCCTTGCCCTCGCGGATAGGCATTGCGAAACCACCGCAGACCACGTCGCCGAGTACGTCGTAGAACACATAATCGAGGTCGTCGGTGTAGGCGCCGAGATTCTCCAACATATTGATAGAAGTGATGATACCGCGACCGGCGCAACCTACGCCAGGCTCAGGACCGCCCGACTCCACGCAACGTGTACCGCCAAAACCAGTACGCATAATCCTGTCGAGAGAAATATCCTCGCCCTCGTCGCGGATAGTATCGAGCACTGTCTTTTGGGCAAGACCACCGAGAAGAAGACGGGTAGAATCCGCCTTAGGGTCACAGCCCACAACCATTACCTTCTTGCCGTGCTCCACGAGTCCAGCGGTAAGATTCTGTGTAGTGGTAGATTTACCAATACCACCCTTGCCATATATAGCAATCTGTCTAATTTCTGCCATTTTTTGTAAAAGTTTAAAGTTTAATGTTTAAAGATTAGAGGCGAGAGAATGTAGTTGGTTTTCAGAACGCAGATAACACAGATTATGCAGATATCCACAGATTTTTGTTTTTGATTTTAATGGATCCGTCCTTCGGACCGCAGATTTAGTTAGTAGAGTAATCTGCGAACCGCCAGGTTATTATCCATTAATATCTAAAAACAGCGTTAATCTGCACAATCAAAAAAAATCTGCGTTCTAAAAAATCATTAAACCATTTACTCAAACAACCTCTTAATCTCGTGATAACTGTAAATTTTGTCCAAGGCGTCCTGGATATCACCAGGCAGTGCCATTGGGATTATGTTTTTAGCCTGAAGTTGGGCAATTGCCCCGGCGCCTATCCTCGAGGCCACCACATACTGACAATCGGTCAATCTCTCAACATTGTCAGTCATCTGACTCTCAAGATGATAACCGCCTCTGCAAACGGGATTCAGCGAGCGTTTCTCCACGAAAATCCATTCATCCACCAGATACTGGTAAATATAGAAATCGTCTGCCCGCCCAAAATGCATATCCACGTCGTCGCCGTTGCTCGACGCTATCGCCACACGGTAATGAAGAACCATTTTCAATTAATAATTAAGAATTAATAATTAAGAATTAAGAGCGCAATCAATTAAAGCCTAATGGATTAGCCAAGACATAAATTATCACGAATTAACATAAATTGATCAAAAATTTTTCTCAACAAAAGTAATTTTTGAAAAATTCTTGGTGATTTTTGATAATTTTTGTTCCTGACAAATTGCGCCTACGGCGCAAGGCTAACCGTGCGAGAAAGTCTCCTCCACCTCAATTTTCTGTGAATAAACCTGGTCGGCGAAGTCTGATTTTCCAGGGACTCCCACGGCGTCGGCTCGGCAACGGTTGCAGTGTCGGAAACAACTGATATATTTCTCGGCGTCCTTGCGGGCCTTCTCGATCTCGAAACAGTAGGGAGCGTGCTCGTCGGCAAGTTCGGCAGTAGGTATCAGTGGAATAATATTGTAAATCTGAACACCCAACTCCTTCATCTTCTTGGCGATAGCCTCGATATGCTTGCCGTTGATCCTTGGCACCAAAACCGTGTTCACCTTTACGGTGATACCAGCCTCAGTAATCTTCCTGATACCGGCCAACTGATTCTCAATCAGGATTTTCGCGCCCTCAAGAGCGTCGTATCTCTTGCCGTGGTAATAGACAAACTTGTTCAGTTTTGCCTCAATCTCGGGGTCAATCGCGTTCACCGTCACGGTAAGGGAGTCGATACCTGAATCTATCACCTCGTCGGCCTTCTCGTTCAGGAGCAAACCATTGGTGCTCATACATTTGATAAGGTTAGGAAACTCCTTCTTTATCAACTTGAAAGTCTGAAGGGCGTAAGGCGTAGCGAGCGTGTCGCCAGGGCCCGCGATTCCAGCCACGGTGATTTCAGGACATATTTTCAGGGCCTTGCGAAGAATCCCGACACTCTCCTCGGGCGTTATCACCTTCGACGTTACGCCAGGCCTATTTTCTGTATCTGATATCACCCTACTGCAAAACCTGCAACCGATATTGCACCCAGGACTCACAGGCAAATGAATGCGCCCCACATTGGCAGGGTGCTGTCCAAAGCACGGATGATTTTCTTGAATATTCTTACTCATATTTGTATAACAGTTTTCTGATTTATCACACTGCAAAATTACATTCCTTGGAATTATTCACCAAGCAAATCGATTTCTTTGGGATATTTTGCCAAATTCTGTATTTCTGATAGAATATTAATAAGGAATTAAAGAAGAATGAGCGGGCGAAGGAGATTATTTTTCGGAAAGGGGGAAGGGAAGAAAACAAAAACCGCAACCAAAACCCGGGGAAAGAGTTTTGGGTGCGGCTGAAAACCCAGTAACAGAAATTTTACCAATCTTTCTTCAGGAATTCCCTTAAATGTATATGGCGAATGCCTTGATAATTGGAATCGGTGTTCAATGGATTCATCGAAATCAGCATTTTTGGATGATTGTTGCTAATGGCCAACAGATTACCAAACTCACGTTTCTCTGTCTCCTCGGTCATTATTAAATAGGTAACTTGAATGTAGATGATTTGGTTTTCCTTTTCAGCCACAAAATCAATTTCTGTATTATACAACTGCCCTACATAAACATTCCACCCGTTGCGGAGCAAATGCATATACACCACATTCTCAATGCGTTTCTCTATATCGCCAGCATTTGTGGAATGTAC
>JAZQPB010000263.1:0-5800 GCA_045628165.1 Bacteroidales bacterium | reverse complement strand
CCGCTTGGCCTCCGACTTGCGGTGATACCGAGACCCTCCACAACGCGGATATCCGTCATGGCCACAAACTTGTTCTTGAGGAACTCCATGGCGTATTTCGATTTGATGACAGGCTTGGCGTATTCCATGTCGGCATCGTTGTAGGCATACTGGATCTGGAACTTGCGGATAGGATTGCTGTTCCAGATCTCGCGGGGCAGCCATGCGAACATGAACTCAACACCCTTGTTGTCCATCTCGAAGTTGCCTGAGCGGAATGTTGCGCCATCAGGCTCCGATGCGTAGATCACCCAGTCTATCATGTCGGTGCGGTGGGATCCGTAGAATCTGAGCTCCGACTGGAAACCGTTGTATCTCATCTTGGTGCCGAAACCGTAATCCACGGTGCGCTCGGGATCGAGGTCGCTGTTGCCCACGATATTAGCTCCCGAATAATAAAGATCTGTGTATGAAGGCATGCGGAGAGCCGAGTTTACATTGGCGAAAAATTTCCAGTTGCTGGTAGGGCGGAAACTGATGTCGGTACCCGGGCAGAATCTCCACTTATGGTCGAGGTCGGTATTTGTGATGGCCGGCATGGCGAGCGATATTGTCCACTTGGGGAAAATGATGTCGTGCTCCACCATTACGGAGATGTTGGTGCGGTCGGCCTTGTGGTTGTAGAATTTGTCGGACTGGGCATCACGGCCCTTGGTGGCCATAAACTCCGACTCCTCCATCATCTCGCCGAGCTTGGTGCTGTATATCAGCTCGTTGCGCATCTCCACGGCAAAAGAAGTACGGCCCAGGAGATTCTCGGTCCATACGTTGAGGCCGGTGGTGCGCACATCGCAGCGTGCGAAATTCTCGCCGGCCGGATTGTCCTTGTGCCACTGGTAATGGTCGTAACGGCGGTCGGATGCGAAAGACGGATTAATGTGCACCTTGCCCACTGTGGCCTCGGCACTGGCAGCTAATATCAAATGCTCGTTGCTCTCCCACTGGTCGGTGGACGATGCGCCGTAGAAAGTGTTGGCGTCGTAAGGCTTGTAGGAATATCCAGCCTGAAAATCGCCCTTCAGGTTCTTGGCGCGGTAGCCTGCGTGATAGAAGAAACGCTGCACATTGTATGATGAGTTTGGAGTATCGCCGTCGTCGGTCACGTAGCCGGCCGATATATTGTGTATCATGCGCGCCACATCGCCATTGTCGCTGTAACCGGCATTGTGCGAGAGGCTTATACGGCCGTTGGCTCCGGCATATCCGTGGTCGCCGGCAAACACGTTTACGAGGCCCTTTACCTTGGTGCCCACGCCATTAGCTGGCTCCTGATCCTTGGTTACGATGTTTACTGTACCTGTGAAGGCCGATGTACCGAACACTCTGGCCGACGGACCCTCAAGCAGCTCTATGCGCTCGATGTCGTCAGCTGATAGCGGGTAATCGAGGCTGAGGTGTCCTGTCTGCGGCGATGTGATGTTGATGCCGTTCATGAGCACGGTAACCTGGTCGAAAGTACCGCCGTGGATGCTGAGGTCGCTCTGAACGCCGTTTCCGCGCTGGCGAACATCTATGCCGACAGCGAATTTCAGGAGATCGTCGATTGTGTTTACAGGGAGGTTCTTGATATCATCGCCGCTGATGATGGATACCTGCTGTGGAGTCTGGGCACTGGTGAGAGGCACACGGGCGCTCAAAACCTTGACTTCGCGAAGCTCTACATTCGCAAGGCTGTCAGCGGATTGAGGGTTCTGACCCATTGCTTGGCCGGACAGCAGCGAAAGAACGGCCATATTGGCGGCCATTGCGATTTTACGAAATGTCATTTTTTTGTTATGATTTTTTTGTAGTTATTAAAATAAGTGGTAATTTAGAACTCGGGTTCAAAATTGGGCCAATTGACAAATGCAAAGTTAGGATGTAATTTTTAAAAACAAACTTAATTTGTATTAATAAATTATTATCTTAATAATGCAATTAACGATAAAAATTTATCAAGCAATTACCAAAAATGTTTTTTATGCGGAGTTTTATATGATTTTTCTCCACAGAAAACATACTTTTATCAATTACAAATACCATGTTAAAGAAATTAGACAAGTGTACTGTATTTTCTGTAATATTTTTTATTACAGTTTTTCTGTTCTGGTGGCTCTACAGGCCCGAGGCTCTTTATTATCAGGAGATATTCCAGATGTTTCTCTGGGATTATGATTATTTCAGGGAGCTGATAAGCATTCCCGGCGGCCTCAACGACTATATCGGAGAGTTTCTGGTGCAGTTTTACTACTATCCCGTGCTGGGCGCCGCGATAATAGCCACAATATTTACGGGCCTCGTAATTATTACGTATCAGCTGGGCAAATACTTCCACAAGGATGAATACGGATTCTCCATAATCCACACGCTGCCTGCTATGCTGCTGTGGTACAGGATGTATGATGTAAATATAATGCACAACCTGATGACCGGCATCCTGATATCGCTGCTGATAACATGGCTCTGCCTGGCCGCCATAAAGACGGGCGAAAGGTGGAAGATATGCGCGGCTCTGCTGCTGATACCGGCTTCGTACTTTCCGCTGGGCCCGGTTGTTTACATTCCGCTGATAGCGAGCGCAATATACATAATCAGGCAGAAAGAGAGTCCGCTGTACATAGCTGGCACAGCCCTGGCGCTGATAATAACCATAGCCATCGCCATCCACTATGTGATGTATCCTATTCCGAGATTCTTTTACGGTATCGACTATTTCCGCTATCACGATATCAATATGTGGATACTGCTCGACATGGGTCTGTTTGCAGTGATACCGGCCATCAGCTGGAAGGCTCTCATCAGCTCAAATGCCAAAATGATATTGGCTCAAACAGCAATATGGGGAATAATGACCTGGGGCGTATTTGCGTCGTATGAGTATTACAAGTATCAGACTATCAAGTATCTGAAGTGGACTCACGAGTGCAAGTGGAAGGAGATAATAGAGGACGCCGAAAACAACATTCCGGAGACATCGCGCACTATGGTGCTGGTAAACACGGCTCTGGCTTTTGAGCACAAGCTGGCCGACAGCATGTTCAGTTTTCCTCAGGAAGACACCGAGTGTCTGCTGCCTATGCTGAACAACGACCTTCTGCATCCGCTGCTGATAGCCGACGCGCTATACTGGATGGGACTTAACGACCACGCCATCCACTATTATTTTGAATCGAGGGAGGGAAACCCTACTTACCGCGGATCGAGATTCACAACCCTGAGGCTGGCCGAATGCTACATAGTAAACGACGACTACGGCATTGCGCACAAATACCTGAATCAGCTGAAAAAGACCCTGTTTTTCAAGGACCTGGCCGTATCGTACATGAATCTGATAGAGACCAACAAGGCTGACGAGTATCCGCTGTTTGCCGTGCTCAAGCAGCTGAAACTGAAAACCAACGGTCTGCAGGCCGTGAGCAACCTGCCTGACTCTTTCAAAAACCTGCTGGAGGAAAACCCAAACAACTATCTCGCATACGAGTATCTGATGGGATACAAGCTGCTGAGATGCGATCTGCCCGGCATAGCCGAATCTGTGAGCCTGGGCAGCAGTCTCGGATACAAGGCTCTGCCAATGCATCTACAGGAGGCGCTTGTGTATCTCTGGGACAGCCAGCACGGCAACATCAATCAGCTGCCACCGGCCATCTCGCAGGAAGTGAGAACAAGATATCAGAAAAAACTTTCACCACGAGGCTCCTACTGGCCTTACTTATTCACCAACAAAGACAATCAATACGATGAGGAAAGCGAACATGAAGTGCAGTAAATATATATTAGCTCTGGGCATAGCCGGAATGATGGCCGCGTGCTCGGGCCGGCACACATACACCAACACCATAGATGTGGACATGGAGCCGAGCATCTGGCCCGACTACAAGGAGGTGACAATACCAAGCGGAATAGCACCGCTTAATTTCAACTTTACGGGAAACGCATACAACTGGCTGATGCTCAACATCAAGGGCTCGGTATCGGGCGAGATAAGCACCGAGGGCCGTCATGTGGATATCGATATAGACGAATGGCACAAGCTTACCGAGGCCAACAAGGGCGGACATCTGGATTTCAGGCTGTCGGTAATATCGCAGAACGACAGATACAATTTCAAGGAGTTTGCCATGTACGTGAGCCCGGAGCCCCTCGATGAGTACGGCCTCACCTACCGACTGGTGGAGCCGGGATACATAGGTTTTTCGAAGATGGGAATATACGAGCGAAACCTGGCCACTTTCGACGAGAAGGCGATTTTCGAGACCACGGCCAGCACCAACTCGTGCGTGAACTGCCACACGCCCAACCGAACCAACTCCAGCCAGGCCACATTCCACGTGCGCGGCGACAACGGTTTTACACTGATAAGGGACGGCGAGGATTATCAGGCTTACAATCTGAAAACCGACCAGACGATTTCGGGCGGTGTGTATCCATACTGGCATCCTGATGGCAAATACATAGCCTACTCCAACAACAAGACTTTCCAGGTGTTCCACTCATCGCACAGGAACAGGATTGAGGTTTTCGACCAGAACTCCGACATCATGATATACGATGTAAAGAACAAAGAGGTAATTATATCAGCTGAAATAAAAAAAGACTCGATAGCCGAGACCTTCCCGGCTTTTGCGCCCGACGGCAAGACGCTGTATTACTGTCAGGCTCCCAAATTTAATCCGCCGATGTATCTGGAAGACCTGAAATACTGCCTGATGGTGGCGGATTTTGACCCCGAGACGGGCCGCATAGTGGGCGAGCCTGATACAATGCTTTACATACCGGGCAAGAGCATCACACTGCCGCGTCCGTCGTATGACGGCAAATATCTGATGGTGACAGTGGCTGACTACGGCACATTCCCCATCTGGCACCACGAGGCCGACCTCCTGATGATAGACCTCCAGAACAAGGACACGCTGGATGTATATACCGCCGACGCACTGAACAGCGACGACACCGAATCGTTCCACAACTGGAGCGCCAACAGCAAGTGGCTGGTATTCTCGTCGCGCAGGGACGGCGACGGCCTGTATACAAGGCTCTACCTGTCGCAGGTAACGGATTCGGGCACTTTCACCAAGCCGTTCCTATTGCCACAAAAAAATCCGGTGCGTTATTATACTGATTTGTTTTACAGTTACAACACACCGGATTTCTGCGACAAGCCTTTTGATATTTCCGCTACAACGCTTCGGCAAATTGCCAATTCTCATGAGCGCACGAGCGTGAAGGTGAAGTAAAGAGATTGAATGGGTCGTACTCATAGAGTACGGCCTTTCTTTTTGCGAGCGACTGCTGTGCGTCGATAAGGCGCTGATTGCCGCTTCCGCGGAAGAGCAGGTCGGGATCCTTGAGCTCATCCACAAACTTGCCGTCCACTACCACATCCACCCACTTGAGGAGCTCGCACTGGGCAGGATTCATGAGCAGTTTCTCGATGGTGAATCCTGTGTAGCACCATATAGTCTTGTTGGTATTTTTCTTTATCATCTTGGCCAGCTCGGCAAATGCCAGCGGCTGAAACATAGGGTCGCCGCCCGAGAATGTTACGTCAGCCATGTCGTTGGCCACGATGTGGTTGTAGATATCTTCCACATCAGTAGCCACTCCCGCCTTGAAATCCCATGTATGCGGATTCTGGCAGTTGGGGCACCGGTGACTGCATCCGGCGCAATATATCGAGGTTCTGAAACCCGGACCATCCGACGTTGTATAGTCGATGATGTCCATCAAATTGATTTTCATGGTTATTGTGATTGGAGTAGTTAGTAGATAGTAGTTAGTA
>JAZQPB010000262.1:0-8463 GCA_045628165.1 Bacteroidales bacterium | reverse complement strand
TTTGGAGTAGTCAGTAGATAGTAGTTAGTAGTTAGTCCATCCGGATGTGAGCACACCAGAAGAGCGTACTAACTACTAACTACTAACTACTATCTACTAAAAACTAATCTTCTATCTTCTTGTATTTAGGAACGAGGGCCTTCATGCAAGCCCATGCTATAAGGTAAGCAACGCTACAGATGCAGAATACGATGAAGTATGCGGCAGGCTTGCCCTCAAATCCCATGAACTGCATTTCTGAACCCTGCTCCTCGGCGTACTGGAAAAACATTCCCGAACCCTTGTTGATGAGGAACGAGCTGATGCCGCCAGCCATGGTTCCGATTCCCACGATGGTGGCAACGGCCTTCTTTGGGAACATATCACCGATGGTGCTGTAGAGGTTGGCGCTCCAAGCCTGATGACCTGCGCCCACAAGACCGATGATGATGGCCGGGAACCAGGCCGAGATGTTGCCTGTAGGCTGGGCCAGAAGTCCCACGATAGGAATAAATGCTATAATGAGCATGGCCTTCATACGGCCTGAATATGTCTCCATTCCCTTCTTCTCCACAAAATAGTTAGGCAGCTTGCAGAGCAGAATCGAAAGACCTGTCACTATTAAATAAAGTGTCATGATGAGCAACATTCCTGTACCCGACGAAGCCTTGTATCCGTATACATCCTGGAAATATCCCGGAGCCCAGAAGAGCATGAACCACCAAACGCCGTCGGTGAAGAACTTGCCGGCGCAGAAACTCCATGTCTGCTTGTAGGTGAAACACTTGGCAAAAGAGATTGGCTTATCCGCGTTGGAATCGTTTGCGGCCTTGGGCTCGGCATCGTCGTCCTGACGGATGTATGCCAGCTCGGCCTCGTTTACGTGCTTAGAGTTCTCAGGCTTCTCGTACCACTTTACGAAAAATCCCATCCAGATGAATCCGAGTGCACCGATGATGATGAATGACGCCTCCCAGCCGAAAGCCTTGGCCAAAGGTGGTATCAATATTGGAGCCACACAAGCGCCCACCGACGCTCCCGCATTGAAGAGCGAAGTGGCAAAGGCGCGGTCCTTCTTTGGGAAATACTCGGCTGTAACCTTGATGGCGGCTGGGAAGTTTCCGCTCTCGCCCAATCCGAGCAGGGCGCGGCAGCCCAGGAAGAGCCATACTCCTGTGGATGCAATAGCGAGAGCCGCGGCCGATCCGTTCTCAACATTGCGCATGGCCTCCATCGATTCGAAACCCTGAATGTGCTGAGTGGCCACTCCGCAGAATGCGTGGAGACAGGCGGCGGCGCTCCAGAGGCCGATGGCCCAGAGATAGCCCTTCTTGGTGCCTATCCAGTCCACAAACTTGCCCACAAAGAGCGTGCAGATGGCGTAGAACAGCGAGAACCATGCGGTGATGGTACCATAATCATCATCCGTCCAGTGAAAATCCGGATAGATGAACTCCTTGGCCGTAAGGCTCAGCACCTGGCGGTCGAGGTAGTTGACGGTAGTGGCCGCAAAGAGCAGCGCACATATCGTCCAACGGAATTTTGTCATTGTCGATTGTGACATAATAAGAATTTAAGTGTAATTAATAATTGTAGTATTAGCAAGCTAAATGGAATATATCAGCTGATACAAAAAAATCAGTTGCCCTCGTCCTGCGATGCGTATGGTCCTATGGTAACGCCATAGAACTTGTTGAGCTTGCCGGCCGAGAGATTTTTGAGCGGCTCCTGGCCTACAAGAGTCTCGTAATTATCCTCCTCGTTGAACTTGTACTTGAATGTAAAGCCATCAGGCTGGCACTCTATGCGCAGGAACACCCTGCCGGCAAATCCGTCGCGCATAAACTTGGTCTTAACATCCTCCTTGATGGTCTCGTCGTTGTCCACAACGGCCTTCTGAACCACAAGCACCGGAACTTCGTCTACAATGGAAACTCCGAACTGATAATTGCACTGATCGGTGAGGAACATGGCAAAACCGGCGAAATCCGACGATGTGATAGGCATGAAATGCATCTCGAGATCGGCGCTGAAATTCTGGTGCATCTGCCTGAATGCCACAAAACCGGTATGACGCTGAGAGCGGAGGTTGTTGGTAGCTAATGGCAGTATAAGACCCTCGCTGCCGTTGGGGATAATGGGCAGGGAGGTTGGGGTACGCAGATGAGCCCACTGCATAGGCAACGTATCAGCTGCAAAATGCTCCACATAAGTGAAATTGCCGTGAGGAATGTATGGACCGAAAGGCTCGCTCTCCTTGTACTGGGCGCCAAACGGAGCCCTCACCTTGGAAGGCAGGCCCTCGCCGTTCCTTATTATGTATGGCCAGTCGCCATCCCAGGTTACGGGATAGATGTATGTCTCGCGGCCCTGGTTGTGGTCGTTGCCCTCCGAATACGGTCTCACGCCCTGGAACACAGCCCACCACTCGCCATTATGAGCCTGCACCATATCCATGTGGCCGGTGCTGGTAACGGCCTCGCTGCGGCCTGGCGACAGGCGGCGCTGCGTAAGGATCGGGTTCTGCGAGTAATGCTCGTAGGGGCCCCAGATATTCTCGGACCTGTATACGCAAGAGGCGAAACCGTTGCCGAGGCTTCCGCCCTCCGACGCTATGAGGTAATAGTATCCTTTGGTCTTGTAGAGGTGCGGAGCCTCCAGCCACGACGGCTTCTTCTCCAGCTGGTCGCCGCCGGCCAGAATAATCTTGCGCTCGCCCTTGGCCTTCATGGTGTTCACATCAAACTCCTGAAGCCACAGCACCTTGTAGTCGTAATACAGAGGCTCGTAGTTGGGGTTTCCCTGGTTTACGATATAGCACTTGCCGTCCTCATCGAAGAAGAAGCTCGGATGCACGCCGCCCAGACCAAAGAGCCACTCGGGCGCGCTCCACGGGCCTGCCGGATCCTTGGCGCTTATCACGAAATGTCCGCCGCCGCCCACCAGGGTACCTGTTATATAAAAAGTGTCGTTTTGCTCATTGTATCTGATGGTGGGCGGGAAAATACCCTGCTCGGCCTTCAGCGATGTGTTCAGCAGCTGCTGGTCCGACGACATGGCGTATCCCACCTGCTCCCAGTTTACGAGGTCCTTGCTGTGCAGCACGGGTATGCCCGGGAAAAACGAATAATTGGCAGTCACTATGTAATAGTCGTCGCCCTTGCGGCAGATACTCGCGTCGGAATACGAGCCCTGCAGCAGAGGATTGAAGATTTCGCCATCTCCAAGACGCGATTTCTCGAATATCGGGTCGTTACCGGTATAGGTAAAACTCCTGAAATAAGCCTGTCCGGGACTAAGCTTGATGTCCGAATTACAGCTTCCGAGCAGCAAAACGGAGGCCGCTAATAATGCTAACTTGCTTTTCATGATAGTAAAAGTTATAGTTCTCAAAATTAATTGATAAAAGTATATACTATTTTCAAGATTGCCAAACAATAATATACTTTTCGTGTTTTTTTTGTTGTTTTGTGCAGCTGATGGCAATATATCAGCTGATACATTTCAGCTGATGGCAATACATCAGCGCGGCTGTTCTATCAGGTGCACCTTGTTTTCGCCGGGGCTGAAGATGCAGACAGTGTTGGTCTCCTTTTCCACATCGAAAATCAGAATACCGTCGTATGGCAGAAACTCGTATTTATTAACCTCGTACTGAGTGCCGTTGCTCATGGTGCGGGTATACGAATTGCCTATATACCAGCCTCCGCCCTTCTCGCCGTGCTGTATGGTGCGTATCCTTACCTCGCCGTCGTAATTATCGAGCGAGAGCGACTCGTTGCTCTCATCGAAGAATATCAGCACCTTGCAGCTCTTACCCGCCGTGCTGTGTATCACGCAGGCATAGTCGGCAATGTTGTTGCCGTTAAACTCGCCCGAGCACAGGCCGTTGTATTCCAGCTCGTTGCCGTATTCGCCCTTGATGCGCCACTGCGATGTGGAGTTCTTGAAAAACTTGTTTTCCACAAAATACTTCCACAGCACCTGCTTGTAGGGGGTGGAAGTAAGCTCCACGGCCTCCTTGTTGGCAAACATGGAGTTTATCTGCTGGTAAATCTTGCGCGACGCCACATGGCTCTTGGGCACGTATCCCTTGATGCCCCTGAGCGATACGGCCGATATCCATACAGTGCCGTCAGCTGATACGGTCTCAGGCTTGTCTGACATTATCTTTACGGTCTCGCCGTAAGTAAGGTTGTCGAGACGGCGCGCGCCCAGGCTGTCGGCGTCGTACACGTACGATGTATCGGCCACCACGTGCATCTGGTCCTGCCTGTTGAATGCGAGCAGTGATATGGCCACCGCTATCACAAACACGGCCACCACAAACATCATCGATGCGTTTTTCAGGAATGCGGCGTGGCGCTCCCTGTCGGACGGCACCAGGTCGAACACCTGTGTATCGCCCATGGGAGTCTTGCTTTCAGCTTCCTTGGGTGATATGGCCATGAGGTCGCGGCGCAGGGCGTTGCAGTCCTGGTAACGGTCGAGCGGACGCTTGGCCGTGGCCTTGTATATTATCTCCTCCATCTGCGGCGATATGCCGGCGTATATGGACGACGGCGGCGGCAGAGGGTCGTTTATTATCTTGTTGTAAATCTCGTATTCGGTGAGCTTGCTGCTGTAGGGGTGCTGCCCCGTGAGCATGTGGAAGAATGTGATGCCCAGCGAGTAGATGTCGGTGCGGCGGTCCAGGGCCTGCCCCTTGACCTGCTGCGGACTCATGTATAGCGCCGTGCCCACCTTGGTGCCCGGCTGTGTGATGTGCGGGGCATTGATGTCGAGCATCTGCGCTATGCCGAAATCGAGCATCTTGATCTCGCCCTCGGGCGTTATCACAAAGTTGCCGGGCTTGATGTCGCGGTGTATTATATTCCTGGTGTGCATGTATCCCACCGAATCGAGCATCTGCAGCATCAGCTTGATGGCCCGTGCCTCGGGGATGGGGCCGCTCTCGTTCTTTATGTACTCGTTCAGCGGGGTTCCCTTAATGATCTCCTCCACTATGAATGTGCCCTGCTCGCACTCTATGTAGTCGTAGAGGGCCACTATGTTGGGATGCTTAAGCTTGGATAATGCCACGGCCTCGTTGCGCAGGCGCTCCTTTACTCCGGGTTTCTGCTCAAGGATTGGGTTTAGCTGCTTGATGGCCACACGGCGCCCCAGGAGCATGTGCACACCCTCGTATACACTGCTCATGCCTCCCTCCGCTATCAGGGATTCCACCTTGTAGTTACCCAGGCGCCGGCCTATTAGTGTGTTGTTGCCCATAATGGTTTTTATTGTGGTATTATGAGTTTGCGTGCGGGCTCTATCAGGCTGTCGCACAGGTCGTTTACCTTGATTATCTTCTCCTTGGGTGTATTGTAGAGAAGCTCAAGGGTGTTCAGGTTGTCGTAATATCTTGTGGTGATAATGGCCTTGACGGGTATGCACATTATATTGTGTCCGTTGTCGTTGGTGAAAATGGCCTGTCCTCTCGCCATTCCATACACATCCAGTATCGAATCGGCGTTAAGCACGGTGTCGAGGTCGTATTTCACCAGGGTCTCGGCGTAGATGCTGTTGTCGGGCTGCGGCGACTCCTGTCTCTTGTTTTCGCGCAGATAGAGCAGTACGCTGAGCACCACGAGCACTATGGCCGCTATGGCTATCGAGAGCGGAGCGCGTCCCTGAGGCACGGGGCTCTCTTCGGTCTTGGCCACGGGGCTCTGTCCTGTGGTCTCGGCCGTTATCTCCATGTCGAAGAACTTGATAATCTGGAATGTTATGTTGTCGTATCCGCCGTTGCCGAGTGCGGTTTTCATCAGGGCCATTCCCTTGTCCTCTATGTATCCGCGCTGCAGAAGCGCCGCACCGAGCTCACGATGCGGCACCATGTTGAAAAGTCCGTCGGTGCAGAGCAGTATCATGTCACCGCTATGAGGCATCAGCGGCTCCCTGCATACATGAGGCACTGGCTGCTGGTCCAGCTGACCCATCACCTGCATCAGCTCGTTTTTGCGCGGATGGCTCTCAGCCTGCTCTGCCGTCAGCTGGCCTGTATCCACAAGGTGCTGCACGTAGCTGTCGTCGCGGGTGAGCTGACGGAATTGCCTTCCGCTGAAATAATAAATCCTGCTGTCGCCCACGTGGCCGTAGTATACCTTGTTGTATCTCACCAGCACCAGCACCACAGTGGTGGCCATGCCCTCGCATGATGGATCGTGAGCCCCCTCCGATATCAGGAAGTTGTGGGCATACTGTATGGCGTCGCGTATGGCGTCGAATGGGTCCTTGTAGTAGAAATTGTTGAAGAAAAACTTCATGGAGTTCACCACTCCCTGCGACGCCTTCTCGCCGCACGGCATTCCGCCGCAACCATCGCACACCACAAACACGTGGCCGTTGGGCGTATCGAAATAGCCCGACGAATCCTCGTTGTTGGTTCGGTGCCTGCCCACGTCGGTAAGGCTTATGTAGTGGAAGTTGGTGAGTTCCTTGGTCTTTGGTGTCTCCATTATCTTTAAGCTTTACACTTTCCTCTTTACACTTTAATACACCAGCGTTGCCATCACCGCGCCTATGCGTATGCGGTCCTTGGGCTGGATTTTGCTCTTGGTGATACGTATGTCGTTTACGAATGTGCCGTTGGTGCTGTCGTTGTCGCTTATGTAGAACAGACCGCCCTCGTTGGTGAGTGTGGCGTGGTGGCTGGATACGGTGCGGTTGTCTATCACGATGTCGCAGCCCTCGCCGCGGCCCAGCGTCATGGTAAACTTATTAAGCTTGAACACATGCTGCGTGTGCCTGTCGTCCACCACGAGCTTGGGCACTATCTTGCCCGATCCTATCAGGGTCTCCTCTATGTAAATATTGTCGAAACTGTGGGCCAGGCTCAGCGGATTGCGCTTGTATTTCTCTATCTCCTGTCTCAGCTGACGGTTCTGCCTCTGGAGGTCCTTGAAATGTGTCTGCGCCGAGCTGTCTATGCGCTGTATTATCTTGTCGCGGGTGCGGATGTAGAATACCGCAGCCGCCAGCACCACCAGCAATCCTATTATCACCAGCACCGCTATGGGATACCTGCCCAGAAAACCGTTTTTGCTGGGATTGGAATACTCGCACCATGCCTGTGTGCCGCCGTATTCCATCGTGAAGCTGTTGCTGTGGCCGGCCTGCGACGCCTCGAATGTGAATATCACCTCACGGAGTGTATTGCGCGATTTTACAGTGGCCATGCGCTCCAGCCTCTGGGCCAATACGCCCTCCAGATTGTCTTTCTGGAATACGGCCGACCCTCCGCCCGAAGCCTGCGCCAGGTCCTCAAGCTCGCGCCTTATGTTCTGCGACTCGGTATCGTACATCAGGATATTGAGGTAAACGCCCGACTGCTCCACACGGGTCTTGAAATCCGGGGCAAAATCGCGCGTGTCGCTCAGATTAAGCGGACGCGCTATCACCGTGAGTATCACAGTCTGCTGAGGCTTCTTGTGCCTCCGGCAGTATTCCAGAGCCTCCTCCATGGCTATCACGAGGTCGTTGTCGAAATAGGTGCTGTCCTTCTGAGGAACAAACATATCGTCGGCCACCAGCGACAGCAGCGGCATATCGCCCGACTGCGCGGCGCCGGCATACCTGACACGGCGGCCCGGCATGCCGAACATCAGGATATTGGCATTGTCGGCGCCGTGGATATTGTCGTGGAGCCCCAGCATGGCGGCCCTCACCGAGGGGAACACCCCGTTGTGGAAAAACGAATACGAATTCTCCACCAGAAACACATACATCCTGCCGTCGCCGGGTCCGGAGCTCATATCGGCATCCTGCATGGTGTATTCCACAGGCACGCCCTTCTCCAGTATGCGCACCGAATCGGACGAAGTCTCCGACAGCCTTACGCGCACGGTAATCTTGGGATACTCGCCGTCGTTTATATTCAGGATCCTGAGGTCCTGGCCCAGGGCGGCGAGCCTCATCAGCGCCAGCAGCACCGCCAGCAATACAGCCCTCATCATCATTTCACCGAAGTATTAAACGGCGAGACGCCCCTGCGCTCCCTGGGTTTCACAATCTCGCGTATCACCACAATAGTATCCCTCTGATAGCAGAACTTGCTTATCACACGGCCCTTCACCTTCACATTGTCGCCCACCACGGGCAGAAAATCGTTGGTAATCACATTAACCCTGCTCTGGCCGCCCCTGATGGTGAAAAAGCTCAGATCATCGAGATGCAGAGTATTCACCACACGGCCGCGCACCTTTACCCTGCGGCCGTCGTATCGCCAGGGGTGCGCCTCTATAGTCTGCACCGGAGTAGAGCACGACTGCGCCACCGCCAATGCAACTATCAGTAACACAATATTATATATTTTTCTCATATCAGCTAATACGCATTAAATAATACCATACAAATAAAAACAAAAAATATCAACCCACCAAGCCGAAACTAAAATGTATGAAAAAAAAAGGAAAAAAAATGATGAAAATTTGGATATAGTTT
>JAZQPB010000261.1:0-5075 GCA_045628165.1 Bacteroidales bacterium | reverse complement strand
AATCCCGGAAAATATTTTCATTAAGTCCTGAAAGCCAAAAAAAAGGCGCCGCTGATCCCGGTAGGGGAAACAGCGTCGCTTTTTGTTTATTTGTCAGTTGCTGCCTATCAGCTTTATCAGGTTGATGATGGCGCTCCAGTCCAGCAGTAGAAAAACTCCTACAACGGCCCACGCTATTATGCCGGGCATGCGCTCTTTCTGGTTGAATCCGAGGTCGAGTGCGGTGCCCCACGATTTTTTCTTGCCCCAGTGCTTGCTCCAGATTTCCTTCCAGGTGTATTTTTTCTTCTCGTTCAGGATGCCGTCGGTTACAATGTTCAGGCTGAAAATCTCATCCAACACCAGGTGGCAGAGATAGCCGGTGCTCACCGCAAAGGCTATTACAAACTGCTCGCGGAGGTCGAGGTTGGTTTTGCCGGCCACAAAGAGGCATATCAGAAACGATGCTATCCACGCCGGCACCGAGTGGAATATTCCGCGGTGATTGGTCCAGTCCTTGAACTTGACTCCCAAATATTTCTGCACGAAGAAGAACGACGCCGACGGTACAAAGATTTTCAATGGCAGATTGGCTCCGGCCACATGAAGCCAGTACAGCGATATCGCCGCCATGAAATACGCGTACGTCGTAAAAATTATCTTTAGCGGTATGCCCGAATCTGAATCCGTATCAGGCATAAAAGAGCCTATCACCGTGCCGAAAAATACGATAACCGCCATGTAGGCATTCGGTATCAGGTTCCAGTTGTAGGCCACCACAGCCACCGCGAAACCCGTGGCCGCGCCTACTGTTACGTGTGTCTTGAAATCTGCCATTATTTTGCGTTTTGTCTTTTATGTTTTTTCATCAATTTGTCTCTGAATCTCTGGTAGAAATACCATGTGCCCCAGGCCACCAGAGTGCCAGCCACGGCGCCCACCAGCACATCGCCAAGATAGTGGCGCCCGAGGTAAATCCTGGAATATGATACTATTGTGGCTGTCAGGTATATTCCTATGGTGAATGCCTTGTTTTGGAACATTCGGCTCGACATAAACGCCAGGCCGAAGAATATTGCGGCGTGGGCCGAGAAAAATCCGTATTTGCCGCCGCGGTCGTCGTTCACTATGTGCACCAGGTTGCTGATGTCGGGGTCCCAGCAGGGGCGGAATCGCTGAACGGTGTGTTTAAAGAGATTGCACAGCTGGTCGGCGCAGAGTATCATCACCGCCACAAAGAGCAGGAAAATCACGGCCTCCTTGTATTTGGGCTTGGTTTTCAGCACAAGGTACAGCAGCATCAGAGCCCCCGCCAGCCATGTGAATCCGTGCGATACATGCCACATTATCTGGTCCCAGAAATCGTTGTGGCATTCATTTATGGCGAGTGTAATTCCCTGATCCAGCCTTACTATAAATGGCGGCTGGTTCCAAAATGCCAGTGCCTCGTCCTGCGCCGTTATCTGCAAAAGTGTGTTCGCTGTCATGATATCATCCTCCTGAAAAATTCGCTGCATGCCACAGCCGTGGCGGTTGATACATTAAGTGATTCGGGAGCCATGCTTGCATCGGCTCCGCATGGAATAAAAAGGCGCTTGGTGATAAGTGCCTCGGTTTCAGGGAGTATGCCGTGGCCCTCGTTGCCCAGTACTATCACGCCGTTCCGGCTGAGAGGCGCGGTGTATATGTTGTCGCCGTTCAGGAAAGTGCCGTATACCGGCATCCCCAGCTCCTTGGCCTCTCTGAGTTTTCCGGGGAGATTGCAGTACACCACATCCACCCTGAACGCCGACCCCATGCTCGCCTGTATCACCTTGGGATTGTAGAGGTCCACGCAGTCGTCGGATGCCAGTATCGTATCTATCCCAAACCAGTTGGCTATCCTGATAATGGTGCCGAAGTTTCCCGGATCCCTCACGCTGTCCATGGCCAGGTAGAGCTTTCCGCTGTCTATTTTGGCAGCTGATGGCGTTTTCATCTCCACCTCCGCCACCACATTGCAGGCAGTCTGCATGGCCGAGAGTTTTTTTATCTCGTCAGCTGATGTGGTTGTAATCTGTGTGCCCATGAATTTTTTGCCATTAGCTGCCACCCACTCCTCCGTGGCGAATATCTCTCTTATCCTGAGATTGCTCCTGAGCAGCTCGGCCACCACCTTATGGCCTTCGGCTACAAAAGTACGGCTCTCGTTGCGGAATTTTTTTTGCTGAAGAGCGTTAATCTGTTTTATGCGGTTTTTGCTAAGCATTATTTATTTTGTAAATTTGTGCCGGAAAAAATTTTCCGAGTGCTAAACTAAGAAAAAACTTTGAGACTAACGAATATATATCGATTTTTTGTTGCCGCTATTTTCGTAATCGCCTCGGCGTGCTCTCCCATAGTCAGGGAGGGCAGCCTGCTGGTATCCAACGAGGTTTTGTGCGACAATCCCAGGATAGACCCGGCCGATCCGCAGGGATACGTGCGCCAGACCCCCAGCAAGACAATTCTCGGCATTCCGCTCCATGCCAGGATATACAATGCCGTATCGCCCGCCAAGGCCGATTCCATACGCGAGCGCAACAGCATATATCTCGACTCGCTGAATGCTCAGCGCCATTTCGAGATCAAGCAGAAAAAGGGCGAGTATTACGACACGCTCATGCATCTGAGGTTTCTCATCAACTTCTACAATCAGAAACCCGGCAGCGAGAAAAAAGTGAGGGCCATGGCCAAAGATTCCGCCAAGTTCTATCACAAATACCGTAAGTATCACGCCAAGGATACTTTTTTTGTAGCCAAAACCAAGAAATTCTCCTTCCGCCTGATGTGGCAGAATCTTGGCGAGAAACCCGTGGTATACAATCCGCAGCTCTCCCTGAAATCAGTGGAGCAGATACGCCTGTACATGCAGACCAAGGGTTTCTACGAGGCCAGCGTTACGTATCAGGAGCAGATACGGCGCCACAAGGCCCGCGTAACATACGACATACGCGCCGGCGAGCCCATCAGGATAGGCTCTGTAACCTACAAGATAAACGACGACAGCCTCGCCTCGTACATACTGGCCGATACCGCCAGTTCGCTCTTGGCAGCTAATGGCAATCTCGATATGGACATCCTGCAGGCCGAGCGGTCGAGGATAAGCGAGCACCTGCGCAACAACGGCTATTACAATTTCCGCAAGGATTTTGTGGCATACACCATAGACACCACCGTGGGCGGACACAGGGCTGATGTGGAGGTGGAGATTCTGCCGATGGTGCTGGAGAACGGACGTCAGACACGCCACCGAAAGTATTATGTATCGATGATAAACGTGTATCCCAACTACAATGTGGCCGATGAGATGCGCGACCGCGACGCTTATTACGAAAACATGAAATACGCCTACCTGAATCCGAGAGGCCGCAATTCCAGACCTATTACCATGATTTACCAGCCTGATACATTTCAGGTGAGGCCCAGGGTGATAGCCAAGGAGATATACGTGAAATCAGGTCAGCCGTATTGCCAGCAGAATGTTACTGATACCTACAAGCATCTTTCGGCCTTCAATGTCTACAAGATGGTGGAGGTAAAGTTCGACGACCATACCATGAGCAAGGACTCCATCAACTGCAATATTTTCCTTACCACCAACAAGCTGCAGGAATACGTTTTTGATATCGGCTCCACCAACTCATCGGGCAACATCGGTGCGTCGTCGTCGCTCACATACAGGCACAAGAACATTTTCAACGGCGCCGAGACCTTCGACCTCAAACTGTCGCTCGCATTGGAGAGCCAGCACAATTTCAGCGACGATAGCCGTAGATTCAGCCTCAACACACAGGAATACGGCCTGGAGTCGAGGATTTATTTCCCGAGGATGCTCCTGCCGAGACGTTTCCGCCGCTACGCCCGCGCCGCCACTCCGCGCACTTTTATTCAGCTGTATTTCGATTACCGTCAGCGCCCCGATTACACAAGGACTGTCACCACGGCAAATCTCTCATATCAGCTGCAAAACCATAAATATATCAGCTACACGATAACTCCCGTGCGCCTGAGCTCCATACGCATATCCAATACCGACAGCGTTTTCCTCGACTGGCTAAACCGTCTGTATATCAAGGATTCGTATCAGGACCACTTCATTCTCGGATCGGGATTGCAGGTGGTTTTCAACAATCAGATTACAGGACGGCGAAATTACAACTATCTGAAACTCAACCTCTCGTGGGCGGGCAATCTGCTCAATCTCTTCAGCCATATTGCCCATCAGGAGCTCAACGAGCAGGGCGCTTATTCGGCGCCGGTAATCAATACCACCTATGCGCAGTTTGTGAAGGCCGACCTCGATTTCCGCCACTATCTGCGCACCATCGGCTCCAATACGCTGGTTACGAGGCTTTTTGCCGGAATAGGCGTGCCGTATGGCAATATCAAGAGCATGCCATTTACCGAGCAGTATTTTTCGGGCGGAGCTAATAGCCTGAGAGCCTGGCAGATCCGCAGCGTGGGTCCGGGAAGTTTCCACAGCGAGAGCGACGGCGGAATTGTGGCCAAGTATCCCAATCTGACATCCGACATGAAGCTGGAGGCCAACCTCGAATACAGGTTCAAGATTTTCTGGGTGGTGGAAGGAGCGTGGTTTTTCGACGCCGGAAACATCTGGTCCATCAACAGCGACGACAAGCGTGAGGGCGGACAGTTCAGCTTCAAGAATTTCTACAAGGAGGTGGCCGTGGGTACGGGCCTTGGTCTGAGGCTCGATTTCGATTTCTTCCTTCTCAGGACCGATTTTGGCCTCAAGCTCCGCGACCCATCTCTCCAGGAGGGCAAGCGCTGGATTCCCAAGGAAGACCACACATTCATTTTCCGTGGTCACAACTGGGCCTTCAGCCTCGGAATCGGATAGCCGTTCTGATGATGATGAAATCCCCGAGGCGATGCCTCCGGAAAATTACGAATTCGTGGCTTGTAATTCGTTTTTTATTATTAACTTTGCATCTGAGAATTGCGTAGATTGCGCCATTCGTAATTCGTAATTCGTAACTCGTAATTAGAGAAAAATGTACGTAAAACCCAAGAAAAACCTCGGTCAGCACTTCCTGACCAGCGACAAGATAGCG
>JAZQPB010000260.1:0-9996 GCA_045628165.1 Bacteroidales bacterium | reverse complement strand
GTGCCGTATGCGCAGAGGTAGCGGTCGCCAATCTTGATGAAATCAGGAGCGGCGCATCTGTGTGGACGAATGGCGCCTGGAAACCAGTTCCAGCCGTCCTCCGACATGATGCCGTTCTCGCCGGTGCCGTATGTGTAGTATTTGCCGTCGCACTCCATAATGGTGGATGGGTCATGAATCCAAGGCTGACCATCCTGCGCCATAGCGGACTGAGCGAGTGCTGCCAATCCAAGCGCTATAAGTGATTTTTTCATTTTGAATACTTTGAATTATGTTTTCGAGTAGCCACCTTCGGTGGCTTTATTTCTAACAAAAATTATCAAAAATTACCAAGAATTTTTCAAAAATTACTATTCAGAATAAAAATTTATGAATAATTTATGTTAATTCGTGGTAATTTATGTTCCCCCAAAAACGCCGAAGGCTAAAATATAATTTTTGTAGAAATTAAATTACTTAGTCTTGAAGTTGGTGACAATGTTGCCGTTCTCGTCCTTGAGGCGGACACAGAAGTCGCTCATACCGGGGCCGTTGATTACCATACCGCGGATTACGTTCTCGCCCTTGTGGAGAGTGAGACGCTTAGAGGTGCCGTCGTCAGCCACCATACGGCGGTCGCCGGAGAGGATGAGAGCCTCATCGCCGTTTACCCACCACATTGAGGCGGAGTTGCTGCCCACAGAGAGGCGGACGTCCTTGAGATCCTGGTCGCAAACCACTGTGGTAACCACGAAGAACAATACGCCGTAGTTCTGCTTATTGAGGGTTGTGGCAAAGCGGTAGAGCTTGAAGTTGTAGAGCTTGCTGTCGAGCTTGTGCCAAGCCAGGGTAGCCTTAGCGTCCTTCAGTACAGGAGGCTTCATATTCCAGCCGCGCTGAGGCTGAGCGTTCTTGTCGATAACCTCTACCACAATGTTTGCCTTCTCCTTCTTGCCGTCGGTAGGCATCACGGTCATCTGGTCCTTGAAATACTCCTTGGCAAACTCGGTGCGGATATAGCTGTCGGTGAAGACAGTGTTGCCGCGGTTTGGCTTGCTGATAGGCTCCAATACAAGCCATCTGCGGATAAAGCCGTCGCTCTGGGTAGCTAATGGCTCGGCGGTCGATTTCTCGAAATAGTCACTGAACTGAATCTGAGCCATCGCCTGACCCATAATCACAATCAGCGAAAGAAAACTTAAAATTAATTTTTTCATTTCTTTGTTTAAACATTAATAGGTTACACGATCTCCCCGAGGCGATGCCACGGGTTACTAATTGTATAGGCTTCCAGCCTACGCACTGCCTGGAAGGCTGCACAAATAGTAACCGGGGCATCGCCTCCGGGAAAATGGAGGGAATTTATTACTTCTTGAATACCATCTGGATGAACTCGTTGAGGCTGCGGCGCCAGGTGAGCCACTCGTGGGCTGTGCCCTGCGATACGTAGCGGGTGTACTTGATGCCGGAATCAGAGAGAATCTTGTCGAGGGCCATGCCGCCGAGACCTTCCTCTGTGCCGTTGCTCATGAAGAGCACGGGAACCTCCTTGTTGAACTTCTGAGAATCGGTGAAGATGCCGTTCCAGAGGGTCTTGACGTCGGCGCCGGGGAACACGAAGATTGCGCCCGAGAACGCGCCGATGCAGGAGAACTTGTCGGTGTGGGCAAGTCCGATATCAAAAGCCTGATGACCGCCCCAGCTGAGACCTGCGATTCCTCGGTGAGCGCGGTCGTTATAGACACGGAAATTGCCCTCGATGTAAGGTATCAGCTCATCGAGAACCACAGTCTCGAAATTCTTGCCGCCAAACTCAGCCATGGTCTCGCCAGGAATGGTTCCGAAGCCATAGTCGCAGTCGCCGTTGTCCATCACTACCACCATTGGAACAGCCTTTCCGCTGGCAATGGCGTTGTCCATGATGTTGGCCATCTTGCCCTGAGTGTGCCAGCCGGTCTCGTTCTCGGCCATGCCGTGATTGAGGATAAAGTAAGGATACTTGTTGGAATTTTTGTCGTAGTCGGCAGGAGTGTAAACATAGCAGCGGCGCATTCTGTTGTGGCTTGGGCTCCAGTACTGACACTCGCGGACCTGACCGTGTGGCACGTCCTTATTGAATGTGTAATAAGCCGCATCTGCTTCGCTCTCAGGAATATCGATATTGCTGAAGCATGAGCCTGCACCGTAAACTGTGTAAACATTGGGGTCGTTTACATTTACGCCGTCCACTACCAGACGGTAATAATGAGGACCTACAACGAGAGGCTCGGTGGTTCCCTTCCAGTTGCCGTCGGCGTCCTTGGTCATAGGATAAACCTTGCTGCAGATATCAACCGCAACTGTGTGGGCTGTAGGCGCATGGAGCATGAATGTCGCTCTGTGCTGATCGTCCACGCAAGGATACTGGGCGCCAGGGATGCAGTTTTCCACGCTCTTGCCCTCGGGAGGATTCACGGCGTGGAACTTGCCAAACTGTATATAGTCCACGTCGATAGTATTGTTATCAGCTGATAGCATAATATCCTGTACGCCAGCCATATCGGAACCGATAGTAGCGGTAGCGTCAGCCCAGTCAGCTGATGGCGAGAGCTTTATAGTAATGCGTTGACCAGCCACGCTAACTGTGGCCTCGGCGGCCTTCTTGGCACGGTAGCGGATTGTAACCTGTGCGGGAGCGTAGCAGCCGAAATCAACGCCATTGAATGTAACCTTCTCGGCCTTTGGCATTGTGATGAACCAGCCGTCGAAGGTCTTCTTGGGATCGAGGAACTCGGTCTTAACCTTTGGAGTGGCCGACGAGTAGCGGTCGATCTGGATCTTCTGGTCGCCCTTTACGAGGCCCACACCACGGCGTGTAGGCTTCACGAGCTGGATGGTGCCGTCCTCATTGAAGAAGAGGCTGTCGGCGCAGATGGAGCGGTTCTTGTCGAAATTTGGAGAAAGGTCGTTGTGGTGGTAGAAGAGGTACCACTGGCCCTTGTAGTTTACTATAGAGTGGTGGTTGGTCCAGCAGTGGTTGTAGTGCTCCTCCATAATGAGGCCCTTGTACTCGTAAGGACCCATTGGATTGTCGCTAATGGCATAAGCGAGAGTCTCGGTGTGATTGTCGGTAGGTTTGCCGTCGATACCCTTCTCGCCCTTCTTGCCGCGAACCCATGGATAAGTGAGGTAGTATTTGCCATTGTGCTCAAAGGCGAAAGGACCTTCCTTGAAACCCTCTGGGAGACCCTGAGCGGCATCAGCTCCAATCATAGTCATCTCGCGGTCACCAAACTTAACAGTCTGTGTTGGATTGTCGTCGGCAAGCTCCAGGAGATTGTCCTTGAGCTTGGCCACGCGCAGTCCGCCTCCGCCCCAGAAAATATAGTTGTTGCCGTCGGAAGCCTGGAGCACACATGGGTCGATGCCGCTGATGCCCTTTATATTCTCAGGCTCGGCCTTGTAAGGACCCTCTGGACGGTCGGCGATAGCAACGCCAACACCGAAGCCCCTACCCTCTTTTGGAGCATTTGGGAAGAAGAAATAATAGCGTCCGTCCTTGCCCTTTACGCAGTCGGGAGCCCACATAGAATAGCCCTCGGGATTTCCCCAAGGCACGTCTTTCTGATCAAGGATCTTGCCGTGGTCGCGCCACTGGGTAAGATTGTCGGAAGAGAAAACGTGATAATCTGCCATGCAGAACCATTCCTTCTCTGGCTCCACTGGGCTGATAATGTCGTGAGATGGGAAAACATACATTTTACCATCGAAGACCCTTGCTGTAGGGTCAGCTGTAAACTGATTGGTAATAAGGGGATTCTGAGCATTGGCCATGCCGCACAATCCTGCCATCATACCAAGAAGCAATTGTTTTTTCATTCTGTATATTTAGTGTATTAGGTAAAAAATATTTCAAATTACGAAATCCGAATTACGAATTACGAATTACGAATCGCAAAAATTATTCTCAGATAAAAGAAAATGGATATTGTCTATTTTTTAATGTATCGCAAAGTTATTTATTTTTTTGATTATTTGACTAAGCAATGGACAAAAAGTTTAAAAAAAACAATGGACTGCTACTAATTGACGATTATCTGCAATCTCATCAAAAAAAACACTACTTTTTTCCATCATTTTTTATTCACAAAAACGCATTACAAATACTTAGAATAAGGTTTTTACGAATTATTATATCGCCACAAGTATACAAAAACAGATACTTGTGGCGATACAATAAAATTATTACTTCGCCGCAAATAGTAAAAAAATATAGTTGTGGCGATGGAATATTGAAATATTTTTTGTAACTTGCGCCCATAATCAAGCACTTAGGTATGGCAACAAAGACAAATCTTGTGGGCAGAAAAGCCGAACAAAAAACGCTAAAACAATGCATCGACTCACCCAAAGCCGAGCTGATAGCCGTATATGGACGCCGACGCGTGGGAAAAACATATCTCATCAAGAAGTATTTTGACGAGAAATTCGATTTCTATGTATCTGGAATATACGGCATTGAGACCAACGAGCAACTGGAAAGGTTTGCGTATCAGCTATCTACATACACCAAGACATATATCCCAAAACCAAACAACTGGTTCGAGGCGTTCGACCTCCTGAAAAACTACCTCAAGACTCTAAAAAAGAGGAAAATCGTGGTTTTCATGGACGAGCTGCCATGGTTCGACGCCCACAAATCCAACTTTCTGAGAGCCTTCGAGGCATTTTGGAACATGTGGGGAGCCACTCAGGACCGTCTGAAGATGATAGTATGCGGATCGAGCACCACATGGATTATCAGCAAGCTTTTCGGCGACAAGGGAGGTCTCCACAACAGAGTTACAAGGCGTATATATCTGAGGCCGTTCACATTGGGCGAGACAGAGGAATTCTTCAAAAACCGCGGATTCAGATGGAAACGCGACATAATCCTGCAATGCTACATGGCACTGGGAGGAATACCATTCTATCTCGATATGGTGGATCCGTCATTGGGATTGGTGGAGAATTTCGACAAGCTATTTTTCAACGACAACTCGGAGCTTAAAATGGAGTTCGACTTCATGATGCGAACACTCTTCAACGACTCACAGGCCTACAAGAGAGTGCTTGCCGTTTTAGGATCCAAACTGAAAGGACTTACCCGTCAGGAAATATTGGACGAATTGAAAATAAGTACCAACGGCACGCTCACGGAGATATTGGAAAACCTCTGCAACTGCGATTTCGTACGAAGCTACGCGGCCATCGGAAAAAGCCAGCGCGACACCATTTATCAGCTCACTGATATGTTCACGCTCTTCTACCTAAGATTCATGGCAGGCAACAAGAGTCAGAACCCGCATTTCTGGTCGTCGCTGAAAGACCAGACACGAGCCTCGTGGCAGGGCTACGCATTCGAGCAAGTGTGTCTGCGCCATATCGACCAGATAAAGAGCGCGTTGGGAATAAGCGGAGTGCAATGTAACGTGTGCTCGTGGAGCAAGAAGGCCGACGCCAAATCGCGGGGCGCCCAGATTGACCTTCTGATAGAGCGTCCTGAGGGCTACATTTACGTTTGCGAGATGAAATACTCCGACAAGAAATTCCGCATCGACGACGACTACATGGCCCACATAGAATCGCGCATAGAATCCCTCGACGAACAGCTTTCCAAGAAGTCTAACTACACATTCTACCCCACCATGATTACCGCCAAGGGCTTAGCCGACAACGAGAACGCCTCCATGATCAGGTGCAACGTGGTGGCAGACGACTTGTTTGAGAAGGGAAGATAGTAACTGAGAAAAAACTTTTCCCAGCATCATCTTTCCGAAAAAAATTTATTATCTTTGCGAACTAAAAACAAAGGGATTAAAAAAATTATGCCACTTACAATACCAGACCAGCTGCCAGCAATCGAATTGCTGAAGAAAGAGAACATTTTCGTAATCGACCATTCAAGGGCCAACGCTCAGGATATCAGACCATTGAAACTGGCCATCCTGAACCTGATGCCCATTAAGATAACCACCGAGACCGATATGCTGAGGCTGCTGAGCAACTCGCCGCTTCAGATAAACATCGATTTCATAAAGTTGGAGAGCCACACATCCAAGAACACCCCGATAGAGCACATGCAGCAGTTCTACATAGGGTTCGACGAGATACGCCGACGCAAGTACGACGGCCTCATAATAACCGGCGCACCCGTGGAACAACTTGCCTACGAGGACGTTACATACTGGCCCGAGCTCAAGGAGGTTTTCGACTGGGCCAAGGAAAACGTAACCGCCAAAATGTTTATCTGCTGGGGAGCCTGCGCCGCACTCTACCACTATTACGGTGTGCCAAAGTACGATACCGATGCCAAGGTGTTCGGAGTATTCCAGCACACGGTATTGGATCCGCTAAACCCGATTTTCCGCGGCTTCGACGACGTATTCTACGTGCCACACAGCCGCCACACCGAGATTAAGGAGGAGGACATTGCCAAAGTGCCTGACCTCAAGGTTCTTGCATCGAGCAAGGACGCGGGAATCTATATGCTTATGGCTCAGGGAGGAAGGGAACTTTTCCTGACAGGCCACGCCGAGTACAACGCCCTGACCCTCGATACCGAATACAAGCGCGACCTCCAGAAAGGTCTGCACATCGACATTCCCAAAAACTACTACCCTTACGACGACCCTGATTTCCAGCCGATAGTAAGATGGCGAAGCACGGGAAACCTCATCTTCAACAACTGGCTCAATTATTTTGTATATCAGGAGACCCCTTACAATATCGACGATATCAGGTAGATGAAAAACAGCCAGGACCAATTACTCGAGGCCATCCGCAATGGGGGCGAACTATCTACCAGACAGCAGATTAGCCTTACAGCCAAACTATCCATGCCGGCTATAATGGCACAGATATCCTTCATACTGATGCAATACATCGACGCATCCATGGTGGGACATCTGGGCGCCGAACATTCGGCCGCGGTGGGGCTTGTAAGCACAAGTACTTGGCTGATAGGTGGTTTGGCAGAGAGCATTGTGTCCGGATTTGCCGTATTGGTGGCCCACAGGATAGGCGCGAGCGACAATCACGGGGCGCGCGACATTCTGCGTCAGGCCCTGAGCGTGTGCCTTGCGTGGGGAATATTCCTTGCGGCTATCGGCGTGTCCATCAGCGGAATGCTTCCTCACTGGCTGAATGGCGGCGAGGATATATGTCCGCTGTCCACCGAATATTTCATGATTTTCTGCGCGGGAATCCCGTTTTTCCAGCTCAACTACCTATCGGCAAGCATGCTGAGGAGCGCTGGAAATGTAAAGTTCCCGAGTATCCTGAATGTGATAATGTGCCTGCTGGACGTGGTGCTGAATTTCTTCCTGATATACCCAACAAGGGAAGTCTCTTTTATGGGCTCCTACATCACACTGCCCGGAGCCGGACTCGGAGTGGCAGGCGCGGCCCTCGGAAGCACATTGGCGTTCATAATAATCTCGCTGATAATGACTTATTACCTGATATTCAGGAGCCGCGAACTCAAGATCTACGGCGAGACAGGGTCGTTCCGTCCACAGGGAGGCGTCACGAGGTCGGCCCTCAAAATATCAGTTCCCATAGGTCTGGAACGCTCCATAATGGCCCTCGCAAGCACGATAGTAGTCTCAATAGTGGCGCCACTGGGAAATGTGAGCATATCGGCTGACACACTGGCAATTACGATAGAGGGAATCTGCTATATGCCCGGCTACGGAATCAGCGACGCGGCCACCACACTGATAGGTCAGTGCGTGGGCGCGGGACGCAAGGCCCTGGCAAGGAGTTTCGCCAAGATAACGGTGCTCTCGGGCATGATAGTGCTCACTTTTATGTCGGTGATTATGTACCTGACGGCGGATTTCATGATGGGACTTCTCACGCCCGTGGACGAGATTGTGGAGCTTGGCGCCAAAATCCTGAGGATAGAAGCCTTCGCCGAGCCATTCTTCGGCGCCGCGATAGTATGCTACGGCGTTTACGTGGGCGCGGGCAACAGTCTGATGCCCAACATCATCAATATGGTGTCAATGTGGCTTGTCCGCATCCCGATGGCAATGCTGATGGCTCAGACAATGGGCCTCGTGGGCGTCTGGATAGCAATGTGCCTGGAACTGATAGTACGCGGATCGTCGTTCCTGCTCTACCTGAGATCCCCCAAATGGCTGGACACTCAGGCAATAAGGGATGCGATGGAGAAGAAATTGCATCAAAACGAGGTAAAGTAAAATTATAAATCTTGGAAAAACGGACAAAAGTACCCGAAAATAGGTTGGGAAAACGGACAAAAGCAAGGCTAAAAATCTGATTGGAAGGATTTTAACACTTAATCTTATTTAAGAACATAAAGGGATTATAAGAAAAAGAAAAATAATTGCATCATTTTTGCAGTTATATTAAATAATTTATACATTAGCACCGGGAATCAGCATACGAGTTATGTGATTTCCGCCACAGACAACACTATTATTAATCAATAAAAACCAAAGAAAGTAAGAAAAAAACAAACCAGCAACGCAACCCGAGGAAACGCACAGACTTACAAATCTGAGCCCCTCACAGAAGAGAGTTAACACAATTGTTAAACAATGCGTGGCTGTTCAACATAAAAATATAGAACTTTATTAGTTTCTTGTTCTCGTTTCACGAATCACCGCCAATCGATTCACCTTAGAGGACAGGCAATGAAGGTTCACGTCTATTCACATAGGCGTGGACTGTTCGCGCTTTGTCTATAGGTGAGGGCATACTTGGCGGTGAGCCCGTGAGACGGAATTGCGTTGGACAGTTCCGCCTATTTTTTTATGTATAGATGAAGAAAGTATTAATGTTATTATTAATGACGTTTCTCTTGGCTAATGTAATATACAGTCAAGAGAAATGGAAATTTAGGAGTATTGACGACTTTGGTGGTCAAGTATTCTTTTATGCCAAACCCGACCCAAACTTTATTTTTGTAAAAAACGCTAAAGGGAAACTCAAGTGCATTGCAAAAGATAAAAAATATGAAGAGAATTATTCTGACTTAAACACACAAGCAACTGTGTACAGCTATGAAGGAAATGAAATAGTAGATAATATCCATTTCATTTTGCTAAAATCCGTGGGGTCAAATATTTTATATTATTGTTGTATTCAAAACGACAAAAAATCGTTTGATTGGTCTAATATTGCAGGAAACTACAATTACATAAAAACCAATTATATCGACAAATATAAGTATGTTGATGCTCAAAAAATAAATTGTTCAAAATACGGAGACTATGTCATACACGGCAAATTTTTACCTATTGAGCTACAAGTACCATTTACAAATGACCAAGGTAAACTATGCCTTTCATTCTATGTTGTTGGCGTTGATAATGAATATAATGCAATTGATATAGCAACGATAGAAAGAGCCTTTTGTACACGCTCAGATTATGAACGAACCATAAAATGGGGAAATGATTTTTACGCAAAGCTTGTATCCAAGTGTAACTTTATCGATGCTAATAAACTGGACAATATTAATCCAAATAAAATAATAGCTAAACGATTTTATCCAATTACAGTATCCAATTGGCTTATCAATGGAAACGTATTAACTATTGAGTGGTCTTACATTAATGCGAACAACCAATCAGAAATTCATTATGGAGCTGGCATTGTTTTGCAAGATATATGCACTTCTTCTGATTATGTCACTATGGTGAAAAACGATACTGAATTCTGGTTAGATAGATGCAAAAACGACTATAGATTTGTCGGAACACAATACATTGAAGCCAATAACATAATTGACCAATCCAAAATCATATATAACAATTACTATCCTGCTACAATTTATGATTATGAATGGATTGATGGTAAACTTAAGTATTTATATGTCATAGATGGCAACAAGGAGGTTAATTATGTTGACCAGAATGATATAGACAAACACTTTTTAAACAATAGGTCCATTGATAAATTGAGACATTACGAATATCTGAAGGGACAAGTATTTTTTGTAAAAAAAGATCACTATGCTTTAATTGA
>JAZQPB010000259.1:0-2052 GCA_045628165.1 Bacteroidales bacterium | reverse complement strand
ACCGCTTGGCCTCCGACTTGTCTCGGTATCACCGCCAGCTACCGCTACTGCGACCGCGTGGGCGATGCCAACGAGCCTTATTCGATAGTGGATGCTGGCATCAAATACGATGTAAGCCATTTCTCATTCTATGTGAACTGCACCAACCTCTTCAACGAGGAGTATTACGATTTCTCGTTTATTCCACAGAGCGGCAGGAGATTCATGATAGGCTTCAAGGCAAATTTCTAATCACGGCGTAATCTTGAATCCCGTTATATAAAAAAGGCGTGGCCCGTATTTTTATGGACCACGCCTTTTCTTGTATAATGTGGTTTCGGGGAAATATCTATTCCGCTATTCCGAAACCATGCTTGCGTTTACTTTGATTTCCTTGTTCTCATATACTCTGAAGATAGCCTGAGCACGGCCTCTCCATGCTTTGCGCTTCAGCGATGTTAGAGGAGTGCCGTCCTTGAGGTCGGCGCTTCCTGTTCCAATAAACTGGCAGTAAGGCTCGTTGCCGGGGATAAAGGTAATCTCGTTGTTGGCATTGGGGCAGAAGTTGCCGTTCTTGTCCACAACGGTGGCGGTGTATATTACCAGAGTGTCGGTAGGAGTGGAAATTCTCTCTGATTCGAGTTTTACGCTGTAAGGCTTGCCGGCGGTCTTAAGTGAGACCTCCTCAGCTGCCTTCTTCTTGCCGTCCATGAAACCCTTGGCGGTAATCACGCCCGGCTGATACTTAACCTTGAACACAGCCTTCAGGTCGTCGCCCACGGTCTTCTCCTCCAGCATCTTGCCGTTCAGGAAGAGCTGTACTTTCGGATATCTGCTTATTACCTCTACCTCTACTTCCTTGCCTTCCATGCCGTCCCATGTCCACGATTCCCATGTGGGCCATACCGACCACATGGTGGTTTTCACGTTTCCTATAAAACCGTTTGGCTCGCGTACAGCCATGTAGAGCTGTTCGCCGTCCTTGTTCCAGAGCATCGACCTGTAGTGAGAGATGGGTTTTCTCCAGCCTGTGATGTCGATATCGCCGCAGTATGCGCCGTGCCATGGATACATATCGGCCATCCACGATTCGCCCTCGGTCTCACCCTCATAGAAGTATCGTCCTATGCCCGATTCGCCCAGATAGTCGATGCCGGTCCATACAAAGTCGCCGAGTACGTAGCTGTGGTCTATTACGGCCTTGTAGTTGTTGTAGGCGTCCCTGGGGAACGATTCGGTCTGCATTATTACTCTGTTTGGCACGCGCTTGTGGTCGTCCTCAGCCTTGTGGATCAGATAATTGTATCCTATGATCTCGTGCTCGGCGGCCAGTGGGTCGTAGATGTCCCAGTCGCTGTCCCATGAGGCGAGGGCCTGAGTTACGGGGCGTGTGTTGTCCATTGTCATGATGTGCTCGTGCATCTCGTGGGCCAGTACCACTGCGCTGTCGGACTTGCGCTCCAGAATCTCGTTGCCGATGCTCCAGCAGAATATTGAAGGATGGCTGCGGTCGCGGAGTATCATCTTGGCGAGGTCGTCGCGCCAGCATGAGTCTATGATTTCGGAGTAGTCGTGAGGATTCTTGGCGGTTCTCCATCCGTCGAAAGCCTCGTCTATTACTATGAGACCCAGGCTGTCGCACGCGCTCAGGAAGTATGGCGATGGAGGATTGTGCGATGTGCGCACGGCATTGAATCCGCCTTCCTTCAGCAGCTTTACTTTTTTCACATCAGCTGCGCCAAAACCCATGGCACCGAGGATTCCGTTGTCGTGGTGTACGCAGGCGCCGTTCAGTATTATCGGCTGTCCGTTCAGTGTAAGTCCCTTATCAGCTGAATACTTGAATTCCCTTGCGGCGTATTTCACGGTGCGCACGGTTTTTTCGAAACCCTTGCCCGTAAGCTTGAATTCCAGTGTGGAGAGTTTGGGATTTTCAGGCGACCAGAGATCGCTTGTTTTGGTCTCTATATCGGTTTTCACCACGGCGCTCTTGTGGGCCTCTATGTTTACGGTTTTGGTATAGCCGTCTATCGTGAGGTCGCATGAGTGGGCCACATTGTCGTCGTTGTAGAT
>JAZQPB010000258.1:0-4399 GCA_045628165.1 Bacteroidales bacterium | reverse complement strand
ATGTACACCAAGCAGGAATGGCTGAAGACTCCCGACGAGATGGAGGCCATTTTCTCCGACATCCCCGAGGCTCTCAGCAACACTCTCGAGATAGCCGACAAGGTGGAGGTGTATTCCATCGACAGCGGTCCTATCATGCCTAAATACGATATTCCGGCCGAGTTCGGCACCGAGGAGCAGTACCGTCAGCGTTTCACCGACGAGGACCTCTTCAACGAGTTTACCCGCGATGAGAAAGGCAACGAAGTGCTCTCGAAGGAGGACGCCGACGCCAAAATCAAGCGTCTGGGCGGTTACGAGAAACTTTACCGAATAAAGCTGGAGGCCGATTACCTCAACAAGCTGGCCTGGGAGGGCGCGGCAATGCGTTACGGTGCCAAGCTCACCTGGAATGCCGAAATCAACGGCTACGATGTGGAATTGGAGCAGAAGGCCAAGGACCAGATAATCTTTGAGCTCTACATCATGAAAACCATGGGTTTCCCGGGATACTTCCTCATCGTGCAGGACTACATCCGCGCAGCCCGTCAGGAGCTCGGAATGTTTGTAGGTCCGGGCCGTGGTTCAGCCGCCGGCTCTGTTGTGGCTTACTGTCTCAAGATTACTGATATCGACCCGCTTACATACGATCTTCTGTTTGAGCGATTCCTGAATCCTGACCGTATATCGCTCCCCGATATTGATGTGGACTTTGAGGATACGGGAAAAATCATCGAATGGGTTACCAAGAAATACGGCGCCGAAAAGGTGGCGCGTATCATCACATACGGCACCATGGCCACAAAATCGGCCCTTGCAGATGTGGCTCGTGTTCAGAAGGTTCCGCTCGACGAGGTGAACCGATTGAAGAAACTTGTTCCGGATAAATTTGATGATATCATAGACCCCGAGACCGGCAAGACATTCGGATCGTCGGGCAAGAAACCGCCAAAGGTAAAGCTCAAAAACTGTTTCAAGTACATTCCCGAGCTCAAGGAGGCCCGCTATTCCGACGACAGAAACATCTCCACGATGTGCGAGTATGCCGAACAGCTTGAGGACACCAACCGTCAGATCGGTATCCATGCCTGCGGTGTGATTATTGGAGCTGATGACCTTACCAACTTTGCGCCCATGTGTACGGTCAAGGACAAGGAAACCGACCGTGATGTGCTTGTTACACAGTACGACGGCCACGTAATCGAGAGCGTGGGACTCATCAAGATGGACTTCCTCGGACTCATTACCCTTACCCTCATCAAGACCACTATACAGAACGTGAAGAAGTCGAAAGGCATAGATGTGGATATCGACCACATTCCGCTCGACGACGAACTCACTTACAAGCTCTTCGGCGAGGGCCGCACTATCGGCGTGTTCCAGTTCGAATCGCCCGGTATGCAGAAATATCTCAGGGAGCTGAAACCTTCCGTTATCACCGACCTCATCGCGATGAACGCCCTCTATCGTCCGGGCCCAATCGCGTATATTCCTACCTTCATCAACCGTAAGCACGGACGCGAGGAAATCAAGTACGACCTCCCGATTATGGAGAAGTATCTCGGTGACAGCTACGGAGTTACGGTTTATCAGGAGCAGGTGATGCTCTTGTCGCGCCTATTAGCTGGCTTTACCCGTGGCCAGTCCGACTCTCTGCGTAAGGCGATGGGTAAGAAGATTTTCGCCATGCTGGAGCAGCTGAAACCAAAATTCATAGAGGGCGCGATGAAGAACCCAAACATCCGCGACGGCCTGAAGGAGGAGATGAGCGACGACAAGCTCCGCGAGACTTTGGAGAAAATCTGGAAAGACTGGGAGGCGTGTGCATCCTACGCGTTCAACAAATCCCACGCCGCCTGCTACGCCTGGGTTGCGTATCAGACTGGATACCTCAAGGCTCACTTCCCGGCCGAATATCTGGCAGCCAACCTTACCATAAGCAAGGACACAATCACTGAGGTTCAGAAGTTTATGGAAGAGTGCAAGGCCATGAAGATAGCCGTTAAGGGTCCTGATGTAAACGAATCGGAGCTCAACTTTACTGTAGGTTCCGACAACAGCATCCGTTTCGGTCTCGGCGGAATCAAGGGAGTAGGCGAGGGCGCTGTGGAGGCCATTGTAACCGAGCGCGAGAAAAACGGTCCTTTCAAGGACTTGTTCGATTTTGCCGAGAGAGTAAACCTCTCGCAGGTAAACCGCCGCACATTGGAGAATCTGGCGCTTGCAGGAGCTTTCGACAGCATCTCGGGCATCAACAGATCTCAGTTTTTGGAGCCAGCTGAAAGCGATCCTACAATGACATTCGTGGAGGCTCTCAGCAAATACGGACAGAAGATTCAGCAGGGCGCGGCTCAGGTTCAGAACTCGCTCTTCGGCGATGTGGTGAAGGTGGAGGTTAAGAAGCCTGCGCCTACTCCATGCGAGGAGTGGGGCGACCTTGTGCGCCTCAACAAGGAGAAGGACCTCGTAGGAATTTACCTATCAGCTCACCCTCTCGACGGCTACAGGCTGGAGATAGAGAACTACTGCAACACCAAACTCTCTGAGCTTGAGAATCTTCAGGAGATAAACGGTCGCGAGGTTAAGTGCGCCGGAATCATCACCGCCGTGGAGGAGCGCACCGGCAAGACCGGAAAGCCTTTCGGTTTCGTTACAGTGGAGGATTTCGACGGTCAGTACCGTTTTGCATTCTTCGGCAAAACCTATCTTGACTACAAGAAGTATTTCACCGTGGGATGGGCCGTGCTCATCAAGGGAAAAGCCCAGCCAAAATGGAACAATCCCGAAGAGCTGGATTTCAACATCCAGAGCATGGAGCTTCTTTCCGAGATGAAGGATCAGATGCTGAAGGGCATCATGATCAATCTGCCCATCAACGACCTCACTCCCAGCACGATGAAGTTCCTGAACAGTCTTGGCGACCACAAGGGCGATCAGCTCCTTGAGTTCACCTTCTGCGACCCCAAGACCAATATTCAGGTAAAGATGCATTCGAGGTCTCACAGAGTGAAGATTGATAACGCCCTAATCCAGAAACTCAAGGAAGAGAACATAGAATACAAAATTCATTAAATTTTTTAATAGAAACAATTATAAAGTCCCATAGGTTGTTTTGTGTCGTTAGCGACAGAAAACAAGCCTGTGGGATTTTTTTTGCATTTCAGCTGATAATTTTTTTACTTAAAATTTGGTTTCGGTTCATTTATTGTATTATATTAGCTACCTAAATAAAAAACTCACAACCTTATGGAAAAAAAATATTACCACAACATGAAACTCTCGAAGCGACTCCTGATGGCGGTTATCTTCGTGGAGCTTCCCATTCTTATAGCCACAATTGTATCCATCTCAAATATCGTAAAGATGTACAATTCGGCAACTGAACTTTCCCAAAAGTACATTGCGATATCCAACGGATGCAACGAGCTTGAAGACAAAATCGGCGTTGCCCTAAATACCATTGTGGGCTCGGCTGGAAAAACCAATGACGCAGAAAAGGTGATCAAGGGAGTTTTGGACAAGTCAGCTGAAATCAAATTGATTATCGATGCCGGCACCAACTCCGACCCTGAGCTTCTGGAGGCTTATACCGATCTCGACAACGCATTTACAACCGCCATTGCGCGCTCCAGGCAGCTGACCGACGGAGCCAAGGGCGCCGCCGCCACGATGGCAGGTCTCACCAAGAATATGGAGGACTACGGCAAACTGTCAAACGAGCTTGTGGCCGCTGTAAAGCAGAAAGCGCTTGCATATCAGGCTCAGGGCAACAAGCAGGCGGCCTCCAACTATACCAAGGCCCTTGTTCCATTGACTTCGTCAATCTATCTCCCGTATCTCTGCACCACGGGCGATAATCTCCAGAACGACGAGATCCGCAACAAATATATTGCCCAGCTGATACAGACTCACAACGAGGCCAAACCTCTGCTTGCCGGTGACGAGTCGGCCAAGCTGAAGCAGATTGTCGCCATCCGCGACGAGTATATCGCTCATGCCAGCGGATTCCTCAAGGACTACACAGCAATAGCCCTCGGCAAGGCACGCAGCGCCGAGACTCGTGAGCTGATGATATCGAAGGTAAACCACCTTCAGGATATTTCGAACAAGCGTTGCGACGAGTTCTGCTCCGAAATCCACTCAAAAATTCAGAAACTCTTCTGGGTGGTTGCCGCCGGACTTCTGTTCACTCTCATCTTTGGCGGAATTGCCGTAAACAACATGGATCAGACCATAGTAAGGCCGACAACTCAACTTGTGGATGTGGCTAAGAAAATTGCTGATGCCGATCTCGTAAACGATGTTAAGCACAACAACTTTGAGGGCGAGATATATTTGCTTGAGGACGCTTTTGCCACCATGACCGACAAGCTGACCGACCTGATGAAACAGCTGAAATCCACAAGTCGGAGGCCAAGCG
>JAZQPB010000257.1:0-2694 GCA_045628165.1 Bacteroidales bacterium | reverse complement strand
GCCCATTGTTGTCTTCCTAAGCCCGCTTGGACTCCGACTTCGCGCACCACGTCCACCATTGGCGAGAGGGCCATAAATCCGCCGCTCTTGCGCATTCCGGTAGCGGTCTGATATGTCTTCTCCTCGGCGAGCTCGGTATTGAAGGAGCAGGCCTGACCTATCTGCTGAGGATAGATTGTGGCGTCGTAGCTGTCAAAGCCCGAGAGAACCTCCTCGTGGAAAATGGCTGGAATTCCGTTTGGAGTGTTTTTCATCAGCCAATCCTGCATCTGGGCCACCTGGTCGCGGAGCTGGTCGGCAGTGGCGCGGTTGTTGAGCGCGTACTGGGCAAACTGTCCTACACCGTTGGGAATCAGTTCCTTGCACTTGGCCTCATCGAGTTTGCCGTTCTCGTCGAAAAACTGAGGAAGATATACTGAGTGGAGCTGAGCAATGCGCTCCTCCTGACTCATCTTATTGTAGAGAGCGTCGATTTTCTGATCGATTGTCTGCTCTCCGCTATTGGAGCCACAGGCCACCATTGCCCCCGCAACTCCCAGTGCTACAGCACATTTAGTGAATGTCTTCATATTTTTTTGTAATAATTGGTAATGTTAGTCAAATTATTTAATCAATTCTCTTAACCTCTTAGAGAATAGTAATTATTAACTTGCGAAAGTTGAGTATCCTACTGCTTGTAACTCTTCAGTCTGTTGATTACGCGGTCGTAATCGGCGCCCTCAAGCGGTGTGGGCTGGAAATTGTTGCTGGTGGTTACCGACGAAATCCTACATGGGATTATATCAGCTGGGCCGTAAGATATTTTGCCATCAGCTGATACCAAAAAACGCTGTACGTAGATAAACGTATCCTTGTCGCGGGAATTCTTGTTGGCTCCGAAACAGAAATTGCCGAGGCTGTAGAGGATTGTCTTGCCCTTGTAGGTCTCGATTCCCTGCATCACGTGGGGATGGTTGCCGACCACGAAATCGGCGCCGGCGTCAATGGCGGCGTGGCCCATCGCCTTCTGCTGAGAGTTCGGGAAATTCTTGGACTCCTCGCCCCAATGGAACTGCACGATCACGATGTCGGCCTTGGTCTTGGCGGTTTGTATATCAGCTGATACCTGTTTTGTAAGGTAGCCACGGAGGCAGTTGTAGCCGAGGAAAGCGATCTTTTTGCCGTGAACCTCCACGAGGCCAACGTTGTCGTATCCGCAGACTCCAATTCCAACGCTGTCAAGGAGTTGCTTGGTCTGCTGAACGCCCTTCTCGCCGCAATCGAGGGTATGGTTGTTGGCGATATTGCACATCTCGATTGAAGAGTTTGTAAGGCAGTTTATGTTTCTAACGTCGCCCTTTATCGGGAAGGTCTTCTCTGCTACTTGCTTGTAGTCTGTGAGCGGACCCTCAAGGTTGATGAAGGTTACATCGTCCTGCTCGAAAATGTGCTTGACGTTGGCAAAGAAATAGTCAGGCCCTTTGCTGTTATAGTAGTCCTTGAACTGGTTTCCGGCACCCTGCCCTTTGTACTCGCCAAGAGTGCAGTCGCCTGTGAAAGAGATTGTTATGGTATCAGCTGATATAACTGAATTCTGCGCATTAGCTGAAAAAAACATAGCTACGCCGGCGATTAATGATATTATTTTTTTCATTGCTTGATGGTATCCTGAATTTAAAATTTATACTACAAAGCAAAATTAGAAAATCTTTTCGGGAAATGCAAAAGAAATGTATTTTTTGATTATATTTGCAGAAAATTTATCCTCAATATGAAAAGATTCAACACAACGGGAATATGTATTCCCTCCAAGCATTATATGGTTGACATCTCCCGACAGGTGGAGGAAGCCTGCGTATGGGTGCGCCAAGGCACATATTTCACCATAAACCGAGGCCGTCAGTATGGCAAGACCACAACACTTGTATTATTGTCAGAGAAACTTACGGCGGAGGGAATGTGCGTGTTTTCATTAAGTTTTGAGGGTATGGACGACGCACATTTTGAATCGTATTCCAAAGTGTTGTCATTGGTTGTGAAACTGATGAAACGCAAATCAATGGTTATGCCAAACATCAGCCCCGAAATCAAGGCAATGATATCTGAGCTGGCCTCTCAAAAAGAGATTTCCTTTTTGGATTTTATGGACTTTGTGAATGAAATTTGCTCTATCGACAAATCGATAGTCTTGATAATTGACGAAGTAGATCAGGCAGGCAATTATGACAATTTCGCAAAATTCCTCGGTTTACTAAGAAACCTTTACCTCGCAAGAGAAAAATCTCCCACCTTTCTTTCCGTGATTCTTGCCGGAGTTCACCCAACCTCACCCTGGAACATCGCGCTCTCTTTCAATACTGATATGAGCCTCCCCAAAGAGGGAATTGCGCGTATGTTGCAGGAATACAAGGCTGACCACAATCTTGATTTCGACGAGGTGGCCGCCGCTGAATATATCCACGAATGGACATCAGGCTACCCTTATTTTGTATCGAGGATTTGCTATCTGATAGACGCCAACAAACTCTCCTGGGACCGCGAGGGCATAAACAACGCCGCAAAGGAGATTATCAACGACCGCACCGACAATCTCTGCAACAGTTTCCTGAAGAAAATGAACGATTTTCCCGAGCTGAAGGAGCTGCTGAGAAAAATAGTATGCAACGGCGTATCGCTGTCGGCAAGCACCAAGGACGAATTTACCGAGATTGGCTA
>JAZQPB010000256.1:0-6609 GCA_045628165.1 Bacteroidales bacterium | reverse complement strand
CCTTAAGGATACCGACAACTCTGATATAGTCTGTTTGTTTTCTTGATAAAATTGCCATACCTTATCATCAGACGGCAATTTGCTGTTTCGAAACTGAGCTCGACAATCCTTGCATTTATAGGTCTGAACTCCATTTCTTTGTCCATTTTTTACTGTATGACCGGATCCGCATACAGGACATTTGCTTTTGTTCACTTTAACTTATTTTTGAGGTTTTAAATCCTCGTAAAAATAAATATATCAGTGAATTAACCCAATATCCTGCAATTTGACCTATTGAGCATTTGAAAACCTCATTTTTTCGCTGAAAGTTTTCAAACCTTGTAACATATTGATTTTATGAATTATAGATTATGTTTCATCCTGCAAATTGACCCATAGACCTTTTTATTCTTATATTCGTTTAATCTTTTATTCGATTACACAGTGTGGAGGATGAACTCCTCGAGGTCGATATCTACGAGATCGTAAGGAGCAATCTGTGGCAATGTGTAGCAGCCAGGCTGCTGCTTAACAACTGCGCGTGCGCAAGATGCGAGAACCTGACCAGTGAGTGCAGGATTGTTGATCTGCATTGTGAACTGGAAACGCTGGTTCTGAGTAGCGCCGGAAACACCCTTGCGCTCGAGCAATACGCCGTGACCCATATCGCGGAGGTCGGCTACGCATGGAACCTGATGAACGTGTGTATCATCGTTGCAGAAGTATGAATCAGACTTGATGGCAGACTCTACGGCCTTGAAATCAGCGCCGTCCTCCAGCTCTACGTAAACATCGCGGCGGTGTACCGAAGTGCCGAGAGGAATTGTCATAGAGAGAGCGTCCTTAACACCGGCCTTGCTGCGGGCTACTACCGAGTGACCCATGCTCATGCCAGGTCCGAAGTTGGTGTAGCTGATGCCCTTAGGAGCCATAGAAATAAGGAGTGTACGGATTACAGAGTCTGTACCTGGATCCCAACCAGCCGAGATGATGGCCTTGGCGCCCGACTTCTTGCCGGCTGCGTCGAGGTTCTTGTAGAGGTCGAGGATGTCCTGACCGTGAATATCGAAACTGTCAACTGTGCAGATACCCTTTGCCATGAGAGCTGGGGCAGCAACAGGAATCTCTCTTGAAGGAAGAGCGAGGATGGCTACATCCACCTTGCCAAGCTCGTCGATGTCGGCTACCACCTTAACGCCCTCAAGCTCAGGTGACTTCTTGCCTACAGACTCTTTTCTGCGAACCACGCCTACGAGTTCCATATCCTTTGCTGCCTTTACAGCCTCGAGAGAATACTTGCCAATGTTGCCGTATCCTACAATTGCTACTTTTATCTTAGTCATTTTTGTATGTTTTTAAATGGTTTGTTTTCGGGGTGCTAATATATGCTTTTTTGCGAAAAACGAAAAACTTTTTTTGCGGGAATAAGTGATTTTCGTATGCCGGGGCGTTTTCTGATGCCTCAGAAAAAAGTTAAATTATCTTTAAAGCGAATAAGCTAATAAATGATTTAGTAAATTTGCACATCAATAAAAAACTACAATCACATCAACACAATGAAACGTAATATTTTTCTATTCCTGATGTTTGTGGCATGCCTTACAAGCTGCGTAGGCAACGCCCAGAAAGTCAGCATCATTTACTCGGGCTCAGAATCAGAAGTATCAGCCCCCTGCCCCGGTGTAACCGTGAAAAAAGACGGCAACCGCATAGAGATAGAAAGCCAACTTGCCGACCAGGAGCTGATAATAAACATGAAGGGCACATCGCCAGACGGGAGCCTGATGCTGAAGTCTCAGGGCAAAACCACCATCCGCCTGGAGGGCCTTAGTCTCACAAGCAGCAACGGCGCGCCCATCCGCCTCCACAACAAGAAGCGAGTGCTGATACAGGCAGCCAAGGGCACCACCAACACACTGTGCGTATCAGCTTGCACCGACACCGCCAACAACAAGCAGGCCGTAATCTGGGCCAAGGGAAAGCTGCATCTGGGCGGCAAGGGAAAACTGGACGTGATAGCCCAGGGCGACGGATGCAAGGGCATAAACGCAAAGGACGACATCAAGATTAGCGATCTGATACTCAACGTAATAACCGAGGGCAACAACCTTGGCAAGGACACCACCAACCATTTGGGATTTGGTGGCGGTATGCCCCCATTCCCTCCACCTTTCGGCGAGATGCCCGAGGGTTTCAAGCCACCTTGGGGCGACAATCCTCCCGACTTCAGCAAGATGCCTGATTTCGGAGCCTTTGGCGGATTTCCCGGAATGGGCGGATTCGGCGAATCGGGCGACCCCGACGAGACTCAGAAAGGCGGATTCAAGCAGAAATACATAGCCACCACCAAGGCCATAAAGTCTGGCGGAATCGTAACCATCAACAGCGGCGACGTATACTGCAAGACATCAGCAGCCGGAGCCGAAGGCATAGAGGGCAAAAAGGGCGTGGTGATAAACGGCGGCAACGTAAAGGTAGACGCCATAGACGACGCCATAAACGCCAATGCCACAATCTGTTTCAACGGCGGCATGGTTATAGCCGAAAGCCACTGCAACGATGCCGTGGACGCCAACATAGAGGGCGGATTCCCGGCCTTTGGGCCAATGCCTCAGGACACTGCCAAAAAGGATATTGATCCGGGCATAATAATAAGTGGCGGAGAGGTTTACGCATTCAGCCATGTGGGTGCGCCCGAAGAAGGAATCGACTGCGACTATGCTCCCGTAATAATAAGCGGAGGCACAGTGTTCACCATCGGCGCCGGCATGGGCGAACTGCCTTCGGTGCCCACGGAAGAGAACGCCAAGCAGCCTACAGTGGTTTTTACAGGACTTACATTGACCAAGGGCGAGACAGTGGAAATCATCAGCGACAATAAGGTGATCTTCCGCAAGGAAATACCTTTCACGTTCAACAACAGCGCATCAATGTTCACGTGCAACAAACTTAAGAAAGGCAAAACCTACACCATCCGCACCAAGAACGGCGAGCGTCAGTTCTCTGTAAATGAAAATTTTGCAGTAGTAAGGAAATAGAGAGGTAAAAGTTTTGCAGTGTTGCAAAATTGGCTAGAAAATTTTATCTTTGCAGAAATTAAAAAATCGATTTTGCTATGGGACTATACCTAAATCCGGGCAATTCAAATTTTGTGAGTGCCTTCAATTCCAAATTGTATGTCGACAAGTCTTTGGCAATTAATGTATTCAATCAGACTGTTGACACCGAAAGCCGTTTTGTCTGCCTGTCGCGAGCACGCAGATTTGGAAAAACTATGCTCCAAAATATGATTTCGGCGTATTACTCCAAGGGCTGTGATTCCAAGGAACAGTTTTCCCAAATGCGCATCGCCCGTGAGCTCACCGACGAAAAGGACATTGAGAAGTTCCATAAAAATATGAACAGCTATAATGTTCTGCAACTCGATTTCAATGGATTCTGGCATTCCATAGAATATGGTAAAAAAGATGAATTCTTCAACATATTGCACTCTACCATAAAATTGGAATTCTTTGAAGAATTTCCTGACGTGGATTTCTCTGATAGCAACACCATTGCCGAATGTATAGCAAGTGTTTACAAGGCAACAGGTCAGACCTTCATAATCCTTATCGACGAATACGATTTCTTTGTAAGGGAGAAAATGGGAAAGGAAATTTTCGAGGAATTCCTCGGACTCCTTATTTCCCTTTTCAAGAACTCACCTCTTAAACCTGCAATCTCGCTGGCATACATCACTGGCATTTTACCTGTCGTTAGAGACAGAATCCAGAGCAAGCTGAATACCTTTGAAGAATACACAATGGTGAACGCCTTTGCATTCAAGGAGTGTATTGGCTTCACATATCAGGAAGTGGAGGATTTATGCAAAAAGCATAATCTTGATTTTCAAGAAGTAAAGCGCTGGTACGATGGTTATATTATTGATGGAACAGAACTTTTTAATGCAAATTCCGTGATACAGGCTATCAAAAACCATTGCGTAAAAAGCTATGTAACCACCACCGGAAGTTTCGACGCCATCACCGACTATATCAAGTTGGATTTTGAGGGCATCCGCGACGACCTTGCCAAAATCATATCAGGTCAGGAGGTGAAGCTCGACGTGTCGGAATATCTGAACACTTTGACAGATTTCAACTCCAAGGACGACGTTTTCACTTACCTGATCCATTTGGGTTATCTTGGCTACAATTCCGACGCCATGACTTGCTATATCCCGAACTTTGAGGTAAGGCGCGAATGGATGAAGGCAGTAAAAAGGCTCAACAATTTCGGACAGGTTCCGCAGATAATCCGCGAGTCAGAGACATTGCTGGAAGCCACAATTTACGGTGAGGAACAAATGGTGGCGGATTCATTGGAACGCAGCCATTCCCTCGTGATGAGCAACTGGCAATACAACAACGAGGCTTGTTTCGGATCAGCAATAAAACTCTCTTTTATTGCGGCTTACGATTACTACACCATTTACCAGGAACTCCCAACAGGCAAGGGCTACGCCGACTTGGTTTTCATTCCATACAAATGTCAGAAGCCCGCGCTCATCATAGAACTAAAGGTTGATACCGTGGCAGAGACCGCCATAAGCCAGATTTACGACAAGAAATACAACCTCCACCTTGAGCAATACAAGGGCAATATGCGATTCGTCGGCATCAGCTACAACCGCGAGACCAAGAAGCACACCTGCAAGATTGAGGAGTGGTGAAAATTGTCACTATTCCGGCAGCTGGAATTTAACGGGAACTGTTAGGCTTGCCCTTACCGGCTTGCCTCCCATTTTCGCAGGCTTCCACTTTGGAGATGAGCCTACAACCCTCAAAGCCTCCTTGTCGAGCAAAGGATCTACTCCGCGCAGAATTTCAGGCTTTACCACATTACCTTCCGCATCAATCACAAACTGGACATATACTGTGCCCTGGATATCATTTTCCAGGGCCGTTATTGGATATTGAATATTATCTTGTAAATATTTTCTAAAAGCAACTTCGCCACCGGGAAACTCGGGGTTATCTTCCACAATAATTCCCATAAAATCATCTGTTTCCTCCTCTTCAATGAGAACTATTTCTTCGAAATCATCGCCATCATCCAGCCAAAGAATGTCATCCACCTGTTTAACATCACCTTCCAGTACTTCAATTTCTTCCCACTGTACCGGGGCCTTGGTTTGGGTGGCCTCAGCTTTTGGAGGTGCAGCTGGCTCTGGATTCTGACAAAAAATTATCGAGTCGATTTTTGCCGTATCAGCTACCTCTATAGTATCAACAATCTTAGTCACATCGCCTTCCAGAGCTGATGGCGTTTCCGCTGGCCTCGACGGTCCGCACGATGCCACCAGAGAGATTCCGAGTGCAAGGCCGGCCACGGCAACTTTTTTGCCGGCAGCTTCCTTGCGCATCAGCTGACATTCCAAATATCTGAGCTCAGCCTCGCATTTTGGACAAGTGCCGGAACAGTTTCCCTGAAATTTGCACTCAGTGGTATGATAATCAATGCCGTTCTTATCGGCAATCATCTGACGGATCTTCTTGAGACTCTCGCATTTGTGTTTTCCTCGGTTCATAATAAAAGATGCTTTATTAGTTGCAAATATAAATCCTCTATCCGAAATAACAAAAATTATCAAGAATTATCCAAAAATTTTGTTTCCCAACACCGTCGCTCCTCTGCCATTCCGTCATCATGACTGACATAAAACTGACATTCTCTCTGACAAAATTTCATAAAAATCATCAATTTTCGGATTGGCACAGATTGTGATAAATTGGTGTTCGGAATATAAATCCTAAAATAAAAACAATATTAAAAACACATATAAAAATGGCATTGAACATTAGACCTCTTGGCACTAGAGTAGTAGTAAAAGTGCAGGAAGCTGAGACAAAGACAAAGTCAGGAATCTTTATTCCAGATTCAGCTAAGGAGAAGCCTCTTCGTGGCGAGGTAATGGCTGTCGGCAACGGCACAAAGGACGAGGCCATGGAACTCAAGGTTGGCGACGTAGTGCTCTACGGCAAGTACGCCGGCACAAAGATCGAACTCGACGGTGGGGAGTACCTCATCATGACCCAGAGCGATGTTTTGGCAGTTATCTAATCATTTTTGATTTTCGATTTTTGATTTTTGATTCAAAAATCGAAAAACTACACAAAAAAAACAAATAATAGATTTCTTGATTTAAATATTGAGAGCAATCAAAAATCAAAAATTAAAAATTGAGCGCAATCAAAAATTAAAAATCAAAAATCAAAAATTATAAAAATCATGGCAAAAGAAATTAAATACGATATCGAGGCAAGAGACTTGCTCAAGAAAGGCGTTGACGAGTTGGCTAACGCTGTAAAGACAACACTTGGTCCTAAGGGCCGCAACGTGGTAATCGAGAAGAAGTTCGGTGCTCCACACATCACTAAGGACGGCGTAACAGTAGCCAAGGAGATTGAGCTCGAGGACCCATTCATGAACATGGGCGCACAGCTCGTTAAGGAGGTTGCTTCAAAGACCAACGACCTGGCCGGCGACGGTACAACAACAGCTACAGTTCTTGCTCAGGCTATCGTTAGCGTTGGTATGAAGAACGTGGCAGCCGGTGCCAACCCAACCGACCTGAAGCGCGGTATC